>DATAWA010000150.1:0-2171 GCA_036267435.1 Xanthobacteraceae bacterium | reverse complement strand
GACGGGCTGCGCATACACGGCGGCCGCCGTCGGCGCGCCGCAGGCTCCGCAACCGCCGTACCCGGCCGGCGCCACAGGGGCGTAAGCGACCGGAGCCGAATAGCCCCAGCCGCAACAGGAGGCAGACGCAATCGACGTCATGCCGACTGAGAACAATGTGGCGACAGCCACAACGAGGACCCGATGAAAAGACATGACACTCCTTACTGAGACTTGCTTCCCGAGTTTGACCCCATGCGGGGCGGTTGGAGCAGGTTTGATACGCGGCCTGCAGACGAGTGACCGATTGACCTATGGCCCCTTATGCGGTGGACCGCCGGGCCCTTTCGGACCCGGAGCTTTTGGCGAAGGCCGGCGATGGCCGAAATTGTTGCCGCCGACGGCGGCAGGCCCGTAATACGGGGCGTATTCGGTGACCGGCCCCGCACCCGATCCGCTCGACCAGCTGCGGTAATAGGTCGGCGCCGGCGGCGGCAGCGGGCGATCCGGCGGCGGTACAATTTCAAGCCGGCCATAGCCCGGGCGTCTGCCGGTCGTCGGATGGTAACCGAGAGCAGCGCGGGATGGCACGTCAACAAGGAGCGGCCGCCACACCACCGTCGGCGTCACCATGCCCGGACGGTCAAGGCCGAAATCGCCCTCGACGACGCCCCACGAGGCATCGATGCCGTTGATGTAAACCGGGACACCCGGCTTACCGGGAATGACGATTTCCGGCGCGCGCTGGGCGAGCGCGGGCGACGCCGTGAATGCAGCAGCCAGCAAAATCGCCGGGACCGGACGCATGAACCATCCACGATCGTTGCGCGTGTTGGGCGCAACTTTATGGAAACGGCGGGAGAAATTGGTTTAAAAGGCCCTGCGGTGATCTCTAAATTATTTAGTAACATTAATGGGTTGCTACTCGGTCCGTTTTTTATCCTATCGCGCTTTTGGTCCGATCAGCCGGCCGACGGCGAAATTGCGGGCCGCCGCGGCAAGCCCGCACAACAGCGCGAAGGCCAGCGCCGCGCCGACAATCTCGCGAGCCATCGCGGCGACGCCGAGAGTTGCGTTCCAAGGCGCCAGCAATTTGAACCCGGCGGCGACCGCGCCGATCGCGGCGCCGAAGGCCATCGCGCGGGCGGTATTCCAAGGTGTGGGATCGGCATCTCTGCGCATGCGTGAAGTTTAGCGGATTTTCAGCCGGCGGCAAAAGCGCGGCGCCGTCAGTGTCCCGCGGCAGCGCCGGCGGGCGCCTGCGGCCGCTTCATCAGCAGGCCGAACGCGGCGAGCACCAGAAACAGCACAGTGAGCATCAGAAAGACGTCGGCATAGCTCATCACCGCAGCCTGCAGCCGCACGATCTTCATCAGCTCGGCCAGCGCCTGCATCTTGCCGTCGGAACCGTGGAAGCGGGAAGCAAGCTGCGACAGCAATTCGGTGGCCGCAATGTTGGAGCTATTGACCGCTTCATGCAGGCGCTGCAAATGCAAATCCATGCGATCGTTGAACCAAGTGTTGATCGCGGCGAGCCCGATGGCGCCGCCGAGATTGCGCATTAGATTGAACAGGCCCGAAGCGTTCTTGACCCGCTCCACCGGCAGCGTACCGAGTGCGGTGTTGGTCACCGGGATGATCGCAAACATCAGGCCGACGCCGCGGAACACCTGCGGCCAGAGCAGCTCCCAAAAATCCCAATCCGAGGTGACATAAGTCATCTGCCAGGTGCCGATGGCGAAAAACACGAATCCGGCAATCAGCACGAAGCGCGGATCGAAGCGCTCGACGAGTTGCCCGGCGACCGGCGCCGTCATGAACATCACCAGGCCGGAGACGAACATGGTGTCTCCGATCATCAGCGCGTCGTAGCCGCGCACCTGCGCCAGATAGACCGGGAACAGATAAGTCAGGCCGTAGAGGCCGATGCCGAGCACGAAGGAAAACAGGCTGCCGACGGCGAAATTCCGGTTGGCGAAGGCACGCAGGTCGACGATCGGCGCCCGCGCCGTAAGCACCCGGGCGAAGAAGATCACCGCCGACACGCCGGAGACGATGGCGACGGCGAAAATCGTATTGTCGTCGAACCATTCGTAGCGCGGTCCTTCCTCGAGGACATATTCGAGCGCGCCGAGAAAGCCCGCCATGCTGAGCAAGCCGTACCAGTCGAAGTTTTTCAACAACGCGAAATC
>DATAWA010000149.1:0-16013 GCA_036267435.1 Xanthobacteraceae bacterium | reverse complement strand
TACAGGTTCTCTCTGCGGTCCGGTTTTGACCGCAGTGCGTCTGCCGGCGGTCCACTTCCTTCTTTTTTAATTTTGGTCATTGCGAGCGGAGCGAAGCAAAGGGAAGCGATCCGGTCTGAAATTCCGCTGCTGGATGGCTTCGTCGCGGAGCCTGTCATCGGGCCGCGCGCTTCGCGCGGACCCGTTGGCTCCTCGCAATGACGGCGTGAAACGAACATCGGTGGCTTGTTGCATCCGCCCCCGCGAAAGCGGGGGAGGGGGACCGACCGTAGCTTGCGCAGCAAGCGAAGGGCGGTGGAGGGGGCGTCTGACTCGACGTTTCTCTTTCGTCGCAAGAGATTCGTCGATGCCCGCGCCCCGCCCACCGCGCTTCGCCATAGCCGACGCTTTGGGTCGGCGTTCTTTACGTCAAGAACGGCGGCCGAAGGCCGCCTATGCCCCCCTCCCCGCTATCGCGGGGCGGGAAGGAGATGGCGTACGCTGTTTGACATTGTGGATCGGAGAGACCATCGCTCCGCTTAGGGCCGGGAGGTCCGGCACTGCGGCGTGAAGACCGCTTGAACACCGCAGCCGTCGTCGCGATATGAGACCGGGACTTCACAATCCGGGCTGGCAGGAAAATTGATGTTCGACGCCTTTAAAAGCTTCATTTCCGACTTTGTCGACGGCGGCAAGCATCCGAGCCAGTTCGGCGAGGACGATTACCGGCTCGCCGCGGCGGCGCTCCTGGTGCATGCCGCCACCATCGACGGCGCCATGACCGACAGCGAAAGCGCCGAGCTTCATGCCCTGCTCAAGCAAGCCTTCACGCTTGACGACGCCGCGACCGAAGAATTGATCGTCAAGGCGACGGCGGCCGAGCAGGAATCCGTCGACCTTTATCACTTTACCCATTCGCTCAACCGCGCGCTTAACGAGAGCGGCCGCGCCCGCATCGTCGAGATGATGTGGCAGATCGTCTATGCCGACGGCCGCCGCGACGAGCTCGAGGATAATCTGTTGTGGCGCGCCGCGGACTTGCTCGGCATATCGCCGCAGGAGCGCATCGCGTTGCGCCGCCGCGTCGGCGGCGAGGACACGGAGCTCGACGGCCAGACAGAAAAGGCCGGCGGCGCGTGACGCCGGTCGCGCTCATCACCGGCGCTTCGTCCGGCATCGGCGCCGATCTGGCGCGCGTTTTTGCCGAAAATAATCACGATCTCGTTTTGGTGGCGCGCCGCCAAGACCGGCTCGACGCGCTGGCCGGCGAGATCGCCGGCTCCGGCAAGCCGCGGCCAACCGTGCTGGCGCTCGACCTCGAAAGCCGCGATGCCGCAGCGAGCCTTGCCGCCGAACTCTCGGCGCGCGGCCTCGAGCCCGCCTATGTGGTGAATAATGCCGGTTTCGGTTTAAGCGGCCGCGCCGCGGACCTGCCCCGCGATGAGCAGCTCGCCATGATCGACCTCAATATCCGCGCGCTCACCGAATTGTCGCTGTGTTTTGTCGACAGCCTGGCGCGCCATCGCGGCGGCATTCTCAATGTCGCTTCGATCGCCGCCTTCCTGCCCGGCCCAGGGATGGCGGTGTATTACGCCAGCAAAGCTTATGTGCTGTCGTTCAGCGAGGCGTTGCATCGCGAACTCGCCGGCCGCGGCATCCGGGTGACCGCGCTCTGTCCCGGGCCGGTGCAAACCGAATTCCAGGCGCGCTCCGGCATGATCCTGCCAAGCGCCTCGAAGCTCATCGAAGTGCCGGCCTTGCAGGTGGCGCGGATCGGTTATGGCGCGCTGATGCGCGGCGAGCGCGTCGCTATCGCCGGCACCGGCAACAAACTGGCCGTGGCGCTGATGCGCTTTATGCCCAGGGCGCTGTTGCTGGCAGCCGTCGACCAGCGCTCGGGCGCTGGCAGCTAAGGCGCTTCGCGCGGGTTTTGGCGCGCGCTTTGCTTGGGCTCTTGCTTGGTCTCTTGCTTGGCCTCTTGCTTGGCCTCTTGCTTGCCTTGATCGAGAGGTTACGAATTAAAAAGACGAGCGAATCGCCGGCGTCATGCAACAGCCGATTCTGATTGTCCTGCACCAAGAGCATTCGACCCCGGGCAGAATCGGCAATGCGCTGCGCGCTCTCGGCTATCCGCTCGACGTGCGCCGGCCGCGCTTCGACGATCCACTGCCGCCGACGCTCGACGAACATGCCGGCGCCATCATCTTCGGCGGTCCGATGAGCGCCAACGATCCGGACGAATTCATTCGCCGCGAGACCGACTGGATCGGCGTGCCGCTCAACGAGAACAAGCCGTTTCTCGGCATCTGCCTCGGCGCCCAGATGTTCGCCAACCATCTCGGCGGCAAAGTCTTTCGGCATCCGCAAGGCCGCGCCGAGATCGGCTACTACCCGATCCGGCCGACCGCCGCGGGGCTTGCGCTGGTCGAGCCCTGGCCGGAATGCGTTTACCAATGGCACCGCGAAGGCTTCGACCTGCCGGCGGGCGCCGAACTTCTGGCCGAGGGCGATACTTTCGAAGTGCAGGCGATCCGCTCCAGGCGCAGCTTCGCCCTGCAATTTCACCCCGACGTCACCCACGCCATGATGCACAAATGGACCACGCGCGGCCACGACCGCATGGAACTGCCCGGCGCCAAACCGCGTCACGAGCATTTCACCGACCGTGCGGTCTACGATTACTCGGCACGCGCCTGGCTCAAGGTTTTCCTCGAACGCTGGCTCGGAAGCTGAAGCTTCGTTCTATTGCCCCTGTTCGAGGAGCTGCCCGAAATAGGCGACGGTCTTGGTATAGACTTCCGACGCGTTCCACTGCAGCAGCACCTGGAAATTAGCGGTGCCTTCGCCCCACGGCTGGCCGGCCTGCCAGCCGTAGCCTTTCAGATAATTGGCGGTCGAGGCGAGCACGTCGGGCACGTCGTGAATGAGATCGCGGCGGCCGTTGCCGTCGTAATCGACGGCGAATTTCAAATACGACGACGGCAGGAACTGGGTCTGGCCGATCTCGCCGGCCCAGGCGCCGCGCATGGCGGACGGCGCCATGTCGCCGCGATCGACGATGCGCAACGCGGCAATCAATTCGCCGCGGAACTTGTCCGGCCGCCGGCAATCGAAGGCGAGCGTCGCCAAAGAACGGATGGTCGAAAAATGCCCGGTATCGGCGCCGAAATCGGTTTCCAGGCCCCAGATGGCGACGATGACGCCGCCGGGCACGCCGTATTGCTGCTGGATGCGGCCCAATAGCGAGGCGTAGACCAGCATTTTCTGCCGGGCGCGGGCGAGCCGCGGCGGCACCATGCGCCCGGAGAACTGCTCGAAGCTCTGCTTGAAAACGCCTTGGGCGTGGTCGCGCGCAATGATGGTCGGATCGTAGGTGACGCCCGCCAGCGCCGACTGGATCGTGCGCTGCGAGATGCCGTCGGCCGCGGCCTCCTGCTTCACCCCCGCAAGCCAGGTGTTGAAATCGCCGCCGCAGGGTGCGGCCGCCCGCGCCGGCACGGCGGTCGCGGCGATCGCCGCGGCGAGGCTAATCATCATGAGCAGTCGCATAAATGGTCCTTTGCTCTTCGGCGGCCGGCGCCGCCATGATGCCGCAGCCGCGGCGTTGCCGAAAGGTGGCGCGGCGCGGCATCAAAGCCGCTCCTCTTGGTAGCGGTCGGCATCATACAGCTCGCGAAAAATCTTGGTCGAAATCAGGACGATAAAGATAATGCTGCAACCACCAATCAACACCGAGGGAACGGTGCCGAACACGGCGGCCATGGTGCCGGCGCGGAAATCGCCGAGTTGGTTCGAGGTGATCGTGACCAGCGAGTTCACCGCATAGACGCGGCCGCGCATCGCATCGGGCGTGCGAATTTGCACCATGGTTTGGCGGATCACGACGCTGATGGAATCGGCAGCCCCGACGATAAACAGCGCCACGGCAGCCAGGGCAAAGTTCGGCGCCAAACCCAGCATAATGGTGCCTATCCCGAATATGCCTACCCCTGAAAACATCATGTGGCCAAGCCGGGCCCGGATCGGCCATCGCGCCAACGTCAGCGCGGTCATGATGGCGCCGGCGGCGGGCGCTGCGCGCAATAGCCCAAAGCCGAGCGGGCCGGCAGCGAAAATATCGCGGGCGAAGATCGGCAGCACGGCGGTGGCATTGCCGAACAGCACGGAAAACAGATCGAGCAGCACCGCCCCAAGCAGGACCTTATGATGAACGATGAAGCTGACGCCGCTAAACATCGTCTTCAGATTGACCGGCGTCCGAGGCGGGATAATTCGTTCGACGGTGATGCCGAGCATGGCCACGCCGGCCGATAGCCAGATGACCGCGCAGACGGCAAAGACCAAGGTCGGGCTTAAGCCGATCAAAAGTCCGCCGAGTGCCGGTCCGCCGACCACCGCAGCCTGCGAGGCCGAGGTCGATCCGGCCACCGCGCGCGGCAGGAGCTCGGGCGCTACGATATTCGGCAGCACCGATTGCACGCTCGGCTGCTCAAAGGCGCGTCCGGTGCCGACGACGAAGGCCATCGCGAGCAAAAGCTCCGGCGTGAGTTTTCCCAGCAAGCTGGCAATTGCCAGCACGGTGACCGCCAATGCCTCGATCGCTTCGCCGATGAAGGTCACCAAGCGCCTGTCATAGCGATCCGCGACGTGGCCGGTGAGCAGAAAGAAAGCGGCAACGGGAACGAATTGAACCAGCCCGATCAACCCAAGATACAAGGCGCTGCCGGTCAGAGCGTACATCTGCCAGCCGACGGCGACGACCTGGATCTGAAGCGCGATCGAAGCCGCGACCCGTACGTAGAGAAAACGGGCGTAGGCGGGATGACGCAGCAGCGATGGCGCCGGCGAGGATTTGGAGGTCATTACCTGGTTATAGCTTAGGGCGGGCCGCCGAGCCGAAGCTGGCGCGGCCAGCGTAGGCTGGTGGAGCCGAGGGGAGTTGAACCCCTGACCTCCTCATTGCGAACGAGGCGCTCTCCCAACTGAGCTACGGCCCCGCCTGAGCGTCAACCGGCCAAAATGGTGCCGACTTTGGCGAGTGCCGGCCATTTAGGGCCGTCGCCCGGGGCTGTCAACATGGCCTGTCAAATGGGCCGGCGCACGGACTATAAGGGATCGTCGCTCACGCGCTCGGGTGGGACAAGCGTCCCTTGTTCGCGCGGTCGCAGTTCGCTAGTTTCTGCCACCCTTAACGCGAATCCGGTCATGCTTGCACTTTTTGAAGTCATCCTCATTGCGCTGCAGCTTTATCTTTGGATCGTGATCGCCATGGCGATCTTCTCCTGGCTCGTGGCGTTCAATGTCGTGAATACGCGCAACCACGTGGTCGCCATGGTCGGCGATTTTCTCTATCGCATTACGGACCCAGCGCTTCGCCCGATCCGCAATTTCCTGCCCAATCTCGGCGGCATTGACATCTCTCCGGTCATCCTTTTCCTGATCATCATCTTCATCGAAAAAATCATTGAGATTTACATCCTGCCGAACGTCTTCTAAGCGCCGTGACAGCCAGAATAATTGACGGCGCGGCGATCGCTGCCGACTTGCGTGCTGCGGTCAAAGCTGAGACGCAGCGGCTGACGAGCGCGCACGGCATCGTGCCGGGCCTCGCAGTGGTGCTGGTCGGGGACAATCCCGCCAGCAAGACTTACGTCGCCAGCAAATCGCGCGCGCTGCATGAGGTCGGCATGCGGCCGCTCGACTATCATTTGCCCGCGGCCACCGGTGAAGCCGAGCTATTGGCGCTGGTTCGGGCGCTCAACGCCGATCCGGCCGTCAGCGGTATTCTGGTGCAGCTGCCGCTGCCGCCGCAGATCAATGCCGCGCATATCCTCAACAGCATCGATCCGGACAAGGACGTTGACGGGTTCCATCCGCTCAACGCCGGCCGCCTCATGACCGGCTTGCCGGCCCCGGTGCCATGCACGCCGATCGCATGCCTGAAGCTGATCAAGACCGTGCATCCCTCGCTGCTTGGGCTCGACGCGCTGATGATCGGCCGCTCGCATATCGTCGGCAATCCGCTGTCGCAAGTTCTCCTCAACGAAAACGCCACCGTCACGGTGGCGCATACCCACACCCGCGGCCTGCCGGACTACTGCCGGCGCGCCGAGCTTTTGTGCGTGGCGATCGGCTGCGCCGAATTCATCCGCGGCGACTGGATCAAGCCGGGAGCCACCGTGATCGACGTCGGCATCAATCGGGTGACCGACGCCGCTGGCAAGTCGCGTATCGTCGGCGACGTCAATTTCGCCGAAGCCCGCGAGGTCGCCGGCGCCATTACGCCGGTGCCCGGCGGCGTCGGGCCGATGACGATCGTCTGTCTCTTGGTGAACACGCTGCGCGCGGCTTGCGCACGGGCCGGCCTGCCGCCGCCGGCGGTGTGAGGCTGAGAGCGCGGCGGAAGCAAGCAAGTATTGTCATGCCCGCGAAGGCGGGCATCCAGTCAATCGCCTTCGATGCCGGTGACTACTGGGTCATCCGCTTTCGCGGATGATGACAGGCTAGGGAATAGCGAAGGTCAGCTATTCCAGCCGAAGGCGACCTTGTCGAGCACGCGGGTGCCGAACTTCTCCGACGAGCGTGCCACCGCCTTGCCGCCAAGCGCGCGGTAGAATTCGACGGCGCTTTCGTTCTCCGACAAAGCCCACACGATCAGCGACTTCATTGCGCTCTGCGCCAGGTCGCGGCGGGCGGCGGTGAACAGCCGGCGGCCGAAGCCGAGGCCCTGAAACTCCGGCCGCAGATAAAGCTCGTAGATCTCGCCGTCGTAATAGAGGCTGCGCGCCCGGTTGCGGCCGTAATTGGCGTAGCCGGCGATCTTGTCGCCGAATTGCAGCAAGGCGATGCGGCTGCCTTTGCGAATGGCCGATTCCCACCACGCCGGGCCGCGGCGGTTGATCAGCCGCTCCAGTTCGGCGCCCGGGATGATGCCTTGGTAAGCCGTGCGCCACGCCTCATCATGGGCATCCGCAACGGCGCCCGCATCGCACGCCCGGGCCCGACGGATTTCGATGAGGATGGTGCTCATGATGCGATGCTCAATCCTGCTGCGCCCGATTCTGCTTGGCTCGTTCCTGCTCGACCATCGTTCGACCGGTTGCGCGATTCACGGTGCAATCAAAGCAAGCGTTGCCGTGGCCTTCAAGACCTTCGATTCACCTTTCGTTAACGGTGTGGATTATTAGCCAAAAGGCACCGCCCTTGCCACTGCGGCGGAGACCGAAAATGCCGGTCCGGCGTGCAATCTCGACGCGCTGTTGCAATCGCGTCACGGTCGGCGACTTTCGCTCGAGGGGCGGCACGCGAAGTGTCGCAAAATGTGACAGGATCGGCGAGAGTTGATCGTTAGTCGCGCCGGAGTACCGGCGCGCTCAGACGCGCTCGGTCTCTTTGCGCCGCTCGTCGCGCTTGCGCTCGTTTGGGTCGAGCAGCTTCTTGCGCAGCCGGATCGATTTCGGCGTCACCTCGACCAGCTCATCGTCCTCGATATAGGCCAGCGCTTTTTCCAACGTCATGCGGATCGGCGGCGTCAGCCGGATCGCCTCATCCTTGGAATGAGTGCGAATGTTGGTCAGCTTCTTGCCCTTGAGCACGTTGACTTCCAGGTCGTTGCCGCGCGTGTGCTCGCCAACGATCATGCCGCGGTAAACTTTCCAGCCCGGCTCGATCATCATCGGGCCGCGGTCCTCCAGATTCCACATCGCGTAGGCGACGGCGTCGCCCTGGTCGGTCGAGATCAAGACGCCGTTGCGCCGGCCGACAATGTCGCCGCGATGCGGGCCGTAGGCATGAAACAGCCGGTTCATCACCGCGGTGCCGCGGGTGTCGGTGAGGAGTTCGCCCTGATAGCCGATCAGTCCGCGCGTCGGCGCGTAAAAGATCAGCCGCACGCGGCCGCCGCCCGAGGGCCGCATCTCGACCATCTCGCCTTTGCGCTCGGCGAGCTTTTGCACCACCACGCCGGAGTGTTCTTCGTCGACGTCGATGACGACTTCCTCGATCGGTTCAAGGAGCTCGCCTGACGGGCTGTGCTGGAACAGGACTTTCGGCCGCGACACCGACAGCTCGAAGCCTTCTCGCCGCATGGTTTCGATCAGGATGCCAAGCTGCAGTTCGCCACGGCCGGCGACTTCCATGGAATCCTTCTCCATGGATTCGGAAATCCGCAGCGTGACATTGCCTTCGGCCTCGCGCAGCAAACGGTCGCGAATGATGCGGCTTTGGACCTTGTCGCCTTCGGTGCCCGCGAGCGGCGAGTCGTTAATGTGAAAGGTCATGGTCAGTGTCGGCGGATCGATCGGCTGCGCCGGCAGCGGCACGGTTACTTCCGGGGCGCACAGCGTATGCGAGACGAACGCCTCCGGCAGTCCGGCCACGGCGACGATGTCGCCGGCAAAACCCTCCTCGATCGGGACCCGCTCGAGGCCACGGAAGGCGAGCACCTTGGTGACGCGACCGTCCTCGACGAATTCGCCGTTACGGTCGAGGACTTTGACCGGCTGGTTGGGCTTCACCGAGCCGGAGAAGATGCGGCCGGTGACGATGCGGCCGAGATAGGGGTTGGCCTCGAGGATGGTGCCGAGCATGCGGAACGGACCGTCCTCGACCTGCGGCGGCGCGACGTGCTTGATAACGAGCTCGAACAGCGGCGCCATGCCGCGGTCCTTGGGGCCGGCGGCGTCGGACGCCATCCAGCCCTGTTTCGCCGAGCCATAGAGGATCGGGAAATCGAGCTGCTCCTCGGTTGCGTCAAGGGCGGCGAACAGGTCGAACACTTCATTGGCGACCTCGGACGGACGTGCGTCGGAGCGATCGACCTTGTTGATCACGACGATGGGCCGCAGCCCCATCTTGAGCGCCTTCGAGACGACGAATTTGGTCTGCGGCAGCGGCCCCTCGGCCGCGTCGACCAGGACCAGCGCGCCGTCCACCATATTAAGGATACGCTCCACCTCGCCGCCGAAATCGGCATGGCCGGGCGTGTCGACGATGTTGATCCGGGTGTCGTTCCAGACCAGCGAGGTCGCCTTGGCGAGGATGGTAATGCCGCGCTCGCGCTCGAGATCGTTGGAATCGAGGGCGCGCTCGGCCACCCGCTGGTTCTCGCGGAATGAGCCGGATTGCTGCAGGAGCCGGTCGACCAGCGTGGTTTTGCCGTGGTCGACATGGGCGATGATCGCGACGTTGCGGAGATTCATGCCTTAATTCGTTAAAATCGCAGTCGTTAAATTGCAGCGGGCCCCGAGGGGCCCGCGATTCATGAGCGGTATATAGTCAGAAATCGTCCTGAAGCAATCGTTTACGCCGCCACGATCCTGGCACCCGGCGTTTCGGCGGCCCCGCTGCCGCGCTCGATGGCGGTGCGGCGGGCGCCGAGCGCGAAGCGCAGCTGATCGAGCGCGAAGGCAAACGACATACGCACCGTTTCGTCGAATTCCTCGTGCTCGCCCTGATGGATGATCGCGATGACGAGATTGTCGGCATCGACCTGGATGTGATCGATGGCCTCCAGCGTCTGCGCGGCGTGGACCTTGCGCACCAAATCGAGAACGCGCTGCAACAGCCTTAAGCGGCGAGTGCGGGTGTCGCGGCGGAGATAACTTGCGAGGCCGGCGATGGCGGACCCGAATACCGGAAAAATCAGCATGCCATAGAAAATTTCGTCGCCGTATTTGTCGAAGAACGATTGCTGGCTGTCGGAAAGATAAGCGAGTGCTCCCGGATGAACCACGACGTCGGCGTCCTTGTCGGTCGACGGCGCCTCGATCTTGATGTCGCCGGGCGCGGCGGCGGCGAGCGCCTGCCGCGACGAAAAGATGGCTTTGGCGAGTACGCCGATGACCGAGTCGCTGAAGCTTTTTCGCGCCACCAGATATTCGGGAAAGCTCAGGGTCTTGAGGCTGGCGTCGGGCGACGGCGGATTGCCGCCGAACGTCCCGGCGTCGATATCGACCGAATCGAAGGCCGGGTGGCGCTTGGCGATGCCGTCGGCCTGATCGATCTCGACGAACGACGGCGCCTTGCCGCCTATCGTCGCCGCCGCCACCGCGTTCGAGATGGCGCGGCCGGCCGCCGGGCCGGCCACGAACAGCGCATCGATCTGATTGTCTTTGATGGCGTCGGCGATCTTGTCTGGGGCGATATCGGATAGCGTTACCTTGCCGAGTGCAACGCCATAATGGCTCAATACCATTTCAAGCAGGCCTCGGCTTGCTTCATTGCCGCCAACGATGCCGATGCGCTTGCCGTCGAGCTGCGTCACCTTGCCGAAATCGTTGTCGGTGCTGCTGTCGTCGCTATCGCTGTCATCGCTGGCCGCGCTTTTTTTGGCGCTTTTCTTGTCATTTTTCTTGTCGGTCTTCTTGTCGGCTTTGGCGGACGAAGCGGGCTTGCTCTTGCCGGCGCTGCTCGCAGGCTTGACGGCTGCGGCATTCTGGTCCGGTTTCGCCGGGCTTGCCCTGCTCGCTGGCGGCACCATCAACACCATGACGTTCTGCCGCAGAATGGCGACCACCGGCCAATTCAGCGCATCGTAGAGATTACTTGGAAGCACGGCGAGATCGGCTTGCCCCTTGCTCATGGCTTGCGCGGCTTCCTTGGCGCCGGGTGTGACCACGGCTGTCGTGGATATCGCGTAATGGCCTTTGGCGATCTGATTGGACAGCGCCTGGAGGAACTTGCCGTCCGACGGTCCGGCGGCGATGCGCATGCGATCGGCTTCGGTGGAGTAGTAGAAACCGGCCGCGACAGCCGCCATCATCACAATGGTGCCGAGAATCGTCACCAGCCAGGTGTGGCGCAGGAACATGCGCACCCGGCTCCGCACCATATGTTCTAACGACCCGATACTCATGGCATGTGCCGAAGCCGACCGTGTTTCGCCGGCATTCCTAGAGCGCCGAAACAGCCAAAATCTTATGGCGAGAGGCGGGCGATGTGGAAGTCCGGGTGGCATGGTTAATTCTACCACGGCTCGCCGGCCTTGAGGCCATAGGACGACGCCGGGTTCACGGCCCAATTATGCCCCTTGGTTAATTGAGGAACCGGGAATTTCCGCGCGATTTGGCGCGACTTCGGCGTCCGGCAGCGGCCCGTGCGCCGCGTCTAGCTCCGGCAGGAAACCTGCAGGATACCCGCGCGTTGAGGGCCTGATCGTTAAGCACTAGTCTAGCTGGCTGTTTGCAAGCGGCGATGGACGGCATTGCGTGCCGCGCGAAAGAGGAGATTGCGATGAGTGAAAAGCTCGCCGGCGAAGCCCGCAAAGCGGCACTCGCCCGGCTCAAAGGATGGAGCGAAGCGCCCGGGCGCGACGCGATTGCCAAGAAATTCGTCTTTGCCGATTTCAATCAAGCCTTTGGCTTCATGACGCGCGCCGCGCTCGTTGCCGAAAAGCTCGATCACCATCCGGAATGGTTCAACGTCTACAAGACCGTGGATGTCACATTATCCACCCACGATGCCGGCGGCCTGACCGAGCGCGATATCAAGCTGGCCGAGGCGATGGACAAGTTTGCCGGCTAAGGCATGTCCCGCAAAGTGGACGCCGGTTTTGCGAAAAAGGACATGCTCAAAAACAGCTAGCGCATTGCCGATTGGGTAATCGGAAAATGCGCTAGCGCCGCCTTGCGGCTGCCGCCTTTTGTGGCCATTTCTTGGTCATTCGCTCGCCGGGGAATGGCCGGCTGAGGAGGGAGCATGGGCTTTTGGCAGCAAGCGGCCCCGTGGCCGGGGTTTTCTTGGCCCGATTCTTTGCGGGATACTTTGCGGGAGTCCTTGCGGGATTCTTGGCCGAACTTTACCGCATTGGGCCGCCGGGTTGCTGCCGATGAAGCGGAACTGCGGCAAAAATTCTGGCACAAGGTCAAGCGCGAGGCAGCCAACATTCCTCTCCTGGAAGAGGCGCTGACCGCTTATTATTGCGCCTTCGACCGCAACACGCCGCTCTATGTGAAAGCCGTTCTGGTCGGCGCGCTGGTCTATTTCGCGGTCCCGGACGATCTCATTCCCGATACGCTGCTCGGTCTCGCCGACGATGCCGCGCTTCTCGGGGTGGCGTTCAAGCTGATGTCGTCGCACATCAAGCCCGAGCACCGGCAAGCGGCGCAAGAGGCGATAGCGCGGCTGCGCGCGTAAGCGGGCTACGGCCGCAACACGACTTTTCCCATGACTTTGCGCTCGGCAATGGCCTTGAGCGCCGCGGCGATGTCGGCCAGCGGATAGACCGCCTGGACATGGCCGCTGAGCTTGCCTTGCGCGCACCACTGCACGATGTCGGTCATGAGCGCCCGCTGCGCTTGCGGCTCGCGCTTGACCCAGGTGCCCCACAAAACGCCGCGGATATCGCAGCTTTTCAGCAGCACCAGATTGAGCGGCAATTTTGGAATTTCGCCGACGGCGAAGCCGATGACCAGATAACGGCCTTCCCAGGCCAGTGCGCGCACCGCCGGTTCCGCATAATGGCCCCCGACCGGGTCGTAGACCACGTCGATGCCATGCTCGCCACCGAGCTTTTTCAGCGCGCCGCGCAGTTCCTCGCGCGCATAATTCACCGTGTCGTCGGCGCCGTGCTCGCGGGCGAAGGCGAGCTTGTCGTCCGACGAGGCGCAGGCGATGACGCGCGCGCCCATGACCTTGCCGATCTCGACGGCCGCAAGCCCGGTGCCGCCCGAAGCGCCGAGCACCGCCAGCGTTTCGCCGGGCTTGAGTGCGGCGCGTACGCGCAAGGCGTAGAGCGTCGTGCCGTAAGTGACTGTCAGCCCGGCGGCGCGATCCATATCGAGCCCTTCGGGGATTTTCACCAGCGCTTCCGCCGGCACCGCGATAGCTTCACGCGCCGCGCCCCAGCCGATATTGCCCATCACCCGGTCGCCCGGAGCGACGCCGGTGACGCCCGGGCCGATGCTCTCGACGACGCCGGCAAATTCCGCCGCCGGCGAGAACGGAAACGGCGGCTTGTGCTGATATTTGCCGGCAATGATGAGGGTGTCGAAGAAATTCAACGCCGCGGCTTTGACCCGCACCACGGCCTCGCCAGGTCCGGCTTGCGGCTCCGCGATGTCGGTAAGTTCGAGCTGATCCGGGGTGCAGAACTGTGTGCAGAGAACGGCTTGCATCCGCACTTCATATCAGGCTTCGGACACTCCGGCATCATGCAGGAAGCGGCGCAGCCGCGAGAAAGCAAGCCGCAGCCGCGATTTGACCGTGCCGAGCGGCAGCTTGGTTTGCTCGGCGATGGCGGCATGCGACAGGCCGTCAAAAAATGCCAATTTGACCAGGGTGAATTGCTCGTGCGGCAAGGCGCCAAGAGCGTCGCGAACGCATTGTTCGCGCTGCGAGGCGTCGAGGCGATCGTCGTGCGGTTCACCGGGATCCGGGATGGAACAGAAATCCTCCACCCCACAAGCGAGTTCGCGGCTGCGTCGGCGCAGATCGATCCGCCGGTTGCGGGCGATATGGAAAATCCAGGTCGTGGCTGCGGATTTGCGACGGTCGAACTGATGCGCCTTCGACCAGATCGCTTCCATCACGTCCTGGGTGAGGTCGGCGGCGGCATAGGAGGCAAGCCCCAGCCGCGTCATTTGCGCGTAGACGCGGGGGCCGAAATGGCCGAACAGGGTGGTGAAGGCCGCCCGGTCGCGCCGAACGCCCACCGCGGTGAGCAGATCCTCCAAGGTCGGAACGGCCGCTCCAGTCTTGGCGGCTTGCGCCGCGGGAGACAGGGCGTAACCGATTGCGAGTTGGCTCATGGCAGGACACACGCTTGCGGGTTGGGAGCAAATCCATCGCCCACCGCGCAGACTATGCGCTGCCCATTCCGGCCGCTGTGTCGCAGGTCACAATTGCCAATAGGCTCCCACCGGCGCCGCCTCGGCCAGCGCCGGGACAGGCGCCAGGCCCGCGTATCTCATTTCGCACGCGAGCGAATTGGGTTAAAATGACAAAATTGCTAATGAGTCCCGGGGCGCTCTCCTGCGAGGGGCATATGCGCATCAATCGACGCTGGCAGCTTATCTTTGTGCTGTTCATGGCGGCTGCGTTTGCCGCGCCGGCTCAGGCGCAGCAGCCGGCGGCGCCGACCGCCGTCCCCGCGCCTGCGGCCAAGCCTAAGCCGAAACCCAAGCCTAAGCCGGCTGCGAAACCGGCCGCGGAAAAGCCGGCTGCGGAAAAACCCGCCGGCGAGACCGCAAAGCCGCCCGTCGCGGGCGGCGCCCAGCCCAAGCTTTTGGGCCAATATGCCGACTGGGGCGCCTATACGGCCTCCCCCGGCGGCAAAAAGCAGTGCTTCGCCATTTCCAAGCCGACGTCATCGGAGACCGATCCGCCCAATCGGCCGCGCAATCCGGTCTACATGTTCATTTCTACGCGTCCGGCCGACAAAGTGGTGAACGAGGTGTCGATCATCATCGGTTACCCGTTCAAGCCCGGCTCAGAGGCCAGCGCGCAAATCGGCTCGACCACTTTTGCGCTTTATACCCAGCAGGACGGCGCCTGGATCAAGAACGCCCCGGAAGAGGCGCAAATGGTCGACGCCATGCGAGCGGGTGACGCCGTCATCGTCAAGGGCGAATCCGCCAAAGGCACAAAAACCACCGACAAATTCGATTTGAAGGGCGTCACGCAGGCCCTCGATAAAATCGTCCAGGAATGCAAGTAGATTGTGGTCCGGGCGGAAGCCGGGTAGCAGACAGGGCAGCAAGCCGACTGCGCTGAAGCGCGCGGGACCTGTCGCTAACCCGGCGGCCGCACCATTTATCGCTCAAATGCGTTTTGCAGTGTCACAAGAACCCTTGTCACGACAACCATGAGTGCTTCGTTGACTGCTTCGCTCGCCGAGCCCGCCGCTGTGCCGTTTATCGAGAAACGGCCGCTCGAAGACTATGCGGCGCCGGAGCATCCTTCGCTCATCGGCATGACCCGCGAGGCGCTCGCCGCTGCGCTGGGCGAAGTCGGCGTGCCCGAGCGGCAGCGGCGCATGCGGGTTCAGCAGATCTGGCACTGGCTCTACGTGCGTGGCGCGAAGGATTTCGACGCCATGACTTCGCTGTCGAAGGAATTGCGCGCCGCGCTGGCCGATGACTTCACGCTGGCGCGGCCGGATGTCGCCGCCGAGCAGATCTCGGTGGATGGCACGCGCAAATGGCTCATTCGGCTGCCGGGCGAGCAGGGCGGCACGCCTCATGAGGTCGAATGCGTCTACATCCCGGAAGCCGACCGCGGCACCTTGTGCATTTCGAGCCAGGTCGGCTGCACGCTCAATTGCACCTTCTGCCACACCGGCACGCAGCGGCTGGTGCGCAATCTGACCGCCGCCGAAATCGCGAGCCAGGTGGTGCTGGCACGCGACCGGCTCGGTGATTGGACGGCGGCGAACGAGGCCGGCGGCGCCGACGGCGAGCGCAAGCGACTGGTTTCCAACGTCGTCATGATGGGCATGGGCGAGCCCTTGTACAATCTGGAAGCCGTGCGCGACGGCCTCGCCGTCGTCGCCGACGGCGACGGCTTGAGCATTTCCAAACGGCGTATCACGCTGTCGACCTCTGGCGTCGTTCCCAATATCGCGCGCGCCGGCGCGGAAATCGGCTGCATGCTGGCGGTGTCACTGCACGCGGTGACCGACGAATTGCGCGACCGGCTGGTGCCGCTCAACCGCAAATATCCCTTAAGTGAGCTCCTGGAGGCGTGCCGCAACTACCCCGGCCTCTCCAACGCGCGGCGCATCACTTTCGAATATGTCATGCTCAAGGGCGTCAACGACTCGCTGGCCGACGCCAGGGCGCTGGTGCGGCTGCTCAAAGGCATCCCGGCCAAGATCAATCTCATCCCGTTCAATCCCTGGCCGGGCACGGTTTACGAGTGCTCCGACTGGGAACAGATCGAAAAATTCTCCGAGATTGTCTTCAACGCCGGCTATGCCTCGCCGGTGCGCACGCCGCGCGGGCGCGACATTCTCGCCGCCTGCGGCCAGCTCAAGAGCGCGAGCGAAAAGCTCTCGGCGCGCGAACGGCTGGCGCTGCGCGCCATGGCCGTGACCG
>DATAWA010000148.1:0-2479 GCA_036267435.1 Xanthobacteraceae bacterium | reverse complement strand
CGATCCGTGGACGTGCCACATGTGCCAAAGATCGGCGCCGAGATCTTGCGCCATGCGGATGCCATCGCCGGTGTTCGACGTCGAGGTCGCCGTAAGCACCGGCGCCTTCTCCCAATATTGCCGCTTCATCTCGTCGTTGGCCTCGAACCCGCCGCAGGCGAGCACGACGCCGCGCCTGGCCTTGGCCGCCACGCGGCGGCCGTCCTTGCCGCGGAACCAGACGCCGAGAACTTCGCGCCCGCCATTGGTGATCAGACGCTCGGCGGCGAATTCGTAGCGAACCTCGATGGCATTGGCGCGCCGCGCGACGTTGTCTTCAAGGACCTTGAACATCCGCCAGCCGGCTGCGGATGGCCGCGCCATCACATGCGGATAGGTCTTTTCCAGATCCTCGCTCCCCGGGACATGGGTGATCTTGCTATCGAGGAAGGAATTGACGCCGGGAAACGGATAATTGCCTCTCTGCTCCTTGGTTTCCACGGTCGCATTGCTGACCGCGGCAAGCGTGGAAATTTCTTCCTCCATATTGGCCATGCCGTCCGCCAGCGCCTGCAAGACGTCGTCGGGCGTTCGGCCCGCGTTGGTCGCTTTCAGATAAGCGAAGACGCCTTGTGGATCGCGCGTGCCGCGCATCGATCCGCCGGAGCAGATCGAAATTCCGCCCGGCGTCGGCTCTTTCTCAGCCAGTAGGACACTGGCCTTGGCATCGGCCGCGGCAATAGCGCTGCGTGCGCCGGCAAAGCCGTAGCCGACGACAATGACATCGTAGGTCAAATCGAAATTCGGAATGGCGCCGGGCTTGGTACTGCGGTCGTTCATAGGCGAATTCACTCCCTCGATGCGGATCGCTCAAGGCTGTTTGTTGTCGCGCCTGCGACAGACCGGGGATCGCGATGGAGCCCGGCTGCCGACGTGAGGCCTCTTTGTGCGCGAGATCACTTCAAGCGGGATCGGCAGGTTATTGCAATGCTGAAGCTCGATCCAGCGTCCGCATGCGAGTGCGTCATCTGGCGCATGGCTGAGAGATTGGCATGCGCGGCATGATGCAATTTACTCGACGGCCAACAACAAGAAGGGTGCGCGCAATGAGGGGTTGCAGAATTCGGAATTTGTTCGCGCGATTGGGTGTAGCGGCGATCCTGGTGCTGGAACTGGCATCCGGTGCCGCCGCCGAAACTTATCCGAGCCATCCCGTGCGATTGATCGTTCCATTCCCGCCTGGCGGCAGCAATGACCTCGTCGGACGTCTCGTGGCCGAGCAGCTCACCGCGCAATTGGGTCAGCAGGTTTTTGTCGACAATCGCGGCTCGGCCGGCGGCGTGGTCGGCGCCGAGATGGCGGCTGGCGCCGCTCCCGACGGCTATACGCTATTGGTCGTGTCGATTCCGTTTGTTGTCGATCCGGCGTTGCACAAGCTCCATTTCGATCCGGTCGCATCATTCGCGCCAGTCGCGTTGCTGGCGACAGGGCCGGATGTGCTGGTCGTGAATCCCGCCATCCCGGTGAATTCGGTGAAGGATTTGATAGCGCTCGCCAAGGCGAAGCCGGGCCAGCTCAACTATGCCTCCGCGGGTATCGGTACCTTCACGCATCTGGCCGGCGCGCTCTTTGCCCAGTTGACCGGCTTGAAAATCGTGCATGTACCCTACCGCGGCGGCGGACCTGCCATTGAGGACGTTCTTGCCGGCCATGTCGGCATCATGTTCAGTTCGCTTATTCAAACCGCGCCTTTCATCAAAAATGGACAGTTGCGGCCGCTTGGCACCGGCGGCGCCGAACGCAGTCCCGCTCTCCCCGATATACCGACGATCGCCGAGGCGGGCGTTCCCGGTTACGAGGCGGCGAATTGGTGGGGCATTCTTGCCCCGGCCGGCACGCCCTCGGACATCGTCGCGAAATTGCACGATGCAATCCAGGCGGCTTTGAAATCGCCGGAGCTGCAAAAAGAATTTGCGCGGGAAGGAGCGACGACGGCGGCCATGAGTTCCGCCGCGTTCGGCGACTACATCAAGAGCGAAATTACTAAGTGGAGCCGCGTCGTTAAAGATGACAACATCCAGGCCCAGTGACAGCCTGAAGGTCTCTACTGCCCGCGCCGGGCCGTGGAGGCGAAACGCTTGGCTTCTTCGGCGGCACGGAACAAGGCAGCCGCCTTGTTGATGCATTCCTGCTGCTCGAAGTCCGGATTACTGTCGGCGACGATGCCGGCGCCGGCCTGCACATACATGGTGCCGTCCTTGATCAGCGCGGTGCGCAACACGATGCAGGTGTCCATGTCCTCGCCGGCCGAAAAATAGCCGACGCAGCCGGCGTAGAGCGAGCGCTTCTCCTTCTCCAATTCGTCGATGATCTGCATGGCGCGCACCTTGGGCGCGCCGGACACCGTGCCGGCGGGAAAGCCCGCGGCGAGCGCATCGATGGCGTCGCGGTCGGCGCGCAATTTGCCCTCGACATTGGAGACGATGTGCATGACCTGGCT
>DATAWA010000147.1:0-9625 GCA_036267435.1 Xanthobacteraceae bacterium | reverse complement strand
GCGGCCGTCGAAGTGCACCGTGCCTTGTTCGTTGCGGAGCGTGCCGCAAATGCAGTTGACCAGCGTCGACTTGCCGGAGCCGTTGGGGCCGATCAGGCCGAGGCGCTCGCCGGCCGGAACCGACAGCGAAATGTTCTCCAGCGCGACGAAGCCGCCGAAGCGCTTGCCGAGATTGTCGACCCGCAGCAGACCGGGGGCGTCCGCGGAACTCGGGCTCGCGGCGGTCATGGCGCTCGTCATGGCACCGTCCCCGGGGCGTCGGCGTCGACACGGCGGCGGCCGACGAAATCTTCCTCGCGCCGCTGCAGATACGTATGAAACAGTCCGATGATTCCATTCGGTGCAATGATGACAAAGCCGACCAGAAGCAAGCCGACGATCAGGAGATTGACAGCCGAGGAGATGGTCACCGTAGCGACTTGCTGCAGCGTGCCGAGGAGAATGCTGCCGATCAGCGGGCCAACCCAGCTCGTGGTGCCGCCGATCAGCGGCATGGCGATGGAGTTGACGGCGTAATCCAGCGCGAACGTCGAATCCGGCTGCAGATAACCGATGTAATAGGGAAACGGCGCGCCGGCCATTCCCATCAGCGCGCCCGAAATCGTGGTGGCGATGAGCTTCACGCGCAGCGTCGGCACGCCGGAGGCTTCCGCCGCCAATTCGTCGTCGCGGATGGTGGCAAAGCCGTAGCCGAGCTTCGAGCGTTCTATGATCCGCGCAATCACGATCGACCCGATCGCCAGCAGCATCATCAACAAGAACAGATATCTGACGTAGCTGCCGATCAGCGGCATGTTTTCCGGACGGATGACGTAAGCGCCGCGCGAGCCGCCGACATAGTCCCAGTTGACCACCAGCGTTTCCAGGACCACGGCAAGCGCCAGCGTCGCGATCGAGAAGAACGCGCCGCGCAGCCGCAGGGTCAGGTAGCCCATGCCCAGCCCGACGATGCCCGACACCACGCCGCTCGCCAGCATCAGGACCGGAATTGGAACCCCGATCTCCAATATGGCGTCGTCGCCGGTGGTGAATTTGTAGATGGCGACGGTCGAATAAGCGCCGAGCGCAAAGAACGCGGCGGTGCCGAAATTCACATAACCGCAATAGCCGCCGAGGATATTCCACGCCGTCGACAGGACGACATATTGCAGGATGACGTAGCCGGCGAAGAACACATAGTCGTTGCCGACCACGATGGAGAGGCCGAAAACGGCCGCGCCGACGACGAGGCAGATGACGAGGAAGACGGGTGTGCGCACGATCATCGCCCCATCAAGCCCGCCGGCCGCACCGCCAGCGTCAGAAGCAGGAAGCCGAACGACACCGCGGGCGCCCAGGACGGGCCATAGAAAGTCGAGGTGAGGCTCTCGACGATGCCGACCAGCATGGCGGCGACCACCGCGCCCGGCATGCTGCCCATGCCGCCGAGCACGCAAATCGCGAAGACGCGGCCGATATATTGCCGCCCTACCGACGGCTCGACCGGCTGAATAATGATGAGCAAGGCGCCGGCGAGCGAGGCCGTGGCGATGGAAATGCCGAAGGCGATCCGCTTGATCCGGATCGGATCGATCGCCATCAGCCGCAGCGCCAATTGATCCTGGGCCACCGCCATGATGGCGCGGCCGATGAAAGTGCGCGTCAGAATGAGCTGCAATACGCCGATCATGAGGAGCGACATCACGCACGGCACCAGCATGCGCAACGGCACGTCGACGTCGCCTAAGTGCCAGGTCGGGCCGATGTAAGCTGCGTTGACGTAGCGATAGTCGACGCCGAAATACAGCACCAGCGACACTTCGGTGATGAACAAGAGGCCGAAGAAAAAGGCGAGCCCCCGCAACGATTCCTGGCCGCGCTTCTCGAACGATAGATAGTAGATTTGATAGATGCCGGCGCCGAGGACGTAGAAGAGCGGCGTGACGATGATCGCCGTCAGAATAGGATCGAGCCCGAATGTCGCGTTGACGATATAGGCGACATAGGAGCCGAGGATAATGAAGGCCGGGTGAGCGATGTTGACGATGTCGAGAATGCCGAACGCCAGCGACACGCCCGACGTCACCGCCGCATAGAAGCCGCCGATCAGTATGCCTGAAACGACGGCGTTGATGAGAAGATCGAACGAAAAGATCATTACTCAGCCAGTTGCGCCTTGCGCGCGCGGCGCGAAGGCTCCCCCCGTTGGCTAACCGGTCTTGGCGGCATCAGCCGCAAATGCGGGCGATGCCGTTACTCCCGTTCCGGTCAGAGCCTCCCCTGTGGCCCATGATAGCGCATGCCCCGCTTTCGCGGGGCATGACGACGACGATCCGCCCGGACATTACGCCGCGGCGCGCACTTTGTCCGGAATGGCAAGCGGCTTGTTGGCGCTGTTGAGGAATTCAATGGTCATGAAGACCATGTCCTTGTCGCCGAGATTTTCCAGGTCGTGGACCTTGTGTTCGCCAGCCCCGTAGACCTCGTGGCGGGTTTCGCCGGGCTGATAGGTATATTCGACGGTGGTGCCGTCATGGACGTGCTGGCGGCCGCGCCCGCCGGTCACCGCGGTCCAGAAATAGTCGAGCACGTGGCGGTGAAATCCGATGCGCTCGCCCGGGGCGAGCCGGATGATCCAGACCCTTACCCGTTCGCTTTCGGACAACAGCGTCGAGCCGACGCAGCCGTTATTGTTACGCCTCTCCTGCTCGAATTCCGCCGCGATAGCGGGCGGCCAAGCCGACTTCTCGGCCCGGTCGGTCGACTTGTCCAACATGGTCAGGGCCATGGTGTTCCTCCAAACGTTAGGGGCGCAATATAGGAAACCTTTGCGGCTTGGGAAAGCTTTGGAATTACCGGCTTTTGGGTGAAAATCCCGGCCGGGGTCCGGGAGGGAATCAGGGCATGTCCGGTAAGCGCCGCGTGATCGTCATCGGCGGCTCGATGAGCGGCCTCTTGACCGGCATCATGCTCGGCCGGCGCGGCTGGGACGTCCATATTTACGAGCGCGTGGAAAAAGAACTCGCCGGCCGCGGCGCCGGCATCGTCGCTCAGGCCGAGTTGATCGCGCGGCTGGATAAGCTCGGGCTCGACACCCGCGATCTCGGCGTCGCCATGACGAGCAGGCGGATCCTCGACCGCGCCGGCCGGACCGTGCTGACGCTCGAATGCCCCCAGGTGCTTACCGCATGGGAGCGGATGTATCGCCTGTTGCGGGATGCTTTTCCGCCCGAGCGCTATCATCGCGGCAGTGGCCTGCAGTCCTTCGAGCAAAGCGCGACCGGGGTGGTGGCGCGTTTCGGCGACGCCGGCACCGTCGAGGCGGAGCTGCTCATCGGCGCCGACGGCTTGCGCTCGACCGTACGCCAGCAATGCGCTCCCGACGTGGCGCCGCTCTATGCCGGCTATGTCGCGTGGCGTGCCCTTTTGTCCGAGCATGACATCCCGCGGCCGATTCACAGTGAGCTTTTTATGGACATGACGTTCTGCTTGCCGCCAGGCGAACAGTGTCTCGGCTATCCGGTCGCCGGGCCCGCCAATGAACTGCGCCCAGGCCAGCGCCGCTACAACGTGGTGTGGTATCGGCCGGCGGATGAAGAAAACGAACTGCCGGCGCTATTGACGGACAAGAGCGGCGTCGCGCACTCGATCTCCATTCCGCCACCGCTCATTCGCCCCGAACCGATCGCGGCCATGCGCGCCGACGCCGAGCGCCTGTTGGCGCCGCAATTTCGCGCCATCGTCCGCCTGATCGAAGAACCGATCCTGCAGCCGATCTACGATCTCGAAAGTCCGCGTCTCGCCTTTGGGCGCGTAGCGATCGTCGGCGACGCCGCCTTCGTGGCGCGCCCGCACGTCGCCGCCGGGGTCTCCAAGGCGGCCGACGACGCGGCTGCGCTCGCGCAAGCGCTCGATAGCGATGACGTCGAGGCGGCATTGCGCCGCTTCGAGGCCGCCCGCTTGCCAGAGAACAGCAAGATCATCGAGCGCGCGCGCCATCTTGGCGCCTATCTGCAGGCGACGCAGACCGCCGAAGAGCGCGCCCGCTCGGCGCGCCACAGCATTCCCGAGGCGGTGCTCGCCGAGACTGCCGTGCTCGACTTTTTGCACGCCTGAAAGCGCCCGGCATTTTAACGGTTCAAGCCCCAGGCCAAGAAAGCGCGATATCGTGCTTCAAAGCACGCGCCGCGACGTCGAATGGATAAAGCGCCACACCGTATCGATGGTCGGCAGGCTGGACGTCCTTCGGAAAATGATCACCGGCGGAGCAATGAACAGGGCAAGCGTGAGCGCCATGACGCCAAGCAATATCGGATAGCTGATAACGCCCTGATACACCCAGACGATGCAGCGGATGTAAGTGACGGCGGTGAAGGCGAGAGCCGCCACCACATAAGTCAGCTCAAACAGCATGGTGCCGAGCGAACTGGGCGCCTTGCCAAGGGCCGATGGCGCCTTCGCGTGTTGATGCTCCATCGTCAGGGTGGCCGCGGATTTTACCGCGGAGCTTAGAGCCATCGAGCCATTGACTGTTTTGCGATGCGACTCGCCGTCCGGCTCCCCCTTGTCCGACTGGACGGCCTGGAGAATTTTTGACAGCGATCGCGCGGTGTTTTCGACAGGCCGTTCGGGAGTTGCGATCGCAACCCGCTTGCCGGCCGGCGCGGCGGCGGCTTTGCCATTGGCGTGGAGCCGGGCGGAGCGTGCTTCCGCCTCGATGCGCCCGATTGCGGCCTCCAAGGCAGCCTGCTCTCGCAAAACCTCAACGGCGGCGCTGCGGCCGCCGTTACGCAACTGTTCGTTGACGATCGTTCGGGCGCGGGCAAAGAGATCGCGGCGCGCCTGCGGGTCATTGCTCGGCAGAGCCGAGATCGCGCGCGTCAGGACCGGGTAATAATCAGCCATGAACCGCCAGCCGCCCCTACAACTTGCATGATACTAGGCGGTTTGGCCGAAAAAATCCACGCCCTACAAGTATCCGGTCCCCATTTCCGCCGCGAAGGCCTCCGGAGCGCCTTCCCAAACGATCTGTGCGTGCTCCAGCACATAGACGCGATCGGCGTGGGGCAGCGCGAATGTCACGTTCTGCTCACCCAGGAGAACGGTAATGGCAGTGGTCTGGCGCAAGCGCTCCAGGGCCTTGGAAATCTGCTCGAGAATGACCGGCGCCAAGCCGAGCGTGGGCTCGTCGAGGATGAGCAGCTTTGGCTTCATCATCAAGGCCCGCGCAATGGTCAGCATCTGCTGCTCGCCGCCGGACAGCGTGCCGGCGGCCTGATGCTGGCGTTCGCGCAGGATCGGGAATAGCTCGAACAGCCAGGCGATCTGCTCGGCGCTTTCCGTGGCCGGCAAATGCTGGCCGCCGAGATCCAGATTCTCGCGCACCGTCATGTCGGTGAACAGATCGCGCCCTTCGGAGCATTGCACGATGCCACCCCGCGCGATGGCGGCCGCAGTCAATGGCCGCAGCGAGGAGCCTTCGCGGCGGATATCGCCGGAATAGGGCAACAGCCCGGATATGGTGTTGAATAACGTCGACTTGCCGGCGCCGTTCAATCCCACCACGGAGACGAATTCGCGCTCGTGGACGTGGATCGACACGTTCTGCAAGGCCTGCGCTTTGCCGTATTGCACGCTGACATGGCTGACTTCGAGAAACGGCGTCGTGCGGTCGCGGAATGACGACTCCGGGCGCGCCGCGGTCTCGATGCTGCCGCCGAGATAGACCCGGCGCACGGTCTCGTTGCGCATCACCTCGTCGGCGGTGCCTTCAGCGATACGTTCGCCGACATACATCGCCAGCACGCGATCGACCAAACGCGCCACGCTTTTCACGTTGTGATCGACCAGGAGCACCGCGCGGCCGTCGTCGCGCAGTTCGCAGATGAGATCGGAGAACGCCGCCGTCTCCGTCGAAGTGAGCCCGGCGAACGGCTCGTCGATCAACAGCACCTGCGGATTGCGCGCGATTGCCTTGGCGACCTCGATTTTGCGTAGATCGGCGAACGGCAGCGTGCCTGGGCGGCGGTCGAGCACGCCGCTTAAACCGACCCGCGCCGCGATGGCGCGCGCCCGCTCATCGGTCTGCGGGTCGACCAAAAGCCGCGTCAGCTTGTCCGGCAGCAGCGCCAGCGTGATGTTTTCCAGCACCGTCTGGCGCTGCAGCGGCCGCGAATGCTGGAATACGATGCCGGCGCCCATGCGCGCGATTTTGTGCGACGGCCAGCCCGCGACTTCGACGCCGTTGATACGCACCGAGCCGGCGTCGGGGCGCTCGATGCCCATGATCAGCTTCATCACCGTAGATTTGCCGGAGCCGTTGGGGCCGATCAGGCCCAAAATCTCACCCGCGCCGACGCGCAAATCCATGTTCTTCACGGCGACCAGGCCGCCGAAGCGCTTGGTCAGGCCGGTGACCTCGAGATGAGTGCCGTCCGCCATCTCAGTTCGGTTCTCCGCTTCGCGTCAGCAGACCGAAAAAGCCGTTGGGGAAGAACAGCACGACCCCAAGCGCCATCGTGAAGACGACGAAATTGGACAGGTCGCCAAGCGGGCGGAGCGCCTCGCTCATGGCGACGAGGAAGATGGCGCCGAGCACTCCGCCGAGGATGGTGCGGCGCCCGCCGAGCACCGCGGCGATGATGATCTGCACGCCGACGGTGATATCGACCAGGCTGCTGGCGGATGCCGAACCGACATAGAAGACGAGCAGCGCCCCGGCGAGTCCCGAGAAGAATGCGCTGATGATGAAGGCGGTGAGCTTATGCTTTGTCACGTTGAAACCGAGCGCGCCGGCCTGCACCGCATCCTGGCCGCTGGCCTGCAAAATGAGGCCGACCGGCGAGCATGCCAAGCCGAACAGGATCACGCCGCTGACCGCCATGAACCACAGCGCGATCTCGTAATTGGTGGCGTCGCTGATCGAAATCACATCCGGCACCGTCAGCCCGTTTTCGCCGCCGGTCAGATGGGCATCGACCACGATGAAGTTCTGCAGCATCAGCACGGCAACGAGCGTCGTCAGCCCGAAATAAGGTCCGCGCACCCGCAGCGCCGGCAGTGCCAGCACCACCCCGCCAACCACGGCCGCGAGCGTGCCGGCGGCAACGCAAACCCAGATCGGCGGCTGATACAGGCTGTCGAGAATGCCGGCGGTGTAGGCGCCGGTGCCGATCAGGAAGGTCGGCCCGAAATTGACTTCGCCGGCGAAGCCGAACAGCAGATCCCAGGCCATGGCGAAAACGCCGGAATAATAGGCCATCGTCAACAGCCCGAGGATGTAGGCGTTGAGCCACAGCGGCAGGAAAGCCGCGAGCACGACCACGGTGAGCGCGACCGCCAGGACCTTTACCGGCGACGCGCGCATCTAACGGCGTCCCAACAGGCCGCGCGGCCGCACATACATCACCGCGACCAAGAGGAGGAGCGCGGGAATCGTGCGGTAGGCCGGCGATATCAGATAGGCGGTGATGGTTTCCAGATAGCCGACGACATAGGCGGCGATCAGTGCGCCGGACACGCTGCCGAGCCCGCCGAGCACGACGATCGAGAAGGCGCTCGCGGTCAGCGGACCGGCGCTATAGGACGACACGCCAAGGAACATGCCGAGCAGGACCCCGGCGACGCCGACGAGCAGGCCGTAGATCGCCCAGATCGCGATGTAGACCTGTGACAGCTCGACCCCGAGGAGCGTGACGCCGCGCGGATTCATCGAGGCGGCGAGAACCGCCTTGCCGGCGCGCGTGCGGTTGACCAGAAGCCACAGCAGCGCAATGACAAGCCAGCACACGATGGCGGTGAAGAATTCGTTTGCCGGCGTGCGCACGCCGACAACAGAGATGACGCCCTGCACGATCGGCGCCACGGTCTTGGCATTGTCGGTATAGAGGTACGCGATCAGCTGCTGGATCATGATGCCCCACAGCAGCGTCGCGGTGAGGATGAATATCTCCTTTTCCTCCTCGCGAATTTTGCGCGTGCGCTGCAGCGGTTGAACGACGATGAAATAAGTCAGGAGCGAAATGCCAAAGCCGATGGCCACGCCGATGGCCGCACCCGCATAGGGGCCGGCGTGCAATTGATCGCCGGCGGCCCAGGCCGCGACGACCGCGGCAACCATCAGCGCGCCGTGCGACAGGTTAAGGACGCCGGAAACGCCGAATATCAGCGCAAAGCCGGTGGCGCCGAGCGCATAGAGCGAGCTGATGGCGAAGCCGTCGATCAGGATTTGCCAGAACACCGTCACTCAACAGGCTCCACGCAAAGCTCTCCCCCGCATGCGGCGGCAGGCGGGGGAGAGACTGCAGCGTTCCCGGTCGCGCGTCCGTCAGTCGGCCGAGCCGACCTTGATGAATTTCGGGAACTTCAGCTTGCCGTTGGCGACGTCGGCGGGCCACAGATTGACCTGCTTGCCGTCCTGCCATTGCAGCATCAATCCCGTGATGTAGCCGTCACCGATCTTGAGCGCGTGCGGATTGGGCGAATCCTTGCCCTTGAATTCGATCGTGCCGATGGTGCCGACGTAGTGGGCTTTCTCCAGCGCGTCGACGAGTTTGTCGGAATCGGTGCCGCCACGCTTGATCGCGTCGGCGAGGTAATAGACCTCGTCATAGGCCGTATAGCCGGCATAGGACGGGTTATTGCCGAACCGCTTGTTGAAGGCCGCCACGAACGGCAGCGTCTTCGGGGTCACTGCAACGCCCGGCCCGGAAACGCCCTGGTAGAGCACGCCTTCGGTGGCGCCGTTGGTGTCGTTCCAGAAGCTCGAATTGGTCGCCTGCGAGGAAATTCCGAACATCGGAATCGGGACTTCCTGCTGCTTCCATTGCACCGTCGGCTGCACGCCGACATGTGAAATGCCGGTGATCATCACGTCCGGCTTTTCGCCCTCGACTTTGTTGAAGATCGGCGTGAAATCCGTGGTGTCGGGCGAGAAGCGGATGTGATCGAGCACCTTCAGCCCGATCTGCGGCAGGCATTTCAAGTATTCGGCATCGAGCGGCGTGGTCCATGCGGCGTCTTCGCTCATCACCACGGCCGACTTCATGTGCAGTTGCGTGACAAGAAGATCCTTGGCGGCGGAACAGACCTGATCGGCGAGGCTGGTCGAGGTCAGATAGCCGTGGAAGGTGTATTTGAGGTGGTCGTAGTCCTTGGCGATATTCTGGGTGATGACGTCCGAAGCGGCGCCCGGCGTCACCATCACGGTCTTGAGGCGGCCGGTCCACGGTTCGAGCGCCAGCACGACTTCGCTGATGTAGCTGGCGATGACTGCGTTGACGTGATCTTCGTTGACCGCGCGCTGGAAAGCGCGGACGGCTTCCGGAGCCGTCGAATGATCGTCGTAGGAAACGATCTGGATCTTGCGGCCGTTCACGCCCCCGGCGGCGTTTATTTCATCGGCGGCGAGTTGCGCCGCTTGCGGGATCGAGGAGCCGGCGACCGAGGTCGCTTCGGCGATCACCCCGATCTTGATCGGTTCGTTCGATTGCGCGTAGCCGGGCGTTGCCAGCGCAAGCGCGAATACCGCCGCGCCCGCCGATAGCAGCGCCGCCCGACCGCGGCTCATGGACTTGCTCATGAATACCTCCCTGAAACTGCGCCTTCTTCTAGCGAATGGCGACCTCGGATCAGTCTATCTTATCGG
>DATAWA010000146.1:0-2131 GCA_036267435.1 Xanthobacteraceae bacterium | reverse complement strand
CTTTCTTTGTTAGGGCCGGAGGAAAGGGGCGAAGGGGCTTTAGTTCAGCCCGCAGAAGTTCATGGACGCCAAAACCGATCTGAAATTACGACTGCCAAGCCGCCACGCGACCGAGGGTCCGGATCGCGCGCCGCACCGCGCCTTCTACTATGCGATGGGTCTGACGACCGACCAGATCCATCAGCCTTTCGTCGGCGTTGCCACGTGCTGGAACGAAGCCGCGCCGTGCAACATCGCGCTGATGCGCCAAGCCCAGGCGGTGAAGCTTGGGGTCGCCTCGGTCGGTGCGACGGCGCGCGAATTTTGCACCATTACCGTGACCGACGGCATCGCCATGGGCCATGCCGGAATGAAGGCCTCGCTGCCGTCGCGTGAGGTGATCGCCGATTCCGTCGAATTGACCGTGCGCGGCCATTCCTATGACGCGCTGATCGGCGTCGCCGGCTGCGACAAGTCGCAGCCGGGCATGATGATGGCGATGTGCCGGCTCAATGTGCCGGCGATCTACATTTATGGCGGCTCGATCCTGCCGGGCACCTTCAAGGGCCAGCCGGTCACCATCCAGGACGTCTACGAAGCAGTGGGCAAGCATTCGGTCGGCGCGATGTCCGATGCCGACCTCGATATCCTCGAGCAGAACGCCTGCCCCTCGGCCGGCGCTTGCGGCGCGCAATTCACCGCCAACACCATGGCGACGGTGTCGGAGGCGATCGGCCTGGCTTTGCCGTACTCCGCGGGCGCGCCGGCGCCGTACGAGATTCGCGACAAGTTCTGCATGCTGGCGGGCGAAATGATCATGGATCTGATCGTCAAGAATATCCGCCCGCGCGACATCGTCACCAGGAAGGCGCTGGAGAATGCCGCGGCGGTGGTGGCGGCCACCGGGGGATCGACCAATGCTGCGCTGCATCTGCCGGCCATCGCCAACGAGTGCGGCATCAAGTTCGATCTGTTCGACGTCGCCGAAATCCTGAAAAAGACACCTTATATCGCGGATTTGAAGCCGAGCGGCCGCTATGTCGCCAAAGACATGTTCGAAGCTGGCGGCGTTCCGCTGCTGATGAAGACGCTGCTCGACCATGGCTATCTCCATGGCGACTGCCTCACCGTCACCGGCCGGACCATCGCCGAAAATTTGAAGTCGGTGAAATGGAATCCCGATCAGGCCGTCATCTATCCGGCCAACAAGCCGATTTCACCGACTGGCGGCGTCGTCGGGTTGAAAGGTAATCTGGCGCCGGAAGGCGCCATCGTGAAAGTCGCCGGGATGGAGCGGATGCAGTTCTCCGGGCCGGCGCGCTGCTTCGACGGCGAGGAAGCCTGCTTCGATGCGGTGAAAAATAAAAAGTACAAGGAAGGCGACGTGCTGGTCATCCGCTACGAAGGTCCGAAGGGCGGTCCCGGCATGCGGGAAATGCTTTCGACCACTGCGGCGCTCTACGGCCAGGGTATGGGCAGCAAGGTGGCGCTCATCACCGACGGCCGCTTCTCCGGCGCCACGCGCGGCTTCTGCGTCGGCCACATTGGCCCCGAAGCGGCGGTCGGCGGTCCGATCGGGCTTCTTCGCGACGGCGACATCATCAAGCTCGACGGTGAGAAAGGAACGCTCGACGTCGAATTGAGCAATGAGGAGCTCGAGCGGCGGCGGAAAGACTGGAAGCCGCGCGAGGGCGAATACGGCTCCGGCTATCTGTGGAAATACGTCCAGCAGGTCGGCACGGCGCGCGACGGCGCGGTGACCCATCCGGGCGCATCGGCCGAGAAGGCGAGCTATGCGGATATCTGACGCCGTAGCGCACATTCCGAGCGGCCGAACGGTTGTCGGCTTCATCGGCGCGCTGTGTCTGGCTGCGGGATTGCTCAGCCCCGGCCACGGACTTGCGCCGGCGCTGGCGTTCGACGGCAACGCCAGCTCGGCAACCGCCTCGCTGTCGCCGAGTGACGGGTTGCGCGGCGGGGCGCATCCGCCGGAAGCCATTACAAAATCGAATGCGCTCAGCGCCCTGCAATACGCCGCGGATCAGGGCGAGCCGGTCGCGCAGTGGAAACTCGGCCGCATGTATGCCGACGGCGACGGCGTGCCGCGCGACGATCTGCGGGCCTTCAACTATTTCAGCGAGATCGCCAACAC
>DATAWA010000145.1:0-1809 GCA_036267435.1 Xanthobacteraceae bacterium | reverse complement strand
CCCAAAGCTTCCACACGCCGGACGATGAGGAGAAGGTCATCTTGGCCTTCGAGGGCGAATACGGCGTCGACGAGATCGTGCCGCGCGCCTTGGTCGCGAAGTTGGACCTTGAGGCGGTCGGCGAAGAATGAAAGCAGGTCGCCAGGCAAGCGGTGCCGCTCCATAACAGGATGACGGGTGCCCGTCTCAAGCAAGCCGCGAGCGGCGAATTCAAGTAAAAAATTAAGTGGCAAACGAATCTCGTCATCGAGAACGATGCGGATAATTCCAAGCGCCGCCCTCCGCAGCGCATACGGGTCCTTGCTCCCCGTCGGCTTCTCATCAATCGCCCAAAACCCCACCAGCGTATCGATCTTGTCCGCCAGCGCCACCGCAATCGCAACCGGATCGCTCGGCACCAGATCGTCCGGCCCTTTCGGCCGGTAGTGATCCTCGATGGCATGGGCGACCGCTTCGTCCTCGCCCTGGGCTTCGGCGTAATAGCGGCCGATGAGGCCCTGCAGCTCGGGGAATTCGCCGACCACCTCCGTGAGCAGGTCGGCCTTGCACAGCCGCGCCGCACGTTTTGCTTTAACTGCGTCGGCGCCGACCAATGGCGCCAATTCGCCGGCCAATCGCTCAATGCGTTCAATGCGCTCCGCCTGGGTGCCGAGCTTCTCGTGAAACACGATGTGCTCGAACTTTGGCAGGCGGTCTTCAAGTTTTGTCTTTAAATCGGTTTGATAAAAAAACCGCGCATCCGACAGCCGCGCGCGAATGACGCGCTCGTTGCCGGCGACGATGGCAGCCCCGCCGTCCGCGGCCTCCAGGTTCGATACCAGGAGGAATTTGTCGACGAGCTTGGCGTGGGCGGCGTCACGCAGCACGAAGCATTTCTGGTTGGCGCGGATGGTGGCGCGGATCACCTCTTCGGGGATTTGCAGGAAGCTTTGATCGAACGAGCCCATCAGCACCACCGGCCATTCGACCAGACCCGCCACCTCGTTGAGCAAAGCCTCGTCTTCGACCACCTCCAACCCTTGGGCGAAGGCGAGCTGCTTCGCCTCGGTGCGGATGATCTCGCGCCGCCGCTCGGCATCGAGCACCACCTTGGCCTGAGCGAGCTTGGCCGCATAGTCGTCGAACCGGCGCACGGTGAAACTCTGCGGCGCCATGAAACGGTGGCCGCACGTGACATTGCCGGCGGCGATGCCGCCGATTTCGAACGGCACGATGTCGGGCTCTTCGGTCTCCGGCCCGAAGGTGGCGACGATGGAATGTAACGGCCGCACCCAGGACAGCGCGCCGGACTCCGCCGACGGCGCGCCCCAGCGCATCGATTTCGGCCACGGAAAACCCTTGATCACCGCAGGCAGCATCTCGCCGATCACCTCGATCGCGGCGCGGCCCTGCTTCTCGATCACCGCGACATAGAAGTCGCCCTTCTTGTCGGGCTGCACCTTGGCGTCGCCGATCGACTTCAGACCGGCGGCCTTGAGAAATCCGGCGATGGCGGCTTCCGGCGCACCGACGCGCGGGCCTTTCTTTTCCTCGCGGATGTCTGGCTGGCGGACCGGCACGCCATGCACCGACAAAGCGAGCCGACGCGACGTCACGAAAGTCTTGGCGCCTTCATAGACGAGCCCGGCCTCGACCAGCCGGTCGGTGACGCCTTTACGCAGATCCTCAGCGGCGCGCGCCTGCATCCGCGCCGGGATTTCTTCGGAAAACAGTTCGAGCAGGAGATCGGGCATGGCACCCTTTGCTGCCAATTGGAGCCGTCTCTGGCAGTCCACCGCCGGCGGGTTTAGTCGATACGGGTGGTCGTGT
>DATAWA010000144.1:0-21772 GCA_036267435.1 Xanthobacteraceae bacterium | reverse complement strand
CTGTCGTAGTCGCCTTCGGCGTCGCGCCGCGTCTCTTCCACCGCGATGCCGCGCTCCTTGGCGACGATCGGCGCGGACACGACATTGACGTCTTGGAGCATCGGGCGCAGCAGCCCGGCGACCGCCGCCGAGGTCAGCGCCTTGGTGTTCATCTTCGCCACCTCGCCCTGATAGGTGATGCAGACCTGCTTGAGACCGGTTTCGGTGAGCTGGCCGGCGAACGAGCCGAGCTTGCTGGCAAGCTCGACGAAGGGCTTGAGCTTCGGCGCCTCCTCGGCGCTGATCGAGGGGAAGTTGACGGCGTTGCTGATGGCGCCACGCAGCAGATAATCCGACATCTGTTCGGCGACCTGCAGCGCGACATTCTCCTGCGCTTCGGTGGTCGCGGCGCCGAGATGCGGCGTGCAGATGACGTTCGGCAGGGCAAAGAACGGGCTTTGCGTCGCCGGCTCCTCGCGGAATACGTCGATGGCCGCGCCGGCGACGTGGCCGGATTTGAGCGCATCGACCAAGGCCGTCTCGTCGATCAACTCGCCGCGGGCGCAATTGATCAGGCGCACGCCTTTTTTGGTCGCGGCGAGCGAGTCGGTATTGATGATGTTGCGGGTCTTGTCGGTCAGCGGGGTGTGCAGGGTGATGAAATCGGCGCGGCGCAACAGCTCGTCGATCTCGACCTTCTCGACGCCGAGATGCAGCGCGCGCTCGGCGGACAGGAACGGATCGTAGGCGATCACCTTCATCTTCAGTCCGATGGCGCGGTCGGCGACGATCGAGCCGATATTGCCGCAGCCGATGACGCCGAGCGTCTTGGAGAAGATCTCGACGCCGAGGAACTTGTTCTTCTCCCATTTGCCGGCCCGCGTCGACACGTCGGCCTCGGGGATTTGCCGCGCCAGCGACAGCATCAGCGTGATGGCGTGCTCGGCGGTGGTGATCGAGTTGCCGAACGGCGTGTTCATGACGATGATGCCGCGCGCGGTCGCGGCGGGAATGTCGACATTGTCGACGCCGATACCGGCGCGGCCGATCACCTTCAGGCCGTTGGACTTTTCCAGAAGCTTGGCGGTGACCTTGGTCGCCGAGCGGATGGCAAGGCCGTCAAAGCCGTCGATCGCCGCGGCGAGCTTGTCCTTGTCCTTGCCGAGATTGGGCTGAAAATCGACCTCGACGCCGCGATCCTTGAAAATCTGGACGGCGGCGGGAGACAGCGCATCGGAGATGAGAACGCGCGGAGCCATGACGGGTTTCCTTTTCGGTCAGCGCAACCAGCGCAACATGATGGGGAAGGGGACTACGCCGAGTTCGGCGGCGCGTTTGGGCTCGAGGCTCATGCCGTAGAGCTGCAGGAGCGGCACGCCGAAATACCGGCCGGCGGTGAAATTCTCGATGATCGACTGGGCGCCGCCTTTATAGCCTTCGTCGTGAAACACCACCGCGGGGTCGAGATCGAGATAACGCAACGCCGCATAGGACCAGGCGATCGCCGTCAGTTCGTCGCCCGGGCTCGGCGATAAAGCCGGCGCGTTGCGCTCGGCCGGATCGGCGACGGCAAGATGGCCGGCTTCGTGCAGCATGTCGCCGGGATGAGACAGGCGGTCATCGTCGACAAGGATGGCGCCGTGACTGATCTCGACGCCGGGCAGGAAGGTCTGATGCGGCAGCGCGGCGGCGCGCACGTCGATGCCGACGCCGCGAACGAAAGCAGCCAGCCGCTCGGTCAGCGGGTCGGAGAAGAGCGCGGCGGCCGGCATGGCGTCAGGCCGCCTTCGCCAGCGCGTCCTTGGCTTTGGCGTAGGCCCAATCGAGCCACTGCGTGAGCGCCGCGACGTCGCTACTCTCGACCGTCGAACCGCACCAGATGCGCAAGCCGGTCGGCGCGTCGCGGTAGGCGTCGATGTCATAAGCGACGCCTTCCTTGTCGAGCGCCGCGGCGATGCCCTTGACGAACGCGGACTGGGCGTCGGCCGTAAGCCGCGTCACCGCCGGATCGACGACTTTCAGGCACACCGACGTGTTGGAGCGGAGCGCCGGATCGGCGGCGAGAAAATCGATCCAGGGGGTGCGTTCGACCCAATCGGCGACGGTCTTGGCATTGGCGTCGGCGCGCGCCCGCAGCGCCTTCAATCCGCCCGCCGCTTTCGCCCAGTCGAGCGCATCGAGGTAGTCCTCGACACACAGCATCGACGGCGTGTTGATGGTTTCGCCGACGAAAATGCCGTCGTTGAGCTTGCCGCCTTTGGTCATGCGGAAGATCTTCGGCAGCGGCCACGGCGGCGTGTAGCTTTCCAGGCGCGCGACCGCGCGCGGCGACAGGATAAGCATGCCATGGGCGGCTTCGCCGCCGAGCGCCTTCTGCCAGGAGAAGGTCGCGACATCGAGCTTCTGCCAATCGAGCGGTTGCGCGAAGGCGGCCGAGGTGGCGTCGCAGATCGTCAATCCGGTCCGGTCGGCGGCGATCCAGTCGGCGTTCGGCACGCGCACGCCCGAGGTGGTGCCGTTCCAGGTGAAAACGATGTCGCTTGCCGGATCGATGCCGCGCAAGTCCGGCAGTTCGCCATAGGCGGCGCGGCGCACGGTGACGTCCTTGAGCTTTAATTCCTTGGTGATGTCGCCGACCCAGCCTTCACCGAAGGATTCCCAGGCCAGCACGGTCACCGGATGCGAGCCGAGCAGCGACCAGAACGCCATTTCGATGGCGCCGGTGTCGGACGCCGGCACGATGCCGATGCGGTAATCGGCCGGCACCTGCAACACTTCGCGGGTGAGATCGATGGCGCGTTTGAGCTTGGCCTTGCCGGGCTTCGAGCGGTGCGAGCGGCCAAGGAGCGCGTCGTCGAGTTTTTGGGGTGTCCAGCCGGGGCGCTTGGCGCAGGGCCCGGATGAAAAATGCGGCACACGCGGCCGCACGGCGGGAATAGTGATCGTCATGATCTATCCTTCCAGATAGTCGCCCCTCGGTGGGGAGGGGTGTCCCGCCGCCGCAAATAAGGAAAGGCGGTCGCGCCGTCAAGCGGATTGAATGCGCAGGCCTAAAATTTGATGCCGGCGCCGACGCGCGCGGAAGCCACGGTGACGTGGATGCCATCGATCGGAAAGAAATAGATGTATTCAAGCTCGGCGCGCAGAAACATGTTCTGTGTCAAGGCGATGTCGGTGCCGACGCCGGTGGTGAGGCCGTAGACTAGGGCGCTGTCCTGCGACGTTCCCTGGCTGACCGGTCCGAAATTAAGGTCGGGCAGCGGCGTGGTCGGCGGCGTCGTGGGATCGGGATAGTCGACGGCGCTATATTGCACCGACGCGGTGTTGGCCAAGTTGGCGCCGCCCAAGGCAAAGCCGAAAAATCCGTAAGGCAGATAGTTACTGAACGCCCAGCCGGCGCGCGCGCGGAACGTCGCGATATCGGTAATCTCCATTGAAGCCTGTTCGCTGACGGTCGCGTCGTAGAAATAATGGTGGCCGGCCGGAATACTATTGCTGTCGACAAAGCTTCGCTCTTCGCTGTCGGCCGACGATGCCTGCAGCGTCACGTGATTGTAATTGGCTTCGAACCCGAGGACGATATCTTCCCATTGCATGTTGTAGCCGACGAAGCCGCCGAGGCCGGTGCCGCCGGTGCTGCGTACGGGCGGCAGAACCTCCCAATTCGATAAGCCTTCGTCAGCTTCGATCGTCGTGTTGCGCAGGATGAAGGAAACATCCGGGCTGGCGGCCGTGCTGAAGTTGACGTTGGCGCTCGAGTAGCCGATCTGGCCGGCGGCGTAGAAGCCGGCCCATTGCGGGTGGCTTGGCTGAACGATGGCGTCCGGCCCGCGCAGCACCGGGCCGAATTCTTGCGCGGCCGCGCTGGACGCGAAGGCGCACAGAAGCACAGCACAAAGGACCCAACGCACGGGCGCGCTCTCCATCCCATCGGCGCGCAAAGCGGCCGATCGAGCGCGATCATCGGGCATTAACCTTAATGGAGAGTTAGCTTGGGCCGCCTTTGGGCCAGCCTTGGGCCACCTCGGGCCGCAGTCGAAATGCTGCCGGGCCGCAGACAAAAAAATAAGACGGCGCGGTTTCCCGCGCCGCCTTTTAGGTCGCTTGCCGGCGGTTGTATCAGCCGCGGGTCGACAGCGGATATTGCGGCTGCGGCGCGTAGGTCGGGGGCTGGTAAACCGGCGCCTGCTGATAGACGGGCGCCGGCTGATACACCGGGGCGGGCTGCGCCAAGATCGGAGCCGGCTGCGACATGACCGGCGCCGGCGCCACATAGGTGGCCTGCTGCACGAATGTCGTGCCGGTGTCGATCGGGAAGCGCCAGCGCATGCCGATCATGAAGTCGTTCGAGGTCAGGTTCTGCAGTTTGTAGGTGTCGGGGCTGCAACTGCCCTGGCAGTAGATCTGATCGCTGACCGATCCGTAATTCAGATAGCGATAGGCGAATTCGAGCGAGACATTCTTGGTCACGTTGTAGGCGAGACCGGCGTGCAGCGCCCAGGCGAAGTTCACCTGGCTGGCGTTGGTGCCGACGCCGTTGCCGCCGGAGTTGCCGATATCGGCAAGATCCGCAAACGTGTTGTAGGCGCCGCCGATGCCGAAGCCGATGAAGGGCGTCAGGCAGTCCCAGGTGCCGAGATCGACATAGGCATCGGCGAGGAAGATATCGGATTTTAGGAACGCATTATATTGATCGGTGCCGTAGGTGCCACCGTTGTCGTAGACGATGTAGGCACTGAACGGGCTCCGGCTTCGATATTCCGCCGTCACGTCGAAGCGCAGCCAATTGTTGAATTCATAACCGACGCCGGCGCCGAAAAACGTCGTGTCGCCCAGATCGGCGTGTTGGGCCACGACATCGATCGGACTGCTCGGCTGATACACAAAGTCGACTTCGCTGTTCATGCCGACGCCGATGAAGCCGCGCAGATACCAGGCGCCTTCGGGCTGCGCCATCACCATCAGCGGCGGCTGATAGGTCATCTGCGGCGGCGGAGGCGGCAGTTGCTGTGGCATGTCCGCAGCGAAGGCTGCGGTGCTTATCGTGATGGCCGTTGCGGCGCTAATAAGGAGCCGGACGCTTACCATTTCTTCGACCTTCCCTCGGCGAGGCCGCACCCCCGGCGGCGCACGCTCGTTGAGCAGGTCGAAATTAGCCACCAAATGTTTAAGCGGCTCTTAACCTTAACGCTTAACCATGGCTGTGCTTTTTGACACAGATTGACGGGTAGGCGGCCCCTGCCGCGCGTGCGCCCGTTAACAGCGCGAAATGTCGGCGCGCCGCGACGCGTTAAGATTTTGTTGATCAGTGTGACGGCGCCGCGAATGCGGCGTCACGCCCCGCCGAGGGCGATCCGGCGCTCCGCGACAAATGATCGAACGGCGCGGCGTCCGGGCTAGTCCGTCTCTTCGTCGAGTTCGCCGATATGATGCTGGGCGTAGAGCTCGAGCCCGAGCTTGGCGACGAGGTCGAGCTGCGTCTCGAGGAAATCGATGTGCTCTTCCTCGTCGTGCATCAGCTTCTCGAACAGATCGCGCGACACGTAATCCTTGACGGCATGGCAGTGCGTCGCGCCCTCCTGGTAGAGCGTGCGCGCCGAGATTTCCGCCGCCAGATCGCAGTCGAGCACTTCCTTGACGTTCTGGCCGATGTGCAGGGGATCGAGCACCTGCATGTTGGGAAATCCGTCGAGGAAGATGATGCGCTCGATCAGCTTGTCGGCGTGCTGCATCTCCTCGATCGATTCCTTGCGCCATTGCTTGGCCAGCGCCTTGTAGCCCCAATTGTCCAACAGCCGGTAGTGCAGCCAGTATTGATTGACCGCCGTCAGTTCATGCCGCAGGCCTTTATTGAGATAGTCGATGACGCCGGGCTCGCCTCGCATGATGGTAACTCCTGATGATCGGCGGTAAATGCCGAGCCGTCTTGGCACAGGCACCGCATTATAGCCATGGCGGGGGACGCCGAAAGCGCGGCGGCGATATAAACCGCGCGCCGGACGGCGCGGCAGTGGACGGAAATCAGGACGGAAATCAGCGGCGCTTGCCGCCATTGCTCAAGTCGGCCCCGGCGCCGTCGAGCGCCTCGGTCATGATGCGCCGGATGGTGCGGGCGCAGCGTCCGCATTGCGGGCTGCAGCCGAGGCAATGATAGACCTGTCCGGTGGTGCGCGGCGCGGTCTCGCCGGGCTTAAGCGTGGCGCGCACGTCGTGATCGGTGAACACGTTGCAGGAGCAGACAATCATTGGGAGGAATTTCCGGCGGGCGTCTTTCTTGGTCCGATGGCAGCGATCCGTAATCGAGGAATTGCAACTTTGCAAATGAAATCAACTCTTTATAGGGATTCTAAAGTTTGACCTGATGGTGGATGGAAACGTCGCTCAGGTCCGCAACGGCGGCTTTCATGGCGCCGGAAAAAGTGCCGATTCCTCAAGAGTCATAATGCCGTGCGGCCCGCGGCCCGGCTTGATCTCGATCAATAAAACGCCCGGAAAATTCCCGCGCAAGCGAGGCGGTTTGGCCTTAAGCCGCCGCCTCTTCGGCGTCGTCCTCGCCGCGGCGGCGCCGGCGCGAGGCGAGCCGGCACAGCCGCGAGGGAATAAAGCACAAGTCCTCGACCAGGCCGGCGAGCCGCTGGCCGCGGCCGAGCGCCCGGTCGAGCGCCGCCATGGTGCGGGCGAGGCCGTCGTCCTCGTCGTCGACCCAGGTCCGCAGCACCGAGGCGAACATCACCGCCAGCGCTTGCGCGCGCACCATGCCGCGCGGGCCCGCGGCCGGAACGCCGGCGGCGGTGAGCATCCATTGCTGCGAGCGCACCGCTAGCCCGTTGAGCGCCAAAGCGAGCGGCGGATTGCGCCGCGCCGAGCGCACGAGCGAGCGCACGGCGTCGCGGTGCGGCGCCATCGCTTCGAGCCGGCGCATCAGCACGTCGAACAGCCGCTCGCGCGGCGGCTCATCGGCCATGTCGGAAAAATCGCCGGCGAGCACGGCGCGGTCGAGCGATTTCAGATAGGCGGCGAGGATGCCGAGCGGGGACGAAAATTCGTCGCGCAATTGCAGAAGCGTCACGCCGGCTGCTTGCGCGATCTCGGCAAGCCCGATCTGCTCGATCCGCTTCTGCGCGAGGAGTTCCAGGAAGGCGGCGACGATCTTGTCGCGATCGCCGGCCGGTGCCGACGGACCCGGCGTTGCGGTGGTGCGGGCCGGGCGTGACGGTTGCGATTTGCGGGCGGGCTTGCGGGCCATACTGGAACTCCTGAGACGGCTTCGGGCGGGGCCTCGAACGCCAAACCTAACGAGTCAATGTAGGGTCCGCCGCGGCTGGTTCCAAGGCGAGGGGGATCTTCATTCCCGCTGGAGCGGGAGGAGGCGGCGCTTTACCCCGCCAGCGCGCGCGAGCGCGCGGTGGCGGCGGCGATGGCGCGCCGCATCAGCGGGGCAAGCCCGCCGTCGCCCATCAGCACCTCGAGCGCCGCGGCCGTGGTGCCGCCCGGCGAGGTGACGTTCTCGCGCAACGCCGCGGCAGGAAGCGGCGAGCGATGCAGCAGTTCGCCGGCGCCGGCGACGGTCTCGCGCGCCAGCGTGTCGGCGAGCGCCGCCGGCAGGCCGGCCGCCGCGCCGGCCGCGGCCAGCGCCTCGGCGAGCAAAAACACATAAGCCGGGCCCGAGCCCGACACCGCCGTCACCGCGTCCATCAGCGCCTCGTCGCCGACCCATTCGACGGCGCCGGTGGCCGAGAGGAGACCGTCGGCGAGCGTGCGCTGCGCGGCCGAGGCGTTGCGCGCCACCGCCACCGTGATGCCGCGGCCGATCGCGGCCGGCGTATTCGGCATGGCGCGAATGAGCGCGCGCTCGCGCCCGAGCACGCCGGCGAGAAAATCGAGCGTGCGCCCGGCCATGATCGAGACGACAACCGTGGCCGCCGCGACCAGCGGCGCGATCGCCGGCAGCACCGCGGCCGCGGCTTGCGGCTTGATGGCGATGACGATTGCCGCTGGATCGGAGCCGCGCAGCGCGGGCGCATCCGGATTAAGCCGCAGGCCGCGCCGCGTCAGCGCAGCGATCTCCGCCGACGGCTGCGGCTCCAGCACCACAAGTGCGTTCGGATCGAGCCCGAGGCGGAGCCACCCTTCGAGCAAGGCGCCGCCCATCTTGCCGGCGCCGACCAGGACCAGCGGGCCGGCGAAATTTTTCAGGTCCGCACGCCAGCCATCCTCGCTCACGCCTTCCCCCTCACGCCTCGCCCGAGGTCTCGAACATGGCCGAGTCCATCGCTTCGCGCGCCGACTTGCCGGCCCAGATCACGAACTGAAAGGCCGGGAAATAGCGCTCGCAGGAATCGAGCGCGGTGCCGAGCACCGCCTCGCATTGCCGGCCCGACGCCGCGACGCCGCCGGTGAGCACCAGCGCGTGGCGGAACATCACCACACCGTTCTGCGTCCAGACGTCGAAATGGCCGATCCACATCTGCTCGTTGATCATGGCGATGAGCTGCTGCACCGGCGTGAGCCGCGGATCGGGCACCTTCATGTCGAAGGCGCAGGCGACGTGCAGCGCCTCGATGTCGTGCATCCAGGTGAACGACACCTGGTAATTGGTCCAGCGTCCGGTGACGACGATGCCGATCTCGTCCTCGCCGGCGCGCTCGAACGGCCAGTTGTTGCCGGACGCCATGTGCTCGACCACGTCGAGCGGATGGTTCGATCGATCGGTGTGTGTCGTCTCGATAAGGGCCATGCTGCCTCCCCACACAGTGCCGCTAGGAAATGGAACTGCGCACGCCAACAGCACCAATCCGAATACCGGCTGCAATTTGACGCAGGGACGACTTTTACAGGCCGATTGACGAAAGCCGCGAATCAGCCGCCACGCCGACTATAATCGGCCTGATTCCGCTCCGCCAAGGTTGTGTAAGAGCCTCTGCCGCCGCCACTTACGCCGCTTCGGCAGTCATGAAGTGATTTGCGCCTTAGGCACAATGGCGCAGTTCTCTCCGTCCACAGCGCTGACTGCGACAGGTTGACTCAGGGGCGTTGCGGGGCGGCCGGATCGTTAACGAAGGGTTAATGCCCGTCGTCCGGCGGCGGGTCGAGGCTCAGCGCCACGCGCGGATCGTAGCCGTGCTGTCGCGGCCGCCGCGCCGCCGTGCGGCGGTCGTGGGCGACGGCGTGCGCAGCCGGCGAATGTGCCGCCGCCGCCGCGGTTGCGGCCGGCGGCAAGTCGTCCTCCGCCATGAAGGCCGCGTCGTGGCTGTGCTGAATGACGCTGGCGCGCTGCAGATGCAGCCGGTCGACGCCGGAATCGGCGACGCCGACCCAGGCCGTCACGATGACGGCGAGCGTGCAGGCGACCCACACGAAATACGCAAGTAGAATTCCCATCGCCCGCCTTCAGCCCGCGGTCCGGCGCGATGCCGGCGAGGCGATCGGGCCGCCGCGCGATTGCAGGTTTGACGGTTGCAGGCTGGGTTGCGCCGCGGCCGCGCTCTGCGCCGGCGCGTGCGTTGCGCTCGGCAAATGGCCGGAACCGGCGAACCAGACCATGCCGAGGAGCGCCAAGGCAGCGATCACCGCCGCGGCGGGTTCCCCCGTCGGCATCATCAGGTCGCGGGCCAGCGCGTTCGGATTGTAGGTGGAGTCGTCGTCGGGTGCGGGCATTGCCGATTTAAATGTTTCTGCGGCCCACGTCGTTCCGCCAAACCGCGGCTTTATTTTGTCGCGGCAATACTGGTGCGCGGCCGATGGAAAATTCGTCCCTCATCCCGTTTGGGGAACCCTGCCTGCTTGCGTTTCCCGGGCGCAGCGCAGCATGAAGCGAAGCGAATGATGCGTTGCAGACCCGGGATCGTAAAAGACTCGAAATTTGCGGCGATCCCGGATCAGCGGTGCACCGCTATGGCGGTGCACCGCATCCGGGAAACGTGCCGTGAAAACACGTTATTCGTCGTTTTTCTTGATGATGACTTTTTTGTCGCCGGTGTCGTCGTTGTATTTCTTGACCACGGTCTTGTCGCCGCCGTCGTCGTGCTTGATGACCGTCGTGGTTTCGTCGGCGCGTACGGTGGTGATCCCGGCCATCACGCCGGTGAAGATGAATGTGGCCGTCAAGGCCAGCATGATTGAGCGCATGGAAAGTTCCCCTTTTCTGGAAAATATTCTCTGGTAGCTGTCGGGTCTCTGTAGGCGTTCGGACTGTCCATCAATGCCGGCGCCTGCTGCCGGTTCCTGAAAATTGATGGTGGGCTTGATCCGCCCCGCGTCGGGGGCTGCGCCGCCGGTCTATGATGCGCGACGCGCGCCTTGATTCGCCGCGCGCCCGAGGGCCTTTCTCGCCGTGACCGACGCGCAACCGCGATCCGCCGCCACCGCCGGCGCACAAGACCGCGCACAAGACCGCCTGCGTGAGCTCGACCGCATCCTCCTGCGCGATCCCGGCTCTACCGATGCGCTGCGCGAGCGCGCCGCGCTTCACTGCGAGCACGGCGCCTTCGAAGCCGCCAGGCGCGATTATCTCGAACTCATCCGCCACAGCCCGACCGACTTCGCCGCGCTCAACGATTTCGGCACGCTGGTGCTCAAGGCCGGCTACCGCGAGGCGGCGCGTTCGCTGTTCGGGGAAGCGGTGCGGCATCATCCCGACAACGCCAACGGCCGCGTCAATCTCGCCAATTTGTTGTTGCTGCTCGGCGAGCTCGACGCGGCGCAGGCGCATTTCGCCGCCGCGCTTGCCATCGACCCCGCGCACGTCCACGCCCATCGCGGCCTCGGGAATCTCCTGGCCGAGCGCGGCGACGACGCCGGCGCGCGGCATCACCGCGACCGCGGCTTTGCCGGCCACGCCGTCACCGCGCTGCCGTATCGCGGCGCCGCGCCGCCGGTGAAGCTCCTCCTGCTGGTCGCCGCCGCCGGCGGCAATATTCCGACCGACGCGCTCCTCGACGACCGCCGCTTTGCTGTGACCGTGCTGGTCGCCGACTATGCCGATGCGCAGACGCCGCTGCCGCCGCACGATCTGATCTTCAACGCCATCGGCGACGCCGATCTGTGCGCCCCGGCGCTCGAAGCGGCCGGCGCGCTCGCCGCCCGCTCGCCGCGCCCGGTCGTCAATCATCCCCGCACTGTCTTGGGAACAGGCCGGCGCGCCAATGCCGAGCGGCTGCGCGGTGTGCCGGGCGTGATCGTGCCGCGGCTCTGTCCGGTGCCGCGGTCGAGTCTCACGGCGCCGGACGATGCGGCAACCGCCGCCGCCGCCTGCGGGCTCGCCTTCCCGCTGCTCCTGCGCGCGCCGGGCTTTCACACCGGCCGCCACTTCGTGCGCGCCGAGACGCCGGCCGATCTCGCCGCCGCGGCGGCGGACTGTCCGGCCGAGACCGCCTGGCTGATCGCGCCGCTCGAGGCGCGCGACGGCGCCGGGCTGTTCCGCAAATATCGCGTGATGTTCGTCGGCGGGCGGCTCTACCCGCTGCATCTGGCGATCTCGCGGCACTGGAAGGTGCATTACTTCACCGCCGACATGGCGGAAAACCCCGCGCACCGCGCCGCCGATGCCGCGTTCCTCGCCGACATTCATGTCATCGGCGCCAAAGCGGTCGCGGCGCTGCACCGCATCCGCGACGCGCTCACCCTCGATTACGGCGGCGTCGATTTCGCCGTCGACGGCGACGGCGACGTTTTGTTCTTCGAGGCCAACGCCACCATGGCGGTCTATCCGCCGCTCACCGATCCGAAATGGGACTACCGTCGCCCCGCCGTCGACGCCGTCATCGCCGCGGTGGGGGCAATGCTGACGCAGCAGGTTGTAAAAGGGTGAGGGGATCGCGCCATTCGTCATTGCGAGCGAAGCGAAGCAATCCAGCCGTTTGAAGATGGATTGCTTCGTCGCATGCGCTCCTCGCAATGACGGCCGTATCAAGAATTCACCTCTCCCCGCGGGAGATACCGCGCCGCAGGCGCGGGTGAGGGGATTTATTTCGTCCTCATCCTGAGGCGCCCGCGCCATAAGCGCGTTTACGCGCGTCTTCGACGCGCTATGGGCGGGCCTCGAAGGATGCTGCAAGCGCCGGGCGCCATCTAAGCTATGGCAGGTTCGGCTTCACGTAGCGCGATGATTTGCAGAAACAGCGCGGCCGGATCGATGTCGGGATGGTTATCCGGCAAGAGGTCGAGCGCCATGGCCGAAATCTTCGTCAGCAATTCGTCGAGCGTCGGCGCGTCGGCTCGGCCGGGATGTCGTCGCAATGGCCGCTCCACACCGAGGCTTCGTCGTCCCAAGCCGCAGAGATCGTGAAGATGACGGGTTTTGCCATGCCGATGCTCCAGAACCCGAAAATACGCCGCGCCCGCCGGAATTCAAGCGGCGCATTCTGAGAGTCGGTCCTCTTGTTTGACCCAGGATGGTCGCCATCAGCGCGTTCACGCGCGTCTTCGACGCGCTATGGGCGGGCCTCGAAGGATGCTGCTCCGCTCGGGCGTTCAAGCGCTGCAAGCGGGCGCGCACCTGCATCGGCGACAAACCGATGGAGTGCTGGGAACGGGTCAAGGACCGCAGGAGAACATCGAAGGCGAAGCGGATTTCGGGCCGGATCACGATTTTCGAATGGGCGCGGCTCGAACGGCTGTGGCGAGGGTGGTGATGATGTTGCAGCCTCTGCCCGGCGAGGAGAGGCCTATCCATCGCTTGCCGCCCACGCTTGGCCCACCGTTGCGCGCCGCTGCCCTGTCTTGCGCAATCGCGCCGCGCGCCGTAACCAAGACAGCAAGCAAGAAGGCCGCAGGCTTGATCGGCCACAGAGGGGGAGAAGGGCAATGGCGGGCGCCAAGGTTGACGTGATCGCGCTGATCGACCGGCATCGGGTCACCGGATTCCAGATCGGCGTTCTGATCCTGTGCATGCTGGTCGCGGCGCTCGACGGCTTCGACACCCAGGCCATCGGCTATACCGCCCCCGCCATCGCGCATCAGATCAATCTGCCGATGCCGCAGTTCGGCCAGGTCGGCTCCGCGGGCCTCCTTGGCGCGGCGCTCGGCGCGCTGTCGTTCGGCCCGCTCGCCGACATTTTCGGCCGCAAATGGTTCATGATCATCGCCATGATCGTGTTCTCGATCTTCAGCTATCTCACTTCGCAATCGACGACGCTGAACGAGCTCTTGGCATATCGCTTCTTCGCCGGGCTCGGGCTTGGCGGCGTGACGCCGGCGTTTCTCGCCATGGGGGCGGAGCTGGCGCCGAAGCGGCTGCGCGACGTGTTCGTCACCGTGCTGTTCGCGTCGTTTCCCGGTGGCGGGTTGATCGGCTCGCTGACCAGCGCCTGGGTCATCCCGGCCTTCGGCTGGCAGATGGTGTTCTATATCGGCGCGGTGGCGCCGATCGTCATCGCCATCATCCTCACGATCTGGCTGCCGGAATCGATCCGCTTTTTGCTCGCGCGCAATATCGGCCAGGATCGCGTGCGGCGCACGGTCGAGCGCATCATGCCCGGGGCAATCCCGGCGGACGCCGAACTTGTGGCGCCGCCGGATACGGCGCGCGACGGCGTGCCGGTGAAGCATCTGTTCATGGAAGGCCGCGCCGTCCCCACCGTGCTGTTGTGGGTGCCGTTCTTCATGGTGTTCATGGTGCTGGTCACGGTGACGTTCTGGACGCCGGCGGTGCTGCATTCGGTCGGCTTCTCGCTGTCGGCCGCGGCGCTGATCATCGGGCTCAACAATCTCGGCAGCGTCATCGCCAGTGCCACCTCGGGCTGGGCGGTGCACAAGGGCGGCGCGTTCCGCGTGCTGATTCCGGGCTTCATCCTGGGCGGGCTGTGTCTGGCCTGGTTCGGCCAGGCGACGACGTCGATCGTGACGCTCGGCACCGCGTCGTTCCTCGCCGGCTTCTTTGTCGGCGGCACCGGCACCGGGCTGATTGCTGTCGCGGCCGGCATGTACCCGACCTCGATCCGCTCGACCGGCATCGGCTGGGCGATGGGCATGGGCCGCGTCGGCCAGGTGTTCGGTCCGGTGCTCACCGGCGTCCTGGTCGGGCTCGGCTACAAGGTCGGCGGCATTTTCTACGCCGCCGCCACGCCCTGTTTCATCGGCGCGCTGTTTTTGGTTTTTCTGTATTACGCGCGGCCGGTGATGGAGGCCGACCTCACCGCGACGCCCGCGCCGGCGGAATGAAGCGCGGCGGAAAAGACGGAGTTGCCATCATCATGCGACGCGGAAGACATTCGAGCGTGCGGCGTCCGAATGCGGCAAGTCGGCGCGCTTGACGCGATTGCGGCCCTCGGTCTTGGCGCCATAGAGCGCGCGGTCGGCGCATTCGAGCAGAGCGTCGAGCGATTCCTTGGCGTCCTCGCTGCCCGACACGCCGACGCTGACCGTGGCATCGACTTGCCGGTCGCGGATTCTGCGGCTGCTCTCCGCGAACGCCGCGCGGATGCGGTCGGCGCGAACGGCGGCCGCCTCGATGCTCGAGCCCGCCAGCACGATGGCGAATTCCTCGCCGCCGATGCGGCCGAACAGATCGCTTCCGCGCAGCGCCGCCGCGGCCGCGCCGGAGAACTGCCGCAGCACCTCATCGCCAACCGCGTGGCCGTGCCGATCGTTGATGGCTTTGAAGCGATCGAGGTCGAACATCATCACCGATACCGGCGTCCCGTCATAGCGGCAGCGCTCCAGGAGCCGGACGGCGCCATCCAGAAAGGCGGCGCGATTGGCGATGCCGGTGAGCGAATCGATGCGCGCGGCTTTCATGCTGGCGGCCTCGTTGCGCTCCTTGATCAAGGCAAAAATGAAAACCGAGGTGCCGAGCGCGAAGACGATGCTCTCGAAATAGATGAATCCGAACAGGCTGGTGAGCGACGGCACGGTGTCGCGGCCGGTCGCGCCGGTAAACGTGCTGTAAATCCCGATCAGCAGCGCCGCGCCGTGCACGCCCGCCAATATGATGAGCGGCCAGCGCGCAACCAGCTCCTCGTTGCGGCCGCCCCACAGGGTTACGACGGTGGCAAGCGTATAGGTCGCGCCGACCGCAAGCGCCAAGGCGCCGGGATTGTCGCGAATCCAAGGCGCGCCGCTGCCGAGACCGACGATCAAGGGCGCCAAGAGCGCCAGCGGCCACGGCGCCGCCTTGGCATCGAGATTGCGCGCGGCCTTCCACATCAGGCTCGATTGGCAGGACAACAGCGCGCCGCCGAGCACGGTGCACGCTATTTCATGCAGCGCCACCCCGACCATGAGGGACAAAAAGCCGGCCGCGGCCAAAAGATTGGCGACGCCCCACAGCGCCAGCACCGGCTCGGTGCGGTTTTGCAGCCACGCAAACAGCATGAGCGCCCCGGCGCAGGCCAGGGCGAAGCTTTGCATAACCATGAGCGTCGGTAGATCGAGAGCCATCAAACGGCGCCTGCCTATGGTTAGGTTTTGGTGAACGTCCCTTCGCCGCGTAGGGCTAACGCGCGAGGGACGCACAGCGGCGATTTCAGCCGCCCGTATCGCGCTCCGGCATGAACAGATGGTGCATGAGACGCTAAGATTCTGACCTAGGTTATGAGAATCGACCGGCGTCGCTGCGGATGGGCTACTGCTTGCACTTTTGCCCGCGGCGTTCGATGCTCGCGCTCAAAGCGGTGAGGGAGGACAATGCTGCATCAACCCGGCGTTACCGAACGCCTGGCGCAGTTCGCGGCCGATACGCGCTGGAGCGACCTGCCGGGCGAGGTCACGCACCAGGCCAAGCGCTCGCTCCTCAATTTCTTCGCGGTCGCTTTGACCGGCTGCCGCAGCGAGACGGTCGAGACCGCGCTGGCGACGCTGTCCGAATTCTCCGGCGGCCGGCGGGCGGCGCTGATCGGCCGGCGCGAGCGCATCGACGCGCTGAGCGCCGCCTTCCTCAACGCCGCCGGCGCCAATGTGCTCGACTTCTGCGACACCCACGTGCCGACCGCGATCCATCCGACCGCGCCGATCATGCCGGCGCTGTTGGCGCTGGGCGAGTTGAAGCGCGTTGGCGGCCGCGATTTGATGCTCGCCTTCGTGCTCGGCCAGGAGATCGCATGCCGCATCGGGCTTGCGATCTCGCCGAGCCATTACAATCAAGGCTGGCACATCACCGCGACCTGCGGCGTGTTCGGCGCGGCGGCGGGGGCCGGCAAGCTTCTGGGGCTAAGCCCGGCGCAGACGGTGTGGGCGCTCGGCACCGCGGCGACGGCGGCCGCGGGCCTGTGCGAATGCCTCGGCACCCCGGCCAAGAGCGTCGGTGTCGGCAATGCCGCCAAGAACGGCCTGTTCGCGGCGCTGTTGGCGGCGAAGGATTTTTCCGGTCCCGCCGAACCGCTCGCCGGAACGCAAGGATTCTATAACGCGCTCAACGAGACGCCGGATCTGTCGCGCCTGACCGATGGGCTCGGCGAGAGCTGGGAGATCATGAAAACCTCGTACAAGCCGTATCCGTGCGGCTTCGTGCTGCATCCGGTGCTCGACTGCGTGCTCGGCTGGCGGCGCGAGCATCCGCGCGACGTCGTCGCCGGGGTCAAAGTCACCGGCAATCCGCTCCTAGGGTTACGCGCCGACCGGCCGGCAATCACGACCAGCGCCCAATCGCAAGTCAGCGTCCAGCACGCCGTGGCCGCGGCGCTGGTCACCGGCAAGGCCCGCACCGAACAGTTCGCCCAAGCATGCGTCAACGATCCCGCCGTTGCCGCCCTGCGCGGCAAGGTCGAAGTGACGCGCGACGAAGGTTTCAGCACTGTCGCGGCCGCCGTCGAGATTGCGACGGCGGACGGCAAGCTTCACAAGCTTACACAAAATGCGGCGCGCGGCAGCGACCGCAATCCGATGAGCGACGGCGATCTTGAGGACAAGCTGCGCGACGCCGCGGCGGCCTGGGATCCGCGCCACGACATGGCCCCCCTGGTCGCAGCAATCTGGGCGCTAGACGATGCCAAGGATATTGCGAGCCTCGCGGCGATGACGGTGCCGCGGGCGTGACCGAAAGCTGCAAGGGATGCGGTCATGAAGACTTACCATGGCAAGCGGACCATCGACGGCCTCATCGTGACGGCCGATGGCCGCCCGCTCGCCGAACATTATGACGTCAAGCGTTTCACCCGTTTCGGCTTTGAATGGACCTATGAGGGCGAAAGCCCGCAGCAGCTCGCGCTGGCGATTCTCGTGGATTATCTGGGCGATAACGCCCGCGCGATCCGGCTGTCGGAGCCGTTCATGCGCGCGGTCGTGGCCAATCTCGACAACGACTGGCAACTGACCGGCGACGACATCGATGCGGCGCTGCGCCAACTGGAACCACAGTGAGCGTTCGCGCCGCCACCGCGATGTGATACACTGCCCTAAAGCATCAGGCGCCGGACAAGCGCGCCGCTCAGGGATGGATCGATCATGATTTCGCAGCGGCAGATCGAGTTCCGCAACGAATACCGGTCCCGCATCGTCGGCTGGTACAACGGCTATTTCCACATCGCGCTGATCTACGCGATGGGTGCGGCGGTGCTCTATATTTATATCTCGCACATCCACAATGTGAGTTGGCTGGAATGGCTCACCATCCCGCTGACCTCCGTCTTCACCAACATGTTCGAATGGGCGGTGCATAAATACGTCATGCACCGGCCGGTCAACATCAAGGGCCTGCGCGCGATCTATGAGCGGCATACGCTCAATCACCATCAGTTCTTCAGCGACAGCGAGATGCGCTTCCGCGACGACAAGGACTGGCGCGTCACGGTGTTTCCGCCCTATGCGCTCGTCGTCTTTACGCTGATGTCGATCCCCCCGGCGGCCGCGCTCGGCCTCGTGTTCTCGCCGAATGTCGGCTGGCTGTTTATGTGTGTCATCACCGGCATGTATCTGGTCTATGAGTTCATGCATTTCTGCTGCCACCTCGACGAGGGCTGGTTCGTCAAGCACTGCCCGTTCGTCAATACGCTGCGGCGCCATCACACCGCGCACCACAACGCGCGGCTGATGATGGAAGTGAACATGAACCTGACCTTCCCGATCGCCGATTGGGCGTTCGGCAGCTCCGATCTCGATCGCGGCCTCGCCGGCCATCTGTTCAACGGTTATTCGACGCGCCATTTGAAGACGAATTTGCGGGCGCGGCCGAACGGGCCGGAACAGGCCGCCGCGGCGCCGGTCGGCGCCAACTGAGGGCGCCATGCCGACCGACGTCAAAGCCGCCGTCTCGGCCGTAGTCATCATGGTCGCGCTCGGGCTCGCGTTCTGGAGCGGCTCGCCGATCCGGCCGGATTTCGACAAATTCGTGCTGTTCACCGCGGTGTTTTTCGTGGTGGCGATGTGGATTTTCCCGGAAGCCGGCGGCAAAAAGGGCGGCGCCAAGAAACAGTAAAAGTCCTTCACCTCACGCGCGCGGCTGTACGGGATCGCAGCCGCCTGTATCACCCGCCAACCATAAAATTGGATGGAATCGAATGCCTCATGCGGTCAACAACAAGCGCGTCTTCTGTGTCCAGCCGCACCGGCCGATCGGCTTTGGCGAGATGCTTGGGGCACGCGGCGACATCCGCCTCGATATGCTTGAGCAGAAATCGCCCGACCAAGCGGCCATGGACGTTCTTTCCGCCGCGCATGCCTATCAGATGAGCTCGGCCCGCGATGAGCTCGCGGCGCATTACCATGCCCGCGCCGAGCTGTTGGGCCGGGCGCCGAACCTCCTGATCGTCTCCACCAACGGCGCCGGCTACGACACCGTCGACATCAAGGCCTGCACCGGGCGCGGCGTCCTGGTGGTCAATCAGTCCGGCGGCAACGCCGAAGCCGTCGCCGAGCACGTCCTCGGCATGATGCTGTGCCTGATCAAGCGGGTGCCGGATTCGGATCGCGCGCTGCGCGCCGGCACGATCAAGAACCGCAACGACTACACCGGCAACGAGGCCTTGGGCCGCACGCTCGGCATTGTCGGGCTCGGCAATGTCGGCCGCCGTGTTGCCGAGCTTGCCGGCATCCTGTTCAAGATGACAGTGCTGGCTTACGATCCTTACGTCAGCGCCGAGGTCGCGAAATCGCGCGGCGCAGAGAAGGTCGAGCTCGACGAGCTTCTCAAGCGCGCCGACTTCGTTTCGATCAACTGCCCGCTCACGCCGGAGACGCGCAAGCTGATCGGTGGGCGCGAATTCGCGCTGATGAAACCGGATGCGTTCTTCATCACCACCGCGCGCGGCTCGATCCACGACGAGGAAGCGCTGGAGCGCGCCTTGCGCGACAAGAAGCTCGCCGGCGCCGGTCTCGACGTGTGGGAGAAGGAACCGCCGGCGGCCAGCCATCCGCTGATGCAATACGACAATGTTATGGTGACGCCGCATATGGCGGGCGTGACCAAGGAAGCGCGTATTCGCATGGGCCGGATCGCCGCCGAGCAGATGCTCGACGCCTTGGATGGCAAGCCGGTGCCGCGCATCGTCAACCCGCAGGTCTGGCCGGATTACGCCAAGCGGTTCGAGCAAACCTTCGGCTTTGCCCCGGCGCCGCCGCCCGACGAGCCGAACTGGCACGCCGCAGAGAAACACGGGTGAGGGCGACTACCCGGTATACTCCAAAATATGCATGCCTTGCCCCCAACGGTCGATCAGATAGAGCCGGCCGTCGCCGTCGCAGCCGATGTCGTTCGACTGAATGCCGGGCGTGCCTTCCGGCGTCTCCGGCACGTAGCAGCCGACCTCCTCGGGATGTAAGGGATCGCGCACGTCGATCGCGCGGAGCCCGGCATTGAAATACGTGAGAAACACGATGTCTTTCCACGGCCCGTCGGCCGGCAGGTTCTCCAGGATATTGTGGGCGCCGAAGCGGCCGGGACGGTCGTAATATTTCTCGCGCTCGGGCATGAAGGTCGCGATCGGCACTGGGTTCGATTCGTCGCGCGCGTCGATTACCCACATGAACTGCGCGTCCCAATATTTCTGCTTGGCGCGCGCCTCGTCGGTGACGATGAGATACGGGCGGTCGCCGATCGGCCAGCAGGTGTGGTTGGAGCCCGGAAACGGCGGCGACCATTTGACATGGCCGACAAGCTTCATGTCGCGCAAATCGGTGCAGTCGATGATCGACATGCCGCCGCCCCACCAGGCGCAATACATGCGGTTGCCGCGGATCATCGGCGGCCCGTGCAGCGTTGTGGCTTCCTCGGCCGGATGCGGATCGTCGCCGACTTCGCTGGACTCCGTCTTCATCCACGGCAGGCCCCAGATGCTGACGATCTCGGGCTTGAGCGGATCGGAAATATCCAGCGTCCAGATCACGCGCTTGGTCCAGCCCGGCGCGTCGTTCGGCATGAAGGCGAGCTTGCGGTCAAGATCGACACCGAAGCGGTGCGGCCCTGAGCCCGGCATGTCGTAGAAGCCGATCGGTTTCGGCGCCGACGGCGTCGAAATGTCGAAGATGAAAAAGCCGGCGCGCGCGTTTTTGCCTTTGTCGCCGGCGAGCCGCTCGGAATTGACGTAAAGCAGATCGTCGCCGACGATGCGGAGCTTATGGCAATGAATGCCCGGCGGTGCGCGGAATTCGCCGACCTTGTGCGGCTTTTTTGGATCGCGCACGTCGTGCACGGTGAAGCCCTCCGGGCCGTTAAAGCTCGAGCCGCCGACGGCGCCGACATAGGCATGGCCCTTGTGGATCTGCACCAGCGACCCGCCGCCCCAAGCCGCCGAGGTGTCATGGCCGATGAGGCGGAAATTCTTGGCTTCTTCGGGAAAAGTGGCGGGCATTATACCTCCGTGGCGTTCACGCGCTTTTATTGTCATCATCCGCGGATGCGGATGATCCAGTAATCGCCAGCCGTCCGGGATTATTCAAGTCCCATCGGCGAATACTGGATGCCCCGCATTCGCGGGGCATGACGAGGTAAGGGCGCGCAACGTGGCTGAGAACGTCTCGGCGGACATTCCCGACCAAGCAGCCGCTGCGCAGGCAGACCTGTTCGGCCATCCGCGCGGGCTCACATACCTTTTCACTACCGAGATGTGGGAGCGCTTTTCGTACTACGGCATGCGCTCGCTGCTCGTGCTCTACATGACGAAATATCTGCTGCTGGCCGATCATTCCGGTGGCGTGGTCGGTCTCCTTGCCGTCAAGCGCGGACTGGAAACGATCTTCGGCCCGCTCGACGTCCAGCCACTGTCGTCGCAGATCTGGGGCTTCTATACCGGGCTCGTCTATTTCACCCCGATCTTCGGCGGGTTGTTGGCCGACCGCGTGCTGGGCCGGCGCCGCACCGTGATCGTCGGCGCGGTGCTGATGGCGATCGGCCATTTCATGATGGCGGTGGAACAGCTTTTCCTGTTCGCGCTGTTGGCGCTGATCCTTGGCTCGGGCTGCTTCAAGCCGAATATCTCGACGCAGGTCGGCGGACTTTACGCGCCCGGCGATTCGCGCCGCGACCGTGCTTATTCCATTTTCTATGTCGGCATCAATATCGGCGCGTTCCTGGCGCCGCTCGTCTGCGGCACGCTTGGCGAAAAAGCCGGCTGGCATTACGGCTTCGCCGCCGCCGGTGTCGGCATGTGTATCGGGCTCTGCATCTATCTTTACGCGCTGCCGCATCTGCCACCCGATGAGATGCCTAAGGCGCGAACGACGCAGCCCCAACATTCCGCACTCAGCCGCGAGCAATGGCGCGCGGTGCTGGCGCTGCTCGTCTTGTTCGTGCCCAACACATTATTCTGGGCGTGCTACGAGCAGATCGGCAATACCACCATCCTGTGGATCGATTCCGGCGTCGACCGCACCATCGGCGTGTTCGGCTTTGTCGCGCAGATTCCGACGACCTGGTTTCTCGCCT
>DATAWA010000143.1:0-6678 GCA_036267435.1 Xanthobacteraceae bacterium | reverse complement strand
TCCGCCTCGCCAAGCGTCGCGCTGGACTGCTGATCGGCATCCACGCCACGATCGCCATCAGCGGTTTTGTGATCCTTGCCGCCTATGTGCTGGTGTGACTGCTTTACGCTACCGGCTCGCTCTCGAACTTGAAGCCGACTTTTTGCAGGCCCTCGAGCGCGGCTTTGCCATATTCGGTCTCGATCTCCTTGGCGAGCGATGAGTCGTAGGAAACCGGATCGGCCTGCACGTCGGTCTCCGGGACGATCATGACCAACAGGCGGCCGGTCTCATTCGATACGTTGCGAAAGCGCCGGTTCTCGCCGCGCGGCACCGATATCATATCGAGCGGATCGAGCACCAAAGCGTGCTCGCCATCGTCGCCCCACGCGATCTCGAAGCGGCCCGACAGGCACATGAAGTTTTCGACGGTGTTGAGATGGCGATGCAGGCCGGGCCCGTTGCCGGGCTCGCATTCGGCGATGGTGACGATCAGGCCACGCGGACCCTTCACCGGTGCGCCGGCGCTGCGCCCCTGATAATCCGCCGGCGCCATCACCGGATAGACTTTGCGCGCCGTGATCTTCTCCATGGCGCCGGGCGGAATGCCTTGCGTGGCGAGATTTTGACTCTGGTAGGTTTGCAGTTTGCGAAAGCGGGCGACGCGCGCTTCCATCTGTGCCGGATCGAGCGTTTGCGTTGTCACGGCGGTCCTCCCTGGCGAACCGATATTATTCGCTTCGCATGGCTGCTTGTCGAGGTGGTTGAGCTGAACGCAGCGTCGAGGGGAGCTACGCCTCACACGAAATCGAAGTCGCCCCGTCACAGTCACATATTCCCATGCCCGCGCTTGATGGTCTGGCGGATGACCGGCGCGGTGACCTTGTCGGAAATCTGGATGTTCCAGATTTCGGCCTCGCCCTGCGCGGCGAAGTCGGCGAAAAGCTTCGGAATGACCGACACATCGCGGATCTCGTGGCCGCGCAAGCCGAAGCCGCGCGCGATCTCATGCAGCGGAGGCCGGCCGAAGAGGGCCAAGCTGTCGTCGACGCCGTCGGCGCGCAGCTTATGAAACTCCGAGCCGTAGCCGCCGTCGTTCATCGCGCAGATCAGGATGCGATATCCGCACCGCTTGAGCGTCTCGAGTTCCTGGATATGGAACAGAAGCCCGCCGTCGCCCTCGAACAGCACGATCTTGCCCGCGCTGCCCTGCCGGCGCGCGGCCGCGACGCCGAGCGCATAGGACAGGCCGTTGCCGACCGCGCCGAATTCGCGGACCGTGGTGTAACGCTCCGCCGGCCGGCCACGCATCTGGGTGTTGAAATAGGCCTGATGGCCGCCGCCGACGACGCAGTCCCAATCCTTCGGAACGACCGCGTCGATGGCCCGGATCACCTCGCGCGGATCCAGCACCCCGGGCTCGATGTCGAATGCCATCGAGTCCGCCGGCTCGGTCGCGATGCGATGCGCCAGCTCTTTCGAACGTATCGCCGCCGCTGTCGGTTTGCCGGCGCCCAGCTTGTTGTCGAGGCCAGCAAGGATCGCTTCGACCCCGGCAAGCGCATCCGATCGGACATAAAGATCGGCGGCCTTCTGTCCGTCGCGCAGGCCGCGCGGGGCATCGTCCAGCTGGATCTTGTAAGACTTTCCCCAGAAGTGCCCGACGCCGGTGTAGTAGGACAGGCTGGTGCCGACCGCGAGCACGAGGTCCGCGGACTCGAACATCTCTTTGCCCAACGAGGTGAAATAGCTGCCGGCAATGCCAAGTGCGAATGGATGGTCGTGAAAAAGACCGCGCGCCGGCAGCGTGTTTGAGAGTAACGCGCCGCAGCGATCGGCGAGTTCGATCACAGCGTCGCGCGCGCCGGACCACAGCACGCCACGGCCGCCGAAGATGATCGGCCGCTTGGCGGCGGCCAGCCGCTCGACCGCCTCGGCCACGACTTCCGGATCGGGCTGCATGCGCCCGACCTTGGGCTGGTACATCGCCGAGGTCTCGTAGGGCTGGTTGGCCATGTATTCGACCTTCTGCAGGTCGTAGGGAATGCCCAGGACCACCGGGCACCGCTCGTACTTGGCGATGTGGAAGGCCTCGCGCACGTAGTCCATCATCCGCGGCACGCTATGGGCGGCGATGTAACGGGCCCCGGTTGCCGTTACCAGCGGCGCCTGGTCGATGAACTGGTTATAGAACTTGGCGTTGATCGGCGATTCGCCGGCAAACACCACCATCGGCAGGCGGGCGCGAACTGCGGCCGGCAGCGCCGTCATCAACTGGGTCACGCCGGGGCCGCAGGTGACCGAGGCAACAGCGAGCTTGCCGGTCGCGATGTGATAGGCGGTCGCGGCCGCAACGGTCACGTGCTCGTGCCGCACGTGGACGGTGTGGACGCCCGGCAGTTTGGCAAAGGCGGTGGACCAGTGCATGTTGCCGTCGCCCATCAGGACGAACTGCGTGTCTACTCCCTCCGCAAGGAACGCTTCTGCGAGCGCTTCGTAGAGTTTGGGCATGCGCGCTACTACCTGGGTTATGAGGTGATGTTACTTGGCTTTTAGCATGCGGCGTGAACCGCGTCAGGGGCGTTCGGCGATGGGTCATTGGCGACGCAAAAAGTCGAGAACGACATCGTTGAACCGGCCCGGCTGTTCCCAGGCCATGGCATGGCCGGCATCGTGGATCGTCGCCCATTCGTGATTTTGCAGGTGCCGCGCCCATAGCCGGATCAATGCCGGCGGCGCCAACAAGTCGGCGTCGGCCGCAATGACGAGCGTGGCTGTCCGTATCGTTGCGATCTTGGCAAAAGTGTTGGGCGTGCGCAGTTGCGGCTGAAAGCCGGCGCCGGCCTGGCGCGCCTGTTCGTCGATCTCGATCCAGCGCTTTACGCCTGCCGGATTGGCGCCGCGGTAGGACGCTCCGATTTCGCGATAATGCGCCGACTGCTTCCTGATGTCGGGAATAGCGATGCGCGCAATGAAATCCGCCATCTCCGCATCGGCGATGGCGCCGGTGGATGCGCCGACGATAAGGCTGCGCAGGCGCTGCGGCCGCCATGCCGCGTAGTCCAAAGCGGCGAAGCCGCCGCCGGCGACGCCGAGGAGATGAAATTTATCCAGCGCGAGATGCTCGGCGAGCGCATCGAGATCGCCGGCGATGCTGCCCGGCTGCGGACCAGTCTCCGGCACGGGCATGCTCTTGCCCCAGCCGCGGCGGTCGAACGCGATGACACGATAGCCGGCGTGACACAGCGGCGCGATTTGCGGCTGCCAAATCTCGATCGTGCCGGTGTTCGGGTGCAGGAGCACCACCGGTACGCCGGCGCCGCCAGTGTCGACGAACCACAGATTGACGCCAGGCAATGCAGCGTGAGCGCCGGATGCGGAAGCGATCAGAGGGTTCTGCATTGTCGTCAGCGGGACGTCGGATTTGCCGCAGGCGGCAATGGCCGGCGCGCAGCCGTCGCCGTCGCGTCAGGGGCTTGAGCGGGCGGCGGCGAGGTCATCGAGTTCAACTGCGGCCCGAGCGCGGCCGGGGTGACCGGCGTGAACGCGCCGGACTTTCCGCTCTTGCCATTAAAGGTCTCGAGCCCCTCTTTGGTCGACACGACGTCGCCGGGCCGCAAGGTCGGATCGCTCTTTACGTCCAGCGGCACAAGCCCGAATGCATCCCGGCCGTTGCAAGTGCAATTGGGGAACAGCTGCTTGCGGTACAGAAACGCGGTCTTGAGATCGGAATAATGTGTTCCATCGCTCGCCTTGGCGGCGTCGATTTCGGCGCCGAAGAAGACCTTGGTCGGTGTGCTTGGACAGATCGCGCTGCAAGTTTCGACCGGGGTGGTGTTGGCCATCTGCTCCAACGGAAAATGCTGGCCGTCGCAAAGCCGCACGCAGAAGGCAACCGTGTGCCCGGTCGAACCGGCGCCTTCATTGACGCGCTCCGGTCCGAGCGGCGCCGGCGCCACGCGGCCGACGCCCGGCGTGGGCGGCGGCAATTCGGGATTCTGCGGCGGCGGCGGTTGCTGCTGCTGGCCGCCGAACAGAAAATCGAAAAATCCCTGCGCCGCGGCCGGCTTTGGCGCCAGCACGAGAGCCATGGCGAGAGCGGCCGAAAGCACGGCCACGCTCGAACTCGATGCACTGCGCCCAAAACCAAACGCCACGGCACCACCTTACCGCCGACCGGCGATTTGCCGAAGACACCGTTCGGCGTGAGTATTGGAGGTTGGCGGCGGCACTGCAAGACGCGTGCGCCGGTTAGAATTGGGGAGCGAACATGACGCAAATACTCATCACCGGCGCCGCCGGGCAAATCGGCGTCGCATTGCGGGCCGGCCCGCGCGGCGCGTATCCGCTCATTCGCTTGCTCGACATTGCGGCGCTGGGTAAGGCCGAAGCCTGCGAAGAGATCGTTGCCGCCGATATCCGCGACATTGCCGCTCTGGAAAAGGCCATGGCCGGCATCGATTGCGTCGTGCATCTGGCCGGCGCCTCGGTCGAGTCGCCATGGGACAAGGTGCTGCCGCTCAATATCGAAGGTTGCTACAACACCTTCGAGGCCGCGCGCCGCCAAAGCGTCAAGCGGGTGATTTTCGCCAGTTCGAACCATGCCGTCGGCTTTCACCGGCGCGAGCGTTTCATCGACGACCGCGTGGTGCCGCGGCCGGACACGCGCTACGGCGTGTCCAAGGTCTTCGGCGAGGCGGTCGGCCGGCTCTACGCCGACAAATACGGCTTGAGCGTCGCTTGCCTGCGCATCGGCACGTTCCGCAATCCGGACCGTCCGGCCGATGCGCGTCAGCTTCTGACCTGGATCAGTCACCGCGACATGGTGCAGATGGTGCGCCGCTGCATCGATCATCCGCATTATCATTTCGTCACCGTCTACGGCGTCTCCAACAATCTGCGCAGCCGCTGGGACAACAGCAACGTCAAGTTTCTCGGCTACCGGCCGGCCGACGATTCGGAAACTTTCGCAGCAGAGATTTTGGCGACGGGCCTGAAGGAAAACGAGATCGCCGCGCAATTCCACGGCGGCTTCTATTGCCCGATGGAATTCGCCGGCGATGCTGCGGAGATCGACTGACGGCTGCGGGACTGGTCTTGCGCCCGATCGATTTCGGCGGCGCCGGCTTTGATGCGCGGAATAAGCTCGCGGCCGAAATCCTCCGTGTCGTTGATCGGATCGAAGCCGCGGATCAGAAACGAACCGACGCCGAGCCGGTAATAACGCAGGATGGCGTCCGCCACCTGCTCGGGCGTGCCGACGAGACACGAGGTGTTGCCGAGCGCGCCGGTCGCCCGCGCGATCGGCATCCACAGCCGCTCGTCGTGGACATCGCTCTCGAGCGCAAAACGCATCAGCCGGAGGCCGGCATTGTCGACCGGCCCGGTCGCGGCTTCCTGCCGGCTCCAGCCCTTCTTGCCGCCTTCGCCAGTCATCGCCGCGAGAATCTTGTTCGCCTTGTCCCAGGCCGCGCCCTCGGTCTCGGCGATAATCGGGCGCAGCGAGACATTAAAGCCCGGCACGCGGCCAAACACCGCCGCTTGCGCCCGAAATTTGTTCATGCGCTCGCGCGTCGAGGCCAATGGCTCGGCGTAGATGGCATAGACGTCGCAAAACCGTGCCCCCATCTCCAGCGCGCCGTCGGACGCGCCGCCGAAAAACAACAGCGGATGCGGTCTTTGCAGCGGCCGCACGTCGGAATGCGCGCCCTTGACCCGATAGAACTCGCCGGCAAAGTCGAAGGGGCGTTCGTTCGACCACGCGAGTTTCATCACTTCGAGATATTCCGCGGCGCGGCGGTAGCGCTCGGCCTTCGGCGTAAAGTCGCCGTCGCCCTGTTGTTCGTCGTCGGTCTTGCCGGTGATGATGTGAACGGCGAGACGGCCGGCGGTGAGATGATCGAAGGTGGCGATTTTGCGCGCCATCAGCGTCGGCGCCACAAAGCCCGGCCGATGCGCGATCAGGTAACCGAGCCGTTCGGTCTGCGCTGCCGCGTGGAGCGCGACCAGAAAACCTTCCGCCGACGAAGACGAATAGCCGACCAGCGCCAGATCGAATCCGGCTTGCTCGTGGGCGCGCGCGGCCTCGGTCACATAGTGCGGCACGAGGCCGCCCTCGATGACGTGCAAAGTAGGTTCGCGCGAAGGCGGCGTGACGCCGATCATGCCGATGATGCGAATGGACATGCGATTGCGGGAGAGTTGCCGAGACAGCGGTGCCAAAAGTCGGTCGCATGGTAGCCAATTGGAACGCGGCCGTCAGGCGCCGCGGCGTGTTTAATCCAAAGCCCGGTCCATAATCCGAAGGCCGCTCGATGTCCGTTTCGGACGGCCGGGCCGCCGCCTCGAACCTTCAGTGGCCTGGATTAGTGGGCCGGATTAAAATCCTGGTTGGGAAACGCCGAGGCATCCGGCGGCTTGATGACGACGAACGGGTGATCGACGGCCTGGTGGCAGACATTGCAGCCTTGGGTGAGCTGAGCATAGGCGGCGGCGAATTTTTTCGTATCCTGCTGTTTGATAGCGGCTTCCACGGCGTTGAGCGGCGGACCCAAAGCGGCATCGACAAGCTCGCCGACCGGCAGGCCGCCAAACCGCGGCTGCGCCTTTTTGATGCCGGCGAAAACCTGGCGGATTTCGGCCAGTGCATAGGCGGCAAGCGGCCAATTTTCGGCACGGCCGGCGAGGCCGAGCTTGGCG
>DATAWA010000142.1:0-16339 GCA_036267435.1 Xanthobacteraceae bacterium | reverse complement strand
TCGCCTGTATCGGCCGACGCCGCAGGCCATTGTCGATGAGGTCGCTGTGCTGCGACGTCAGCGCTGCACCGGCAAGCAGATCGCGGCGCAAGTCGGCGTGTCGCCGGCCACTGTCAGCCGCATCCTGCGCCGGCTCGGGCTCAACAGGCTCTCGGCTCTGGAGCCGGCAGAGCCAGTGCGCCGCTACGAGCGGGAACGTCCTGGCGAGATGATCCACCTCGACATCAAGAAGCTCGGCAGGATCGACGGTGTCGGCCATCGCATCACCGGCGACCGCAGGGGACAAAGCAGCCGGCGCTCACGCGGCGAGGGACTGGGCTGGGAGTTCGTCCACGTCGCCATCGACGACAACTCCCGCATCGCCTTCGCCAAGGTGATGACCAGCGAGAGAAAGCGCAGTGCTACGGCCTTCCTCAAAGCCGCGCTCGCCTACTACGACAGCCTCGGCATCAGGGTCGAGCGTGTCATGACCGACAACGGCTCCTGTTACAAATCCTTCGCCTTCCGCAGGCTCTGCAAGCGGCTTGGCCTCAAGCACGTCCGAACCAAGCCCTACACCCCGAAAACCAACGGCAAGGCTGAGCGCTTCATCCAGACCTGTCTGCGCGAGTGGGCTTACGCGCAGGCCTATCACCACTCACGGCAAAGAACCGAACAGCTGCCGTACTGGCTGCACCGCTACAATTGGCACAGGCCGCACACCGGCATCGGTGCTAAAACACCCATCAGTAGACTCGGTCTGGCCGGAAACAACCTGTTGAGGCTCCACAGCTAGCCAGCCGCCGGCGGGCCCGAGTGCGCCCTACTGCAGCGCCATGACGCGAATGGCGGCAGGGCCGAGAATGACGACGAACAGCACCGGCAGAAAGAACAGGATCATCGGCACCGTGAGCTTTGGCGGCAGACCGGCGGCTTTTTTCTCGGCCTCGGCCATGCGCATGTCGCGGTTTTCCTGGGCCAATACCCGCAACGTCGTCGCCAGCGGTGTGCCGTAACGCTCCGATTGCTGCAAGGCGAGGCACACGGCCTTGACGCCTTCGAGACCGGTGCGCTTCGCCAGATTTTCATAGGCTTGGCGGCGATCCGGCAAATAGGACAATTCCGCCGTGGTTAGCGTGAACTCCTCGGCCAGCGCCACCGATTGGGTGCCGACCTCCTCGCTCACCTTGCGGAACGCCGCCTCGATCGACATTCCGGATTCGACGCAGATCAACAACAGGTCGAGCGCATCCGGAAACGCCCGTTTGATCGAAACCTGGCGTCGCGCGATCTTGTTCTTCAGGAACAAATTCGGGCTATGCATGCCCAGATAGGCGCAGCCGATGCAGATCGCGATCTTGAACATCGGCGGATAGTCGAGATCGATCACGACAAAAATATAAAACAGCGAACCGAACAGCATGACCACCGGCATGGTCATGCGGAAGAACAGATAGGTGATGTAAGGCGCCTGCCCGCGATAGCCGGCCTGAACCAAGAGAAGATGGGCTTCCTCCTGGCCGACCCATTTCGACAAATTGAAGTTGTCGACGGCGCGCTTCATGTACATTTTTGGCGACTGCCGCAGCGAAACTTTGCTGTTTTGCGCCAGCCGTTCGCGCTCGCGCTGCCGGATCTTCTCGCGCTCGAGCGCAACCGCTTTCATGCGCTTTGACAGGTTGTCCGTGGACAGAAGCGGCATCGCCAAAGTTAGCACCGTGGCGCCGGCGGCGACCGCCGCGAAGATCATGATCAATGCCTGGGCATCGAGATAATCGGTAACGAAAGAGACCATGACCGCGGCGCCCTAGAAGTCGAAATTGATCATTTTGCGCATGACCAGCACACCGCAGAGCATCCAGGCGGCGGAGCACCCGAGCATCACCCGGCCGAGCGGAGCGGTCCACAACAGGTCGATATAGGCCGGGCTCGTGATCCACACGAGAGTCATGACCGCGATCGGCAGCGCGCCGATGATGGCAGCAGACGCCTTGGCCTCCTGCGACATGGCCTGAATTTTGGCTTTCATCTTTTTGCGGTCGCGCAGCACCCGCGACAGATTGCCGAGCGCCTCCGAGAGATTGCCGCCGGCGCGCTGCTGGATCGAGACCACGATGCCGAAGAAGTTGGCCTCGGGCACCCGCATATTGTCATAGAGCTTGAGCGTCGCTTCGCCGATCGGCATGCCGATCGCTTGCGTCTCGATGATCGAACGGAACTCGCTGCGCACCGGCTCTTCGGCGTCGGTCGCGATCAGTTTGAGACTGTCGTGCAGCGGCAGGCCGGCCTTAATGCCGCGGACGATGACGTCGACGGCGTCCGGAAAGTTCCGCAGGAATTTCGTCTCGCGCCGCTTCTTCAAGAAGCTCAAAGCCCAAAACGGCAGGCCGCAACCGGCGGCAAAGCCGACACCGATCGCCGCCAGCAGGCTGCGTTCCAGGATAAACACCGCGAGGAACCCGGCGACCCCGAGGACGCCTGCGGTGATCATGAACCGCTGTTTCGACCACGCCAGGCCGGCTTGTTTGAGCCGTTCGCTCAAAGGCGGACGGTTGGCCTTCTTGCGCCGCTCTTCGATGACCTTCAGCGTGCCTTCGACTTGCTCGCGGCGCGATTTACCGGAGCCGCGCGCCGGACGCGCGGCGATGGGTTCGGCACGGGTAACGCCCGCCACGCGCCGTTCGGCATTCTTTTCACCGGAAAGGTACGGGTAGACGAACACCCAGGCCACGCCGCCGATCGCGACCGCTACCAAAAAGAACAGACCCAAGGTGCTCATGCCTCACTCACTCCACATACGCCGCTGCCAGGCCCGATCGGCGCATTTAGGCCCTGGCTTCGTCGTCGACGGTTTCCGCCGCGTCGAGCGCGGCCGCAAGGCGCGCCTCGTCGCCGTAATACCGGGCGCGCTCCCAGAATTTCGGACGGCCGATGCCGGTCGAGCGATGCCGGCCGATCAGGTTGCCGTTGGCATCCTCGCCGAGGATGTCGTACAGGAAGACATCCTGGGTAATGATGACGTCGCCCTCCAAGCCCATCACTTCGGTAATGTGCGTGATGCGCCGCGATCCGTCGCGCAGGCGGGCCGCCTGAACGACGACGTCGACCGAGGCGCACACCATCTCGCGGATGGTGCGGGACGGCAGCGAATAGCCCCCCATCGTGATCATCGATTCCAGGCGTGACAGCGCCTCGCGCGGCGAATTGGCGTGCAGCGTTCCCATCGAGCCGTCATGGCCGGTGTTCATCGCCTGCAGCAAGTCGAAGGCTTCGGGACCGCGCACTTCGCCGACGATGATGCGTTCCGGCCGCATGCGCAGACAATTCTTCACCAGATCGCGCATCGTGACCTGGCCCTCGCCTTCCAGATTCGGCGGCCGGGTCTCAAGCCGCACCACATGCGGCTGCTGCAGTTGCAGTTCGGCCGCGTCCTCGCAGGTAATGATGCGCTCGTCGTTCTCGATATAGCGGGTCAGGCAGTTTAGCAGCGTCGTCTTGCCCGAGCCGGTGCCGCCGGAGATCAGCACATTAGCGCGGCAGCGGCCGATGATTTTGAGAATTTCCGATCCCTCCGGCGAGATCGAGCCGTATCTGACGAGCTGCTCCAGCGTCAGCTTGTCCTTCTTGAATTTGCGGATGGTCAGCGCAGGGCCGTCGATGGCAAGCGGCGGCACGATGGCGTTGACGCGTGAGCCGTCGGGCAGGCGCGCGTCGCAGATCGGCGAGGATTCATCGACGCGGCGGCCGACCTGGCTGACGATACGCTGACAGATGTTCAAAAGCTGCTGGTTATCGCGGAAGCGAATGCCGGTTTTCTGAATCTTGCCGGCGACTTCGATGTAGACCGTGCCGGAGCCGTTGACCATGATGTCGGCGATCTCGTCGCGCGCCAATAGCGGCTCGAGCGGACCATAGCCCAACACGTCGTTGCAAATATCGTCGAGCAGTTCCTCCTGCTCGGAAATCGACATTACGATGTTTTTGATCGCAATGATTTCGTTGACGATATCGCGGATTTCCTCGCGCGCGGAATCGGCATCGAGCTTGGCGAGCTGGGCGAGATCGATCGCCTCGATCAGCGCGCCGAAGATCGTGCCTTTGACTTCGTAATAAGTTTCCGAGCGGCGCGAATCGACCGCCGAAGGCACCTGCTGCGCCGGCGCGCTGGGCGGACCTCCGACATTGGGCTTGCCGGTCGGTGCGCCGATGATCGGCGCGCCGAGACCGGCGGATGGAAACGGCGTGCGGCCGGCCTCCCCCGCTGCGCCGGGCGGCGGCGGCGGCGCGGCGACCGGGGCAGCGACCGGACGCGCCGCGGGCACAGCTCGCGATTCCGCGGCGGTGGCACTACCGGAATTGGGACGCTTGCCAAACACTAACGCAACTCCAAACCTTTAGCCCAAGAGCTTTTCCAACAGCGGCGACAACAGCCCGGAGCGTTGCTTCTTCGGCTCCGACCGCCCGGTCAAAGTTTGCGCCATCTGCCGAAACATCTCGGCGGTGCGATGACCGGACGACACCTCGGCGATCATTTGCCCGTTGTTGGCCGCGGCGCCGAACACCTGCGGCTCGAACGGGATGATACTCATCGGCTCGTCGTCGAGCGCTTTGGCGAAATCCGCTGCTTTGATTTCCGGGCGTTTGGGAACGCCGACCTGATTGAGGCAATAGCGCGGATGATGATCGTTCGGCCGCGCGGTTTTGAGGAAATCGTAGATGTTCTTGGTGTTGCGCAAGTTGGCGAGGTCCGGGGCCGCCACGATCAATACGTCGTCGGCGCCGACCAGGGTCTGTTTGGTCCAGCCGGTCCATTGGTGTGGGACGTCGAGCACGACGCAGGGCACCGTGGCGCGCAACGAGTCGAGGATGGACTCGAAGGCGTCGGCGCCGAAGTCATAGACCCGATCGAGCGTGGCGGGTGCGGCCAGCAGATTCAAATGATCGGTGCACTTGGCGAGCAGGCGATCGACGAAGGCTGTATCGACGCGGTCGGGCGAGAACACCGCTTCGGCAATGCCCTGCGGCGGATCCTGATTGAAATCCAGACCGGCGGTGCCGAAGGCGAGATCGAGATCGGTCACCACCGCGTCGAGCTTGAGATCGTTGGCGATCGAGAAGCTGATGTTATGAGCCACGGTCGATGCGCCGACGCCGCCTTTGGCTCCGACCACGGCAATGATGCGGCCGACCGGCTTGGCGTCGGGCGCCGAGAACAGCCCGCAGACGGCTCGCACCACCTGCAGCACGCTGACCGGCGAAATCAGATAATCGCTGACGCCGCGCCGCACCAGTTCGCGATACAGCATGACGTCGTTCATGCGGCCGATGACGATGACACGGGTGCCGGCGTCGCAATATTCCGCAAGCTGATCGAGTCCGCTGAGGACGTCGTCGCCACGGGTCTCCGATTCGAGAATGATGACGTTCGGCGTCGGCGAACTCTGATAGGCTTCGACCGCCGCGCGCATTCCGCCCATCTGGATACGCAAATGCGCTTTCGCCATGCGCCGGTCTTCGCCGGCCGCCTGGATCGCGGCGGCGGTGTCGACGCTCTCGCAGAAGGCCTGCACCGAGACGCGCGGCGCCGGCGCAATATGCTCATCAGAGCCGGCGATCTCGGCAACAGGCGTCTCGTGGACTGCTTGATTGGCTTCTCTTGTCATTGACCGACGCTGCTGATCTTGCCTGAAGTCGTGGTCGAGTATTGGGTGTCGGTGGCCTTGCCCTGCGCGTAATTTCCCAACACCGTCGTGCGCCGTTGGGTGTAAGCCGGCGTCTCGCCGCGCGGCTGCACCAGGTCGCTCGGATTGGCGACCATTGCAGCGAGGTTGTGCTGTTCGGCGCAGCCGAAATTCCGCGGCGGCTGATTTTCCGTCCATTCCCGGTTCAAACCCGGGCCAAGATCTTGCGGCCACAATCCGCAGGGCCCTACTTGCGCGACGATCTTGGGATAGCCGATGCGGACGGGCGCGACGCTTGCCCCGGTCGCGGGGTAGGTCTGAACGGCAATGCTCTGCGGCGGCAGCCCGGCCGCGGCCAGGATCGACACGATCTCGGGCACGGATTCCGCGGCAGCCTGTTCATTGCCGGTGCCGACCGGGCGCTCGACCACGATGCCGCCGGTCGCGGCGCGCTTCCAGCCTAGGCCGAATGACAAGACTTGCGCGCGCTGGGTCGGATTGAGGTCACCGCGATTGGAGCCGATGAACACTTGCAGCGTGCGCTGGCTTTCCTGAAGCGTGATCGGGTGCCGCAGGCGATAGTCGGTTGGTACCTCAGCGACGCTGCGGGTGGCTTGCTGGTCGGTGTTGCACGCGCAGACAAACAGCGCGCAGGCGGCAACGGCCGCGGCGCGCAGTACGATTGCGGCGGAACGGCAGCCGGTGGTCAGGGCGAGGGCGGTCTGCATCATGGTCTCCAGCGGCACCATCAATCGAGGATGAAACCGTACTTGCCGTGATAGGTGTCGGCCGGCGCGGGATCGCCGACGCCGTAAATGCGGTTGAGGCGGCCCAGCAGAACACTTTCCGGATCGCTCGGGTCGGCAAAGCCGTCATCGGGGCGCGCCAGATCCTTTTCCGCAACCGCGCGCACGATATAGGGCGTCACCAAGATCATGAGTTCGGTGCGGTTGTTCAGGTAGTCGCGGCTGCGAAACAGCGTGCCAAGTATGGGGACATCCATCAGCCCGGGCATACCGGTGATGTCTTGCTTGGTCTGGTCCTGGATCAAACCGGCGACGGCAAGCGAACCGCCGGAGGGAATCTCCACGGTGGTGTCGGCACGCCTGACGCTCAGGCCCGGAACGGTGGTTCCCGCGACCGTTACGGTATTCTGGTTGTCGAGCTCGGAAACTTCGGTCAGCATGTTCAGACTGATACGACCTTCCGACAACACGACCGGAGTGAACGTCAGGCTGACGCCGAAGTTCTGGAATTGGATGGTCGGCGGACAGGGCGTGGTCGTGCAGCTCGTTATGCTGGGATAGGGAAACTCACCGCCGGCCAGGAAGTGCGCCGACTCTCCCGAGATCGCGGTCAAAGTCGGCTCGGCGAGCGCGTGAATGACGCCGGCCTGTTCCATCGCCTGCAGCGTCGCGGTTACGTGATTGACCGAACCGGTGAAGGTGTTCGACGGGGTGCCGCTGATCGGAAACAAAGGCGGAGCGTAGCCGGAAGCGACGCTGGGATTCGCGGCGTTGTTATTGAAGTTGACCACCGCCGTGCCGTAACCGAACTGGCCCGACAGGTTGATGCCAAGCTGCTTGACGACGCTGCGGTCGACTTCCGCGACGGTGACCTTGAGCATGACCTCGTCGCGGCCGCGGACCACGATGGCATTGATGATCTTATTGGTCGGCACGTGCAGGTTACTGGCAATGTCGTAGGCCTGCTGCGCCTCCTGCTGGCTCGAGACACTGCCGGACAGGACGACGCCTTCGCCGATGCCGCGGACCGTGACGTCGGAGTCCGGCAGCACCTCATGAATAGCTTCGCGAAGGCCGTCGAGGTCGGGACTGACTGCGATATCGAAACCGGCAATCTGCTTGCCTTCGGCATCGAAGAAAAACACATTGGTCTGCCCGACGGCATTGCCGATGATGAAAGCGCGGCGCGACGAGCGCACGACCGCGTTGGCGACCTTCGGATCGGCCACCAGCACGTCCTTGATGTCGCGCGGCAGATCGATGACGACCGACTTGCTGATGCCGAGGTTGACCGGCTGCGCTTGGTAGTCGCTCGCCGCGACATGGATTTCTTGCATGGGCGGCGCGGTGAACACCACGTTCCCCGCGAGCGCGCGGGGATTAATGCACGAGCCCGCCGCGAGCGCCGCCAGAACTATCGCTGCTCGAACCGATGTGGCTCCCGTCATGGCAGCTCCTTCCCGTTCACCGGCCCGTCCCTGCTGCGCTCACGCCGAAACGAATGGTATTGATCGCCTGATCGTGCCCGCCGTCACTCTCGGGAGCGGACGAGTCGGAATCGCGAATGCTGCGCAGCGTCAGCGAAACCGTCCCGAGCTGCTTGGCCTGCTCGAGCGTCTCAGCCTGCGCCTCGCTCAATTCCAGCGTCGCGGTCTTGCCGAGAATGACCTTGGTATCGGCCTTCTCGTCGACGGACTGGTCCACCGCCAGCACCCGGACATTGCGCAGGATTGTATCGCTGGCGGTATTCTCGGCGCCGGACGGGCCCGACCTTTCGCGGCGCGTCAGCACGACGTCAACGCGGTCGTCGGGCAGGATGAAGCCACCGGCGCTGGACACCGCCGTGATGTCGACCGCGACGGCACGCATGCCTTTCGGCAAAATGGCGGCCATGAAGCCCGAACCCTTCGCCATCACGACATAGGGGCCGCGAATCGGATCGCCGGCGAGCATCGCCACGCGAACGATGGCACCGGAGAAATCATTGATGGCGTCGGGCCGATCCGACTTTTGGATGAAATTGGAGTTGGCTGCGTCCTTGGGCCAGCTCTGCCAACCAATGTCCCGATTCTGGATCACTTCTCCTCGCGATAGATCCGACTTGGCGACCAGCACTTCGACCGTTTGCATCGGCGGCGCGGCAGCAACGGGCGGCGGCGGCGGCGGCGACTTCCGGCCGGCTGCCAAATACGCGGCGATGCCGCCGGCGGCGACAGCGACACCGAGTACGACAAGACGCGCGGCTTTCATTACGCTTCACTTTCCAGCGGATGGCAGCCCTGAACCGGCCATCTCGACCGGATTTCAGCAGCTAAACGTCAAAGCATGGTTAATGAGGCGTATCCAAATCGAGTTAACGTTGCGTTGACGCGCGCTCGCGCCGCCTCGCGACGAACCATGCAAAGACCGAAAAAGTCGGCTTAAAGGCCGGCGGCCGCCCGCATCCATTCGGTCTGCGGATAGACCAGCAGCGCCGCCGCGGCGAGCGCTACGCCATAGGGCACACCGGCGCCCTGGCGATGCAGCCGCTCCGCCCATTCCCGCCCCGCGAGCAAGCGCGGCAGCGGCAGCGTGCGAAATTGCACAATCAACAAAGTCAGCGCCCCGCCGAGCAGCGACGCATAAACGAGATAATCAAATAAGCCGCCAAATCCCAGCCACAAGGCGGTCGCGGCGGCGAGCTTGGCGTCGCCACCGCCGATCCAGCCACAGGCAAAGCAGCCGAACGCTGCCACCAACACCGCCGCGCCGGCGCCGAAATGCGACAGCATATCGGCGCCGCTCATGCCGGTGAGCAGAGCAAGCAGAACGAAACCGGCGATAAGAATAAGCGCGACGCGATTGGCGATCGTCATCGTCAACAGATCGCTCGAAGCCGCAAACGCCATCATCGCCGGGAATAACGTCAACTGGACCGTTTCCATCAGCATGGCATCGCCGTCTTAAATCACGCGAGTCCGGAAGGCCCGGTGCAGGGGCATCGATGCCCGCGCGTCTCGCGTCACCCGGAAAATCGAAAAGGCTCCGGTATGCGCCCGGAGCCCTCTCGTAGTACCGAAGAACGACGACGCCTACTTGAGGGCAGTGGAGACGCTGGTGAACGTCGTGTTCAGTTTGCTGCCGAGGCCCTGCACAACGGCGATGATCGCAACCGAGATGCCGGCGGCGATGAGACCGTATTCGATGGCCGTGGCGCCCGACTCGTCCTTCGCGAAACGAGCAAAAAGGGTCTTCATGGTTTGGCTCCTTAGATCCACACGTGGCTGTCTGAGCTGACCCAGCGGCTTTTCGCGCCGTTTGGATCGTGCCAGACCCTACCCATGACAAATTTCGACGGGGTTAAATCGATCCAAGAAACCCGCGTCCAGTGCCGGTTTTCCCGACGTAGTTAACATTGCCTTGCAGCGCTCCATTGCACCGCATTTCAATGCCAATCAGCAGCGCTCGAAAGGATGCGTCCTTTACGATCGATAAACCACGACCGAAAGCTCGGCGATCGCGGCGGGCAACGTCGCCGAGCGAAAACGTAGCAAACAAGGATTGCATTTCGGTAAGCGTGCACGTTTCAACTTGCATCAAACACGCATCAGCCCAGCCCACTTCGCACGGCTTCTCGCGCGTATATTCACGGCGTCTTAATGCGCTTCTTCGATACCAGTACAGACAAACTCAAATCCGCGGATGCAACCGCGCAGGCTCATCACATGACGCAGGAACTACTCGCGGTCGTCACCAGTTTCGGTCAGACTTTCATAAAGACCGTGCCGATCTCGCTGGCGCTCGCGGCGGCGTTTACGGTTCTCACCTGGTTCTGGGCGTGTAATCCAGGCCAGGCGTGGTGGCACAAGCGCGATCTCGTCACCGACCTGTGCTACTGGTTTTTCATCCCGGTCATCGCGCGCTATTTGCGCATCGGCATGCTGGTTATCGGCGCCGCGCTGTTGTTCCGGATTACCACCGCGGACGGCCTGATTGCCTTTTACGACAACGGCCACGGCCCGCTGGCGGCCCTGCCGCTACCGGCACAGATGGTTATTTTTCTGATCGGCGAAGATATCATCCTGTACTGGACGCACCGGGTGTTTCACGGCCAGCGAATGTGGCGCTATCACGCAGTGCATCACTCGTCGGAGGAACTGGAGTGGATATCGGCGGCACGGTTTCATCCGGCCGAGCTGTTCCTGCGCAATGTGGCAGCCGACGTCATCATGCTCCTGATCGGCATCTCGCCCAATGTGCTGCTCGTGCTCGGGCCGTTGTCGGCCGCGCATTCGGCCTTCGTCCATGCCAATCTCAACTGGACGCTGGGACCGTTCAAATATGTGATCGCCGGACCGGTTTTCCATCGCTGGCATCACACCGCCGCCGATCGCGGCGGGGAGAAGAATTTTGCCTCGACGTTCCCGATCCTCGATGTGCTATTCGGCACGTTCTACATGCCGGAAGGCAAGCTTCCCGACAATTACGGGATCGGCGAGCGCGACTATCCGGCAAGCTTCCCCGCCCAGATCATGCACCCCTTCCTGCAATAGCGGGAGGCCGACCTGCAATAGCGGGTGGCCGAGCGCCGTGGTCGGGCCATTCATGGTTAAGCAAGCGTCACCGGCATTTCCAAAGAACGCTCGGACGGCGGCGTTCGGCCGGATTAGTTTGCACTTCGTTCACGAATTTGCAGTGAAGTGACTGGCTGTGGACGAGTTCAAGTAAGTCGAATTCCGCGTAGCGTTCCGGAGCGTATCGATGACGGCGTTTTGCGTGCGAGGCGCGCTCGTTTGGCTTTTCGCGGCCGCCGTTTTCGCCGTGGCGCCGCCGGCCTTTGCCGATGAGCCGATCACCGTTCATCTCGATCAGGCCAAGATTCTGAAGCTTCCCGACCGCGCCACCACGGTCGTGATCGGCGATCCGCTCATTGCCGACATGTCCATACAGCCCGGCGGCCTGGCGGTCCTGACCGGAAAGGGCTACGGCGAAACCAATGTCGTCGTACTGGACAAAAGCAGCGCCGTGCTGATGGAGAAGACCATCGAGGTCAAGGCTCCCGCGGAGCCGCTGATCATGGTGTTTCGCGGCCCGACGCGGCAAACTTATAGCTGCACCCCGGAATGCTCGCCGCGGATCACGCTGGGTGATACCGGCAAGGTCGACATCGACAAGGATACTCAGCTGCCGACCGATTTCTTCACCGGGACACTCAGTCAGAGCACGACCCGCAACAACCAAGCGCTGGCGGCCGGCGGCGCGCATTAATGGGCGCGTCGGCGCAGGGTTAGCGGCAACTTAAGCCGCAGTGCGCCAATCCCGCCGATTGCCGCAATGAATCGCCAACGGGCGGCTGCTATCGCTTCGCCTTGATGTATCGCGGTATCGCGACCTTCATCGGGTGAGGCGCCATGTTGAATCGGACCAGTTCGCATCGGGCCGTATTTGCGCGGCTCGTCAAAGGTTTTCTTTCAGGAACCGTCTCGGCGCCGCTCGTGCGCCGCTTCGCCGCGCAAAGCGAGGCCGGGACCACGGTCGAGTTCGCCTTGCTGGCGGCCCCCTTCATGGCGGCGTTGTTCGCAATTCTGCAGACCGCGCTGATCTTTTTTGCCGGTCAGACGCTCGAGGCCGCGGCGGCCTCGTCGGCACGGCTCGTCCTGACCGGCCAGGCGCAGACCGCTGGCTGGACCGCGGCGCAGTTCAAGACACAAGTCTGCAATCAGATCCACGCCATCTTCAATTGCAGCAACGGCGTCTACGTGGACGTTGAAACCTATCCGTCCTTTGCCGCGGCCAATCTGGGTCTGCCGATCGTCAACGGCATCTTCAATACCGGCGCGCTGAACTACAATCCCGGCGGTCCCGGCGACATCGTGATGTTGCGGCTCTATTACCAATATCCGGTATTCGTCAATTTGCTCGGCCTCAACCTGAGCAACCTGACCGGCGGCTATAATCTGTTCGCCGCCACCGCGGTCTTCAAGAACGAACCCTACGCGGCGTCTTGAGGGGGAGCGTGTCATGAGAATAGCGATGAGCCTGTTTGCCGCCCGGATAGCTCGCAGCGCGGCGCGATTGCGCCGCGATTGCCGCGGCGTTTCCGTCGTCGAATTCGCCATATTGCTGCCGGTGATGATGACGCTGCTTCTCGGCAGCGTCGAAGCGACGCAAGGCATCGCCGCGGACCGCAAAGTCGAACTGACCGCGCATACGCTGGCCGACCTCTCGACCCAATATACCGACATCAACGACGTCGATATGGCCAACATCCTGGCCGCCGGTTCGGCTATCCTCGCACCCTACCCGACGACCGGCTTGCGGGAGGTGGTGTCCGAGATCGCCATCAACAGTCAAGGCACCGGCACTGTGGTGTGGAGCGACACGCTCGGCGGCACGGCGCTCACGGTCGGCACCACGGTCAGCATTCCGTCCGCGCTCGCAGTGCCGAACACATATTTGCTGCTGGCGCAGGTGCAGTACAGCTACAATCCGGGCTACGGCTACGTCATGACCGGATCGATCACCTTGAGCGACCAGAGCTTCATGCGGCCGCGGGAATCGGCCTCGGTCGCGCGCACCGCGCTGTGACGGCACACAGGACGATTACGGAAACGATCGCTCGTTCGCCATCCTTCGCGGGCTACTTGATCTCCGGAAGCGGCAGCGCCGTGGTCGACTTGATCTTTTCCATGGCGAAGCGGGAGGTGACGTTCTTCAGCGGCACTGCGGTGATCAACCGTTTGTAGAAGGCATCGTAGCCGGCGATATCCGGCACGACGACGCGCAACATGTAATCGACGTCGCCCGCCATGCGGTAGAACTCCATGACTTCCGGCATATCGGTAACGGTCTTGGCGAAGCGGTCGAGCCAGTCCTGCGAGTGGTCGCCGGTTTCGATCGACACGAAGACGCTGATGCCGAGCCCGATCCGGTCCTGATTAACCAGCGCCACGCGCTTGAGAATGATGCCGTCGGCCTCGAGCCGCTGAATGCGTTTCCAGCACGGCGTCGACGACAGGCCGACCCGGGAGCCAATTTCGGCGACAGACAGCGCAGCGTCATCCTGCAGAACGGCAAGGATTTTCCTATCTATCGTATCCATGAACGTTATTCTTCCAAAATTTAGACTGGCAACTATCTATATAGAATAATATTCTAAATCAAGCGCCCTCCAAACCTGCGCATGCGGCACGGCCGGGCCGGCCCAGCACGCTCCATGACGGCTCCATGACGCTCCAGCCCGGCTTTCACAAACCCAATAATGTGTGGCGCGGCTTCAGCGGGCCGGGCACTGCCGGATCAAATGCGGCCGATAGGGCGCGAAATCTTCGACCCAATAACAGTTCTCGTACCGGGAATAGCCGATGATCGGATGATAGTCGTAGCTGTAAAGGAGATAGCCGGTCCGCGGCCAAGCCGCGGGACCTCTATGATGACGATGGTGGGCCAGCGCCGCATTCGACGCCGCCACTGCGATGGCAAGCGTAAGGGCTGCGACAACACCTCTAAAAGCAATCTGCAGCATCGGTCCTCCTTGCGGCCTTCGATTATACCCGCTTTGATCCATCGACTCTATGTCTGTAGCGCCGCATTACCTTGCGCCGTGCGCGGTCCGCGGCCTTGTTCAGCCAGAAACATTTCCACTTCGCGCCGGGTCGGCGCACCGGCCGAACCACCAAGCCGGCTGCATTTGATGCCGGCGACCGCCGATCCGAACCGCATCGCGTCGATCTCGTTTCTGCCTTCCGCCAGCGCCAGCGCGAAGCCGCCATGAAAAGCATCGCCGGCGCCGAGCGTATCCACCGCCATAATCGAAAACACCGGCAGCCGGCGCAGCGTGCCGCGATCGAGATAGACGATATCGTCGGGTCCGTTGCTGACGGCGAGAAACGCATCGGTCCGGCGCGCGATGCGTGCCAGGCCCTGACCCAGATCGGTGACGCCGGTCGTCTCGCGCAGGCATTCGGAGGAGAAGATCACATGCGATGCGAGACCAAACAGTGGATCGTCCTCGACCGTGGGCCGGTCGCCGTCGAGCACGACGGGCCTGCCGTGGCGCCGCGCCGCCGCGCAGATCGGTCCCACGAAATCGGGATAGCGGTTGTCGGCGAGCACCACGTCGGCCGCCGCACAGGCGGCATCCGCGTCCGCGGGCAGCGTCGCGGCGATCCTTTCGTCGCGATAGGTCACGATGGTGCGGTCGCCGCGGGCATTGATGAAAATCGCCGACAGCGCGGTCGATAACCCGTCGACGCGCTGGCAAAAGCCGCAATCGACCCCTTCGCGTTCGAGCGCGCGCAACACCTGATCGCCGTTGCGATCCTCGCCGGCGGGCCCGCCCATCGGGCCGGCAAGCGCGGCGCGGCCGCCGAGGCGGGCGATCGCCACGGCGGCGTTGGCCGCGCAGCCGCCATTGACGATGAAGAATGTATTGGTCTGCACCTTGCAGTCGGGCCGCGGAAATTCGTCGACGCGGAATACCTCGTCGAGCACAATGATGCCGGTGCACAGAATGCGCGGTGCACTGGAGCGCGGCGGAGCGCCATCAGCCGAGGACATCGGCACCCTCCTCGACGAAATTGCGGATGATGTGATGGGCGATCGCGACCGGCGGCGGCGTAGTCAAGCCATCCGGATGCTGCCGCTTGAGCATCGCTACCAATTCCTCACGCTCGAACCAGCGCGCATCCTCCAGTTCGTCACGGTCGACGATGATTTTGTCGGTCAGCGCTTGCGCGTGACAGCCGATCATGATCGAGGACGGGAATGGCCAGGGCTGCGAGGCGAAATATTTGACGCGGCCGCAGGCAATACCGACTTCCTCGCGCACCTCGCGCCGCACCGCTTCTTCGAGCGTCTCGCCGGGCTCGGCGAAGCCGGCGAGGCACGACCACATGGTCGGCGCAAAGCGCGGCGAGCGGCCGAGCACGCAGCGCTCGCCGGCGATCACCAGCATGATGACGACCGGATCGGTGCGGGGAAAATGTTGAACCTTGCACGCGGGACAGTCGCGCCGCCAGCCGGCACAAACGCTTTGCGTCGCCGCCCCACAATTCGGACAGAAGCGATGGCGCGCATGCCAGCCAAGCAAAGCCTTGGCTTCGGCGAGCGGCGGCAAATGCGAGGCGTCGACCAGGCCTTGCACCGCGATCGATCGCAGGTCGGTGATTTTGAGGTCATTGCGCGGCTTCAACGGCTCGATCGCCTGTGGATCGAGCCCAAAACCGAAACGCGGCGCACCATCCATCAGGCCGAGAAAGACCTTCTCGCGCACCGCGCCAAGCGCGCGCGCCTCGTCCGGAGCGAACAACGGCTCACCGCGCTCGCCGGTATTTTTCAGCACCACGAGTTCGCCGCCAATGACGTAGGCGCCGGCGCCGGGATGCGCGGCAAAGCGCTCGAGCGCCGCCTCGTCGCTACGCAATTCGGCCACGCGCTCGATGCGGCTTGCGACATAGCCGAGCTCTGGCGGCGGACCGAGATCGGAGCGTGGCGACACGTCAGCCGTCATTCCGGGGCGCATCGCCGCCGACGGCACGAGCCCGGCAGAACCATGGCGACGCGAAACATCATGAGTGTGCTCCCCTAGTGGAACCCGGCCGCCGCACTTGATCGTGCCTTTCACGGCATGCCGCGCGCAATCGCTTTCAACGGATTGAAGCCGCGCAACGATGCGAGGTCAAGACAAGCTTCCCTTGCCGCCCGCGATAGCGGGGGCGGATGCAACAAGCCACCGATGTCCGTTTCACGCCGTCATTGCGAGGAGCCAACGGGTCCGCGCGAAGCGCGCGGCCCGATGACAAGCTCCGCGATGAAGCCATCCAGCAGCGGAATTTCAGACCGGATCGCTTCCCTTTGCTTCGCTCCGCTCGCAATGACCAAAATTAAAAAAGAAGGAAGTGGACCGCCGGCAGACGCACTGCGGTCAAAACCGGACCGCAGAGAGAACCTGTA
>DATAWA010000141.1:0-27042 GCA_036267435.1 Xanthobacteraceae bacterium | reverse complement strand
TTCGGTCAGCTTGTTTTACCTGCACCAGGATTCGGAGCTGTTCTTCGACGGCGATACCGGCGGCACCACGCCGGGGCTGCCGAGCCAGCGCACCGGCGTCGAGTTCACCAACGACTATCGTCCGGCATCCTGGGTTCACGTCGACGCCGATCTGGCGCTCACCCGAGCGCGCTTTCTCGGCTTCGACGCGACACAGGACGCGCTCTATCAATCGCTCGCCGGCTACCCGCAGGCGCAGATCGGCAACGCCCCCGGAAACTATGTGTATAACGCGCCCTGGATGGTGGCGTCGGCGGGGATCACGCTCGGCGAAGCAACCGGCTGGTTCGGCGATCTGCGCTGGCGCTATATCAGTTCGCGGCCGCTCACCGAGGACGGTACGTTCCAGTCACCGCCGCTGAGTATTTTCAACGGCCAGATCGGCTACCGTTTCGACAATGGCTGGAGCGTTCGTCTCGACGGCCTCAATCTATTGAACGCGCGCACCGACCAGGCGACCTATGCCTATGGCTCGCTGCTCAAGACCGACAGTCTGTTTGCGATGTGCTTTCCCGCGCACGGACCGCCGACCGCGCCGGCGGCAGTCTGCCAGAACGGGGTCATGGACTATGTGTTGCATCCGCTCGAACCGCTGGCGGTCCGGTTGACGGTCGCCGCCACGTTCTAAATCGGCGTGGCGCTAACGGTGGCGAGATTCGATCTCACTGGTGCAGCACTTCTACGGTGATGTGTGAAAGACTGCGAAACCGCTGCAGCCGCGACTGGTAATAGTGCGGCCCACGCTGCTGGCAGGTTTCGACCGAAAGAATGGCGGCGAGGTGGCCCGGGCCGACCCGCCAGACGTGGAAATCGGCCAGACGGTCGCCGTCGGTCTCTATCACCGCGCGCATGCGCTCGGTCATGGCCCGGTCCGGGTTCATGTCGAGCAGAATAGCGCCGGTGTCGCGGATCAGGGTGTAAGCCCAGGCGGCGATGACGACAGCCCCGATGAAGCCGACCGCAGGATCCATCCAACGCCAGCGGAACAGCAGCGCGAGCGTGAGGCCGGCAATAACCAGCACCGATACGGCCGCGTCGGCCAAGACGTGGACCACGGCCGCGCGCATATTGTTGTCGCGGTGGGCGTGGTGATGGGCGTGATCGTGATCGCTCTCGGCATGATCGTGGCCATGCGGGTGAGGGTGGGAATGATCGCCGCCGCCGAGCAACAGCACGCTGACGACGTTGACGCCGAGGCCGAGGACGGCGATCGGAATAGCCTCGCGAAAATGGATTGCGACCGGCCAGAACAGGCGCATGACGGCCTCGTAGCCGATCAAGATCGCGATCATCGCCAGCACGATGGCGCTGGTGAAGCCTGCGAGATCGCCGAGCTTGCCGGTACCGAAGGTAAAGCGCTCGTCGTGGACGTGATGCCGTGCGTAGCGGTAGGCCAGCGCGGCAAGAAGGAGCGCACTGGCGTGCGTCGACATATGCAGACCGTCGGCCACGAGCGCGATCGATCCGAACAACAGCCCGCCCGCGATCTCGGCGACCATCATGGCGCTGCACAGCGCGATTACCATCCAGGTGCGGCACTCGTTGCGCTCGTGGCCTTCCCCGAGAAAAATATGGCTGCGCGCGCTTGGCGTAGCTTCGGTCATGGTCGATTCCCCGCTTGCCCGACTCACTTCAGATAGGCCTGCACGGCTTCGATCAACTCGTCGGCGCCGCGGCTCCGCTCAGGCTCCTTGGCAGGATCGACGACATGAAGATGGATGTGGTCCTCGATCACTTCGGTCATCAGGCCCGACATGGCGCCGCGCGCGGCGACAATCAGGTGCAGGACACTGGCGCAGCTCTGCTCATCCTCGATGGCGCGCTCGACGGCTTCGATCTGACCGCGGACACGGCGGATCCGGTTCAGGAGCTTTATCTTCTCGCGTTTGACGTGGGACACGGTTGACGGTTTTCCTGGTATAGGGTAGGGGGTATGCTAGATAGGATAGGGGGTAGGGTATACGAGGGCACTCGAATAGTCGAGCGCCGTCGCCTGCCTCTCCCCAACGGTAGGGCCGATCCGGTCGGACAGCCGTTACGCATCGTCAAAGCATCGGCCGCGGCAACGGCCGCGCGAACAGTGACGGCAGGCTTTCCGAAGTCGCGTCGTGCTCGCGCCAACCGACCGCACTAAGGAGGTGAGCCATGGTCGCAAAATTCGCGCGATTTCCGTTGGTGGCCCGTATCGCCGGCCGTCGGTTCGGGTCGGTTGCCGTACCGTGCAACGACAACGATCCGTCCAGCCGCCGCGCTGCGCCCGCGCGACCCCTGCGTCGCCCGGTTCTGGTCCGCCGCTGGTCCATCGCGCCGGACGGCGCGTTGGAATGTCATTGGTCTATCGCTGCGGGCGGCGATGAAGATGGTCCGGCAAAACCTCGGCGCATCGGTGTGCCCCGTGTGCCAGGAGGTCGGCGCCGTCGGGGACACTCTTGCGCGATGTAGTACTCGCTGTATAGTGTAGCCAAGACTACAAAGCCGGATCTGCGGAGTAGAGTTCCACCGGCAAAACTATACGGCAGCGGGCATTCGCCGACAGGCGATGTCACGCTATTGTCGTCGCCGCAATGGCAGCAAGGCAGGGCCATCACGGAGTGCGGGTTGGGGGCACGATGCGGGGACTTTGGCTAGCCAGTGCTGCGCTGTGTGCGCTGTCCGCGGGCGCACACGCCGCAGACCTCTCGGCAGCGCTGCCGACCAAGGCCCCGCCGCCGGGCGCCTATGACTGGACCGGTTTCTATCTCGGCGGCCATCTCGGCTACGCTGCGGGTTCGTCGAACTGGACGGCGGCGCAGCCTGGTGCGCCCAATATTTCCGGCTCCCTCGACTTCTTCCAATCTTTCGACGCCTTCAAAGGCAGCGGCAGTTATTTTGAAGGCCTGCAAGCCGGCTACAATGCCACGCTGCCGAACCGCGTTGTCGTCGGTATCGAAGGCGATGCGTCGTTTCCGAACAACCAGAACAGCGCCGGCATTTCCATCGGCGGCAATTCCAGCGTTGTCTCGCCGGTGGCGGGTGCGGAGACTTACGGCGAGACGGCGCTGTCTTTCGGCACCATGCGCGGCCGCATCGGCTATGCTCCGGGCGACTGGCTGTTTTACGCGACCGGCGGATTCGCCTGGGCCTACGATCGCGTGACGCTGACTCCCGCCGCCACCGGCATGACCGAGGCGCCGTTCTGGTGGCGACTAGGCTGGGCGGCTGGGGCGGGGGTCGAAATCCCGGTAGGACCGCATTGGACGGCGCGGCTCGAATATCTGTTCACCGATTACGGCAATAGTGGCGTCACGTTCCCGGTCACGGGCCAGCGGTTCGATTCCAGCCTGCAACTCGACGAGTTGCGGCTGGGACTGAACTATCGCTTCGATGACGGTATGGCGCCGTCGCAGAACACCCTCACGCCACCGGCGCTGCAAACCGATAATTTTGCCGTGCACGGCCAGATGACGTTTCTCGAGCAGTACGATCCGCCGTTTCACTCGCCTTACGCCGGGCCCAACAGCCTGATCCCCAACCAGGGACGCGAGACGTCAGACGCCACGGCCTATCTGGGATTCCGATTGTGGGATGGTGCCGAGCTTTGGGTCGATCCGGAACTCGACCATGGCTTCGGCCTGTCCAACACGCTGGGCGTTGCCGGCTTCACCAGCGGCGAAGCCTACAAGGTCGGCTTCGCTTATCCCTACGCCCGGCTGCAGCGCGCTTTCATTCGCCAGACCATCGATCTCGGCGGCGACAGTCAAAAAGTGGACGCCGGTATCAACCAGTTCGGCGGATCGCAAACCGCAAACCGGCTCGTGCTGACGATCGGCAAATTCGCGGTGACGGATATTTTCGACGCCAACAAATTTGCCCACGATTCGCGGAACGACTTCATGAACTGGGCGCTGATCGACACCGCGACTTTCGACTATGCCGCCGATGCCTGGGGTTACAGTTATGGCAGCGCCGCCGAGTGGTATCAGGGCGACTGGACGGTGCGCGGCGGTGTTTTCGACCTTTCCGCCGTTCCTAACAGTTCAGAGCTCGATTCGAGCTTCGGGCAATTCCAATGGGTCGGTGAAATCGAGCGGCGCTACGAGCTGGCGGGACATCCCGGCAAGCTCGCGGTTACCGGATTTCTCAGCCGCGGCCGCATGGGCACATTTGCCGACGCTATTGCTTTGTCGCAAACCACCGGCACTCCGGCCAATATCGCCACTGTGCGCCAATATCAAAGCCGCGGCGGGGTCAGCATGAACCTCGAACAAGAGATCACTTCCGATCTTGGAGCGTTCGTGCGCGCCGGCTGGGCCGACGGCGACATCGAACCTTATGAATTCACCGACGTCGATCGCACTATCTCCGGCGGGCTTTCGCTTAACGGCAAGCAATGGGGCCGGCCGGATGACACAATCGGGCTCGCCGGCGTCGTCAACGGCATCACCAAGGTCCACCGGCAATTTCTCAATGACGGCGGTCTGGGCATCCTGATCGGCGATGGCATGTTGCCGCATCCGGGGCTCGAGCAAATTGTCGAAACCTACTACGAGATGCCGGTTTCGTTTTTCAAGCTGACACTGGATTATCAGTTTATCGTCAACCCGGCCTATAACGAAGATCGTGGCCCGGTCTCGGTCGTCAGCGCGCGCGTGCACACCGAGTTCTAGAATTTGAGCGCGATGCGCTCAAAAACCTCTGGGGGTGTCGGTCAGCGGCGTGGCTTGCCCGGTGCCGACATCGAGAACCTGCGCCGCCGGAGGTTCGGGCCTGTTCCACCAGCCGCCGCCCAGGGCCTGAAACAAGGCGGCGGTATCGGCAAGCCGCGCGGCGCGCGCTTGCACGACTTGAAGAACCGCTTGCAGATACCCTTGCTGCGCGTTGAGCAAGAGCAGCACATTGGCATTGCCGGTCTGCATTTGTTGGCGGGAGAGATCGAAGCTCACTTTAGCGGCGCGTTCGAAGTCCGCCGCCGCCCGCAACGCCGCAGCGTCATTTTGCAAGGCGCGCAGTGAATCGGCGACGTTCTGCACGGCGCCGATAACGGTGCCGCGGTAAGTCCAAGCCGCCGCCTGATAGGTATCTTTGGCGCCCTGCAGTTGGTGCAGCAGCGAGCCGCCGTCGAACACGGTCTGGGTGACATTAGCGCCAAGCTCCCAGAACAGATTTTGCGGCGCCAGCAGATGGGCGAGCGCGGTGTTGGCGAATCCCGCATTCGCATCGATCGTGAACGAGGGCAACAGATTTGCCGTGGCAACGCCGATCTGCGCGCTCGCCGAATGTAATTGCTCCTCTGCCGCGCGCACGTCGGGGCGCTGTTCGATAAGTTGCGAGGGCAGGCTGACCGGAAGATCGGCCGGAAGGTGCAGATCTGCCAATCTGAATACCGGAGCTGGGCCTTGGCCGGCATAGGCGCCGGCCAGCGCCGCAATCAGATCGCGCTGTTGTTCGAGCGCCCGGCGTAAGGGCGGCAGCGTGGCCTCGGCTTGCGCCAGCGCGGCTTCCTGGGCGGCGACGTCGCTGCGATTGGCATAACCCGCGTCGAGCTGGCGCCGCAGCGTGTCGCGCATCTTGGTGTTGATGCCGATGATCTCTTGCGTGGCATCGATCTGGCCGCGCAGCGAAGCCTCGGTGATGGCGGCAACCGCGAGGTTTGCGGTCAGCGACAGATAGGCCGCCTCGGCCTGGAAACGTTGCACGTCGGCGAGCGCCTCCAGCGACTCCACCGTTCGCCGGTTCAGGCCCCAAATGTCGAATGTGTAGGTTACGGTCAATTGCGCGGTATCGAGGTCGAAAATCGTCGCGTTCGAAGCCGGCACCGGGCTCAGTGCCGCGGAGGTGCGCTGCCGCGTCGGATTGAAATTGGCTTGAACGAACGGGAAATACTTGCCCTCTTGCGCCAGCACGTTTTCCCTGGCCGCGCGCAAGCTCGCGAGCGCCGCCTGCAGGTTCGGATTGTTCGCCAGCGCCTGCACGATTACCGCATTCAGCGCCGGCGATTTGAACAGCGTCCACCACTGCAGCGGAATATCGCCGCCGGCACTAAAGCGTTGGACCTGGCCGCCGGGCGCGGCAGCCGCGGCGATGCGCGGCGCCAGTGGCTCGCGCGTATAACGGACGATTTCGGGCGGAGCCGGATGGACGAAGTCCGGGCCGACCGCACAGCGCGTCAACGTCGTGGCGGCCGCGAGAGCGGTGGCGCCTGCACAAAACCACCTGATCACCGCACCGGACATGACAGCGGACATGACACGGGACATGGGCAATTGACTGAATGCAATTGAGCCGCAACGGCAGAGCGCCGAGCTCGATTATTTCTGATTTCGCCGCTATTGGCTGTGCCCCACCAGCCACACTGCGTATGTTTCAAGGTGCGGGCCCGTGCCGCGCCCGGCATAAGCGATGCCGGCCAAAGGCAGTGGCGAATCCGCAGCCACGATAAACTGTCATGAGTCGTACAGGATACTGCGATTAATCCAGCTCTGCGATTAATGACAGTAGACCGCGGCGGGGACGGGTGGCCATGTCTCTGCGCTCCCCGAAAACACCGGACTCAATTGCTCGATGGCTCCGCGTACGACCGATAATCGCCTGAGTGCGGTGGTCGCCGCCGCGTTGCTCGTCGTGATCGCGATCGTCTATTGGGTTTCGCATTTCGGCACTGCGCCCAAACCGGGGCAAAGCGGCACGCCCGCTGCCGTGGCGAGCTCTCCCGCTGCCAAGATCCGCGACAGCGTGGACCTGTCGGATTCGCAGCTTGAGGCGGTGAAGGTCGAACCCGTCGATGAGCACGACTTCCCGGTCGAGAAAGAGGCGGTCGGCAGCATCGACTTCAATGAGGATTTGGCGGTGCAGGTTTTCACACCTTATCAGGGCAGGATCATTTCGCTGTTTGCCGAGGTGGGCGACGATGTGAAGAAAGGCCAGACGCTCTTTACGATCGACAGTCCGGACCTGCTGCAGGCTGAGTCGACCTTGATCGCGGCGGCCGGCGTACTGGACCTTAACCGTAAGAATCTCGACCGGCTGCAGGGGCTCTATACGACACGCGCGGTCTCGCAGCACGACGTGGAGCAGGCGGCGTCGGACGAGCAGACCGCGGAAGGCAATCTGCGCGCGGCCCGCGACGCGGTGCGCCTGTTCGGCAAAAGCGACGCCGATATCGACCGGATCATCGCTGATCGCAGCGCCGATCCGACGCTCCTAGTGCCAAGTCCGATCGCCGGGCGGATCACGGCGCGCAACGCGGCGCCCGGCTTGTTTGTGCAGCCGGGCAATCCGCCCGCGCCTTTCACCGTCGCCGATATCGACACCATGTGGATGCTGGCCAATGTCGCCGAGGGTGACAGTCCGGCATTCCGGCTCGGTCAGCCGGTGCAGGTGACCGTCGACGCGTTTCCCGGGCGCGTGTTCGAGGGCAAGGTCACGACCATCGGCGCCAGCGTCGATCCCAATACGCGCCGCGTGCTGGTGCGCTCCGAGGTCAAGGATCGGCGGCACGAATTGCGCTCGGGCATGTTCGCGAATTTCGTCATCGACGTCGGCACGCCACAGCGTTCGCCTGGCATCCCGCTCGATGGGGTGGTGCGCGAGGGCGACGGCACCATGACCGTCTGGGTCACCGCCGATCGCCGCCGCTTCACCAAGAGAACGGTGAAGATCGGCAAAGAGCACGGCGGCTACCGGCAAATCCTGGACGGCGTGCAGCCCGGCGAACTGGTGGCGACGGAGGGGGCGATCTTTCTCAGCAACGAGCTCGCCATCGAGCAGTGATCGATGAGCGGTCGTGCATAGGAACGGACGGGATAGCCACGTGAGAGTCCGGCAGTGCTGAAAGGTCTTCTTGCATTCGGCTTGACCCGGCGACCGCTGGTCCTGCTCGGCCTTTTGCTGTTCATCGGCGCCGGCCTGTTTGCCTTCTCCAGGCTGAACATCGAAGCCTATCCCAATCCGGCGCCGGTGATCCTGGAAATCACCGCGCAGGCGCCGGGTCTGTCGGCCGAGGAGATGGAGCGCTACTACACCATCCCGATTGAAGTCGGGCTGGCCGCGACGCCGGGCGTCGACGTCATCCGTTCGACGTCGTTCTACGGTCTGTCGTTTGTGCGGGTGACCTTCAACTACGGAGTCGATTATTATTTCGCCTTGACGCAGACGGCGATCAATCTGCAGCAAAACGTCAGCCTGCCGAACGGCGTGACGCCGCAAATCCAGGCCACCAGCCTGGTGGGCGAGATTTATCGCTATCAAGTGGTCGGGCCGCCGCACTTCGGCTTGACCAATCTGCGCACCGTTCAGGATTGGATCGTGCAGCGCCGCCTGCTGACGGTGCCGGGCGTCGTTCAAGTCAACACCTGGGGCGGCACGACCAAGCAATATGACGTCGATGTCGATCTCCACAAGCTTGACGCCTACAACATCACGCTGCCGCAGGTCGTCGGCGCTCTCGGCAACGCCAATATCAATGTCGGCGGCCGCACCATCAATATGGGCCAGCAGTCGGTGAATATCCGCGGTGTCGGCTTGATGAACGCCGGCGGCGCCAACGATCTGACGCAGGGTTATCACCTCGAAGACATCGAAAACGTGCCGCTCGGCCAAAGCAATGGTGTACCGATCTTCGTCAAGGACGTCGCCAAGGTCTCGGTCGGCTATGCGCCCCGGCTCGGCAAGATGGGAAGGGACGATCAAGACGACGTGGTCGCCGCCATCGTGGTGATGAACCGCACGATGCATACCAAAGACGTGGTGGCCCGGGTGCGAAACGAGATTCAAAAGATGAACACCGACGGCTCGCTGCCGCCGGGGGTGAAGCTCGTGCCGTATTACGACCGCACTCAGCTCGTCGACGTTACCACGGCGACGGTGCTGCACAATCTTATCAATGGCTGTCTCCTGATCTTTTTCATCCAATGGGTTTTTCTCGGCGATTTGCGCAGCGCGATCATCGTCGGCGTCAATATTCCCTTCGCGCTGTTCTTCAGCATCATCATCATGGTGGTGCTCGGCGAGGAGGCCAATCTCCTGTCGGTCGGCGCCATCGACTTCGGCATCATCGTCGATGCCGCAGTCATCCTGGTCGAGAACATCTATCGGAACTTCCAGTCGCCGCCGCAGGCGAGAGATGCGTTGCTGATGCAGCTTTCCGAAGGAGGCTGGGGCGCGGATCCGACACGCGAGGCTGGCTTTGGCGGGGCGCTGACCTGGGACAACAGGCTGCGGCTAATTTTCGCCAGCGCCCTGCAGGTCGACAAAGCGGTGTTTTTCTCCACCGCGATCATAGTCGCCGCATTCATTCCGCTGTTCACCATGCAGGGCGTGGAAGGCCAGATTTTCGGTCCCATGGCACGCACTTACGCTTATGCCTTGATCGGCGCGCTGATAGCGACCTTCACCGTAACGCCATGTCTGACGTCGTTTTTGATTTCCGAGCGGCTGACCGAGACCGAAACCGTCATGGTGCAATGGCTGCGCTCCGCCTATACGCCGATCTTGCGCTGGTCGCTCGACAACCGAAGTATCACGGTCGCGATAGGGCTCGTTTTTCTTATATTCACTGGCTTTATCGGCAGTCGGCTCGGCAGCGAATTTCTGCCGACGCTTGAGGAAGGCAATCTGTGGATCCGCGCCTCCATGCCGCCGACGATCTCGCTGGAGGCAGGCGAGCCGACCGTCAGCAAAATCCGCAAGATTTTGCTGCACTATCCCGAGGTCGTGACCGTGACCTCCCAGCAAGGACGCCCCGACGACGGCAGCGACGCGGCGGGCTTCTACAATGCCGAGTTTTTCGTGCCGCTGAAGCCGGCCGACGAATGGCCGCCGAACGTGACCAAGGAATCGCTCATCAGCGACATGCAGGCCGAATTCGCCAAGCAATTCATCGGCGTCGAATTCAATTTCTCCCAGTATATTCAGGACAACGTCGAGGAGGGGCTGTCCGGCGTCAAGGGCGCCAATTCGGCAAAGATCATCGGTCCCGATCTGCATACGCTCGAGATCATTGCGCGCCAGTGCGTCGAACAGATGGCAAAAGTGGACGGCATTACCGATCTTGGCGTTCTCTGGGTTCTCGGTCAGCCGAATTTGAATATCCGGGTCGATCGCGCCAAGGCGGCGCGCTACGGCTTGAATGTCAGCGACGTCAATAACGTCATCCAGGCGGCGCTGGGCGGCACGACAACGACGACACTTCTGGAATCGGACCGGCAGTTTAACGTCGTTGTACGGCTCGCCAGGAAATATCTCGATAACGTCGATGACGTGCGTAACATCAAGGTCGGCTATCAAACGCCGGGCGGCGTAAACGGCTATGTGCCGCTCGGCGAGTTGGCGTCTATTTCGCTGGATACCGGGGCGTCCTACATTTTCCGCGAACGTAATCAGCGCTTCGTACCCATCAAATTCAGCGTCCGCGGGCGCGATCTTGCCGGCGCCGTCGAGGAGGCGCAGCAGCGCATAGCCGCCAACGTCAAATTGCCGGTGGGCTATCGCATCGAATGGTCCGGCGAGTTCGAATGGCTGCAGCAAGCCAAGCGACGGCTGGAGATCATCGTGCCGATCACCTTCGTTTTCATCATCGTCCTGCTGTACGGGCTGTTCAATTCATGGCGCGACAGCCTGTTGGCCTTGCTGGGCTTGCCGTTCGCGATCTGCGGCGGTGTTTTGGGCCTGTACGTGACTGGGCTGGATTTCAGCATATCGGCGGCGATCGGTTTCATCTCGCTGTTCGGCGTGTCTGTGATGAGCGGGATTCTCGTCATCAACGGCTATTACCGGGTGGCGGCGACCGGACTGACGCCGGCCCAAGCGATGTTCCATGCCGTGCAAGAGCAGATGCGTCCGATTTTGATGATGACGCTGTCGGCGTGCATTGGGCTGTTGCCGGCGGCGATCTCCACCGGCATCGGCAGCCAGGTCCAGCGGCCGCTCGCCACCGTCATTGTCGGCGGTATGCTGATCGGACCGATCATGCTGCTCATTGTGGTGCCGGCGCTGCAGACAATTTTGCTCGATCGCGGCCGCCGCGATGCTGGTCCGCCGCCGCCCCCGGATGAGGCGGGCGCTTTATCGATCCCGGATTGACGCCGCAAGGAGCGCAGCGTGAAGGCTATTGTCGTCGGCATTGTCCTTTGCGCCGCCATCGCCGGGCCGGCCGCCTTCGCCAAGCCGGCGCACAGCCACCACGTCCGGCGCGCTGGCGCCAATCCGGCGCAAAGCCGCCACAGCGCAACCGCCCCCGACAAAGCTACGATCGGAAAGAGCCCGGGCGAGAGCGGCGACGTGCCGCTCCCCGAGTCTTCGCGGCAAGAGCGTGACAACAGCCATGCCATCAAACCGAGCCTGAAAATTGTCACGCCAGACATCTCGCCGGCAAATCGCAACAAATTTTCGGAGCCGCCCAATCTCAGTATTCGCAATGCCCTCGGTCAGCCGGTCGAGCCGATGGCCGGCCGCACGCGGGAGGCGGTGCATTTCCAGTCGGAAAACCGGCCGCAGGGGATAAGTTCTGTTGGCGCGCCAGAAGCGGCGCTGGGCGGTTCGCTCGCTATCAAAAACACCAATGATCGTTCGAGCGGAATGCCAAGCGTACCTCACCGGGGCGCGATTGGCGGCACTGGCATGATTCGCCGCAACGTTGCCTCGTCGATCGGTGGCCCGGCCAAGCCGGCAGGTGGGATCAACGGAACGCTTATTCGGCCCAAGCATCCCTAACGCCGCCCTGACTGTGCTCCGGCATCGTCCTAGAAATTTGCAAGCGGATCAATGTTGTAGACCGCAAACGCTCGTCCGCCCAGCACCGATCAGCGCCGGCGATGACGCCGTCATGGGATCGTGGCGCAGTGCCGGTATTTGCGCGGTGGGAAATTTAAAAAATGCTGTTACCTTAGGTTTATGGTGGCTTGCCCCACGATGACGGATATCGTGGTGTCGATGACGAACCGTGGCCCGCCGGGGCGGAGCACGTGATATGGCGGCGGTGGAACATTCCGAACAGAATTCGACAGAGGAACAAAGTTCGACTGCGCTGCGGATCGCCGCGACAGTTCTCCGGACCGTATTCATCTTTACCCTGCTGGCGCTAACGGTTCGCGTCAGTCTGCCACAGAGCGAAACGATCTGGTCGGCCTATGAGACGCCTGACGATCTCATTCGCATGCTGCTGGGCCTGCTTTTGTGCATTTGGTTCTTGGTTCTTCTGTTCCGCGGGCCGCGGGACGCGCGCGGGCTTCGGACCTGGCTTTATATCGGTCTGTTCGCCGAGCCGTTTGTGCTGATCTGTCTTTACGCCGTCTGGTAGGCGCGCCGGCTTTACAGATCGATCAATCGTCCAGTCGCCGCCTTGATGGCAGCCTCGGTGCGCGTCGCGGCGCCGAGCTTGGTGCGGGCATTGTCGGTGTAGAAATCGACCGTGCGTTTAGACAGGCCGACAATCTGGGCGATCTCGGCCGAGGTCTTGCCGCGCGCCACCCAGGTCAAAACCTCGATCTCGCGATCGGTCAAGTCGACGGTCTTCGGCCACAGCGCGGTCCGCGCCACGCCGTTGAGCCGCGCCGCGATGATGGCCGCGAGCATCTCGAAATCGATCGGCTTGGTGACGTAGTCGTCGGCGCCGAGCTGGCGGCCTTTCAACTCGTTGTCGCGGTCGGTCAGCGCCGTCAAAATAACGAAGGGCATTTTCGAAAACCGCGGTGAGAGCGAGATCAGGCGGTCGAGCAGCTCGAAGCCGGACATCGCCGGCATGCTGATATCCGACAGCACCAGGTCGGGCATGATTTTCAGGATCGCCGCCAGGCCGGCGCGGCCGTCATGGGCCACACTGACGTCGTAGCCGCGATCGACCATCTCCTCGGCGATCAGCGCCGCGGTTTCGCGATCGTCCTCGACACAAAGTATCTTCTTCTGCGGTTCTGGCATCGGATCACCGGGAAACCGATATCTAGCATGAATTGGGCCCAAAGAGAGGCGTTCGCCACGTAGCAATTTACCTCAATCGGGTTTTCTGCCATTGCCGGCCTGAGATATGATTGTTTTACGCGCGACGGCCTCCGGTCGCCCTCACGGACTTTATCTATGTGGCCGCTTTCGATCCGCTTTCATCTTGCCGCGGTGTTCCTGCTGTTTTTTGCGCTGGTCGGCGCGCTGGGCGCGTTCAGCATTTGGCGGCTTTCGAACTTCAATGTGTTGTCGGCGGACGTTGCCGAAGTGTGGCTGCCGACGACGCGGGCGCTCGGCGATCTCAACAATTACACCTCTGACTTCCGTGCCTTCGAGGGTGGCGCGCTGCTGTCGTCGGACGCCGCCGATGCAGCCGCAAACGAAAGCCAAATGGCAGAACTGGATCGGACAATTGCCCGCTCCGAGCGGGAATTCGAGAATATCCGGCACGATGCCGCGGAAAGCCGGCTCTATGAGCAATTCAAGTCGGACTGGAGCGCTTATCGCGGCATCGTCAACGGCATGCTGGAGCTGGCGCGCGCCAACCGCCGGGATGAGGCGCTGCAGATCTACGAAACGTCTTCGCGCGTCGCCTATAACGCTGCCAGCGACACGCTCGGCCAGCTGACGGATCAAGCTGTGGCGAGCGCGCAAGCGGCGAGCGACCGACTTGCCGCCGCCTATGACCACGCGTTCTGGCTGATTATCCTGTCGATCGGGATCGCGGCGCTGCTGGTGGTCGTCGCGCTTATTCACATCAGCCGTTTTATTTCAGCGCCGCTGCGGGAGCTGGCGAGCCGCATGCGCCGGCTCGCTGCCAACGATACCGCGATCGAAATTCCGGCAACCGAGCGGCGCGACGAGATCGGCGAGATGGCGCAAGCGACCGTGGTCTTCCGCAACAACGCGATCGCGCTGATGCGCAGCCAGCAAACGCTCGCCCGCCAGGCGGCGCTCCTTGAGGAACAGTTGGCGAGCGAGCAGCGTCTTGCCTTGCTGCAGCGCAATTTCGTGTCGATGGCATCGCACGAGTTCCGCACGCCGTTGACGAATATCGACGGCCATGCGCGACGGCTGGACAAGACCAAGCAAGTCGTCAATCCCGCCGAAATCGGCGAGCGTGCCGGCAAGATTCGCAGCGCCGTCCTGCGCATGACGCACCTGATCGATAACCTGCTCAACTCGTCGCGGCTGATTGACGGCGGTGCCGGGCTTTATCTCGATGTGGCCAAGATGGACGTGACCGCCTTGCTGCAGGAAGTCTGCCAGTTGCATCGCGAAATGGTGCCCGGTTCGCAGATCGTGGAGCGCTTCGCCACGGCACCGCTGCCGATTGTCGGCGATGCCAAGCTGTTGTTTCAGGTATTTTCAAACCTGCTCGCCAACGCCGTCAAATATTCGTCGGCCGGCGGCCCGATCGAAGTCGGCGCCTGGAGTACACCGGACGAGGTCGTCGTGACCGTCGCCGACCACGGCATCGGCATTCTGCAGGGCGATATCGATCGCGTATTTGAGCGCTATTACCGCGGCGGCAACGTGTCGGGCATCGTCGGCACCGGCGTCGGTCTCTATCTCGTCAAACTGGCACTCGACCTGCATCGCGGCAGCGTCACGGTGGAGAGCGAAGAAGGCGCCGGCTCGCGCTTTACGGTCCGCTTGCCGTGCGGCGTTGAGGCGGTTAGGGGAGAGGGGATGCCGAGCGAAGCTGTGGCGATGACTGAATGATGACAAGAGCGTTCGCGCTGCTCGCTTTGATCTGCCTGGCAACGGGAGCCGCGGCCGCGCGGCCGATCAGGGCGGCCGGACCGCCGGTCGTGCTCGCCGACTGGCAATATCCGGACTCGCTCCCCGGGCGGTTTCGCAACCATTGCAGCACTGAATTTTTCACCGGCCGATCCTATTGCGCGGATCACTGCGGGGAAGGGTATCAATTCTTCTATTGCTCGGAAGGCTCGTTCGGCTGCTGTCACCTCGGCCGCGGCTACTGCGACCTCCACGGCATTCTGCGCTGCAGTCCGTAAAATGGGGTAAGTGAGATAGGCGTAGATTAGCGGGGCACAGCGCCAAGGCGGCTTGCCCGGCCAGAAGGGCGGAGATTCGCAGCCATCACGTTGTGATAGAGTAGCTTCCATGCGACGCCTGCGGCAATTTGTTCGGACGCAATCGAAGGGCGGCTTGTTGGCCGTCTACATGGCGTATTCGCTCGCCATTCAGGCAATGATGGCAAGCGTCGGGCTTGGCATGTCGGCGGGCGCGTCGCCGGATCAGCTTAGCTTCTTCCTGTGCAGCTATGCGTCGCACCAGACTGCGCCCGTACCGGCCGACCGGCAGACGCCGGCGCCGCAGTGTCCGTTCTGCTTCGTCGCCGCGCAAAGCGCCGGCCACGTTGCGACCGCCGGCGAAGCCCCGGTGTTTCCGGCCTATGCTGGCTTAGTCGTTGCCACCATCGCGCGGCCGCTCGGTGAGGGGACATTCGTCGCGCAATTCCGCCACAGGCTTGGCGAGCCGCGCGCGCCTCCCGCCGTTTCCGTCTGACGCTCGAAACCGGCTTCGCTCCAGCGGAGCTTATTCCTCATGCGCTTACGGAGATCATCATGCGCACTTTTTCCAAACTCGCTTTCGCGGCGTTATTGATCGGCTTTGCTGCTCCCGCTCTCGCTCAGGGAGCAAGCAGCACGTCGATTACCGTCCAACAGCCGTGGTCGAGAGCGACGCCCAACGGCGCCAAGACCGGCGCCGTCTACATGACAATCGACAACAAGTCCGGCACCGCCGACGCGCTGACCGGCGCTTCGTCGGATGTTGCCGACAAAGTGCAAGTCCACGAAATGAAGGTCGAGAACGGCATCATGCAGATGCGGGAAATCACCGGCGGCCTGCCGGTTCCGGCCAATGGCTCGGTGGTGCTCAAGCCCGGCAGCTACCATGTCATGCTGATCGGACTGAAGAAACAGCTCACTGCCGGCGAGACTTTTCCGCTGAAACTCACATTTGCGAAAGCCGGGACTATTTCAGTCACAGTTCCGGTCCAGGCCATGGGAGCCAATATGGCTGCCCCAAACGATAAAGGCGGTATGGGAAATATGGGCGGTACGGGCAACAGCAATTCGAGCGGGGGCATGGGCAAGATGGAGATGAAGTGATGCGGACCCGCCAATGGCTGCTGCCGGCTCTCGCCGGGCTTCTCGGCTTCGCCGCTGTGGCGCTGTGTGTCGTCTATGCCGTGTCGTTTCGCGGCGGCCACGGCGTGGCGGCCATCACCGCGATCGGCGGGCCGTTCACGCTTATCGACGACACCGGCGCAAAGGTCACCGAGCAGACGCTCGCCGGCAAGCCCTACACCATGTATTTCGGCTACACCTTCTGCCCGGACGTCTGTCCGACTACATTGTTGGACTTGTCGCGCTGGATCAAAAAACTCGGTCCCGATGCCGACAAGCTCAACTACGTGTTCGTCACCGTCGATCCGGAGCGCGACACGGTGCAGTCGATGCATGCCTATCTGTCGTCGTTCGACAAGCACATTCGCGGCTACACCGGCACGCCGGCAGAGATCGCCCAGATCGCCAAGGCGTATCGCGTCTATTACAAGAAAATCCCGACCGATGACGGCAGCTACACCATGGATCACTCCGCCATCATCTACCTGATGGGGCCGGACAATAAGTTCGTTACCGTCATTCCCTATCAGGAAGACGATGCGTCGGCGATCGCCAAGCTGAAGAGTCTGTCAGGGATGCCGCCGACGTCGTGAGCAGATCTTAAACTCAGATCGACGCCGAAGCAGCGCTTGGGCGCTATTTGGCGTCGACCACGATCGGCGCTTCGAGGTCCAGCCGGCTGCCGGACGGCAGCGTGGCGTGCACCGCGACCATCCAGTTGCCCGGCGCGGTAAGCGCGACGCCGTTGACAATCCAGGCGCCGTCCGAGTTCTGCAACGCGGTACGTGTCACGGGCTTGCTGCCCGGCGCCGTGAGCGTCAATGTGACTTCGCGAGCCGTCAGCGGCGCGAAGTCGCCGTCCCAAAGCTGGATGGTGGCGCGCGCGGTGCCGACACGGCCCGGTTCGATGGTGACGTCGGCCATGCCGTCTTCGCCGTGGATGTGCTGGAAGGTCGCGTCGGCGGGAATGGCGCCGGCGTGCGTGTGCTGACCGATATGGCTCGCCGGCGGCAGCGTGCCCAGCACCGCGACAATGATGACGATCGCGGTGCCAATCACCGCCTCGATCGCGGCGTTGCGGCGCAAGCGGCGCCGTGCGTGCTGCGCGGCGGCCAGGTCGGCGTCCTGCACGAGCTTCGGCGTCAACTGCGACCAGTTCACCGCCGCGATGCCGACCATGACCAAAAACAGCACGAGCTTGATCAGCAGTAGCCGGCCGTAATCGGTTTCGGTCAATGCCGGTATGCTGCCGACGAGATACCAGGAATTAATGAGGCCGCTGACGATGAGCGCCGCGACGCTGGCAATACCCAGATTGGAAAAGCGCCGCGTCGCCGTCCGTGCCACCGCGAGTACCGTTGCGTCCGCGCGGGTCATTGTCAGCAGCAGCGCGAGCGGCAGCAAGCCGCCGACCCAGGCCGCTGCGGCAATGAGATGCAGCACGTCCGCTGCCGGATGAAGGACGCCTTCGGTTCCTTGGCCGCCGATGGCATGGCCGGTCCAGGCCAGGCCGCCGGCATAGGCAGCGGCAAGAATCACTGTGGCCGCCCTTAACGTCCGCGAGGCCGCGCCGTTGGCGTCAAGGACGTGAACGAACAATCCGCCGAGAGCGCAGGCGAGCACGACGCGCAACAGCCAGTCGTTGCCGAAGTCAGTCTGCGTCAACACCGTTCCCAGCACGCCTTGGGCGTAGAGCGCGCCGAGCGGCTGCCCGCTCATCGATTGGGCGACGATGACGAGACATGGCACGGCGGAGACGAGCGCGACGATGAGACTGACCCACGCGATCCAGGCGAGCCGCGCCCGGATGGCGACCGCGATGCGCGACTCCCTTGCAGTGCCGCGAAGCGCCGGCTCGGCGATCAAGACGATGAAAAACACCACGCCGGCCACCGAGAGGGTGGCGGCGAAATGCAGCGCGCGCGCAAAGAACAACGGGTCGGTCACGGATTGGCCGATGCGCTATTGGCCGACCTGGAACGTGAAGCTGCCCTGCGTGGTATGGGTATCGACCGACAGGGCGTGCCAATGCACGTGATAGGTCCCGGGTCCTGCCGGTTTCAATCCAACCCGCATGGTGTTGCCGCTGATCTGCGACTTGCCGGCATCGACGCGCGCACCGGTTGGGCCCGTCACTTCGACGGTGCTGAACGACGGCTCGAGATTTTGCGTAAACGACAGCGACACTTCGTGCGGCGCCGCGCTGACGGTCGAGCCCACCAGCGGGTTGGCATGATCGAGAAAGGCGTGCGCTCCTGCAGCCGTCGTCGCCAGACCGAGAAATAACGCCGATGCCGTCGCGATCCTTAGTCGCATGAGATTGCTCCTTAGAAGCTGGGTTGACGCGGTGCCGCGCCGCTGCCGCCAAGCAGCGGCTGGCCGATGGTGTGGGGGAACATATCGTCGAGATAAAGATGCAATTGGCCTAGGAAACCGACACCGGTGCCGCTGGCGCGATTGACCGGTATCTGCGCTTCGAGACCGACCTGGTAATAGGTGCTCACATAGATCACCCCGGGATTGACGGTGCCGGTCGTCACCGGACTGTTGCCGAAATTGTTGGCGGTCGGCGTCGTGAGCTGCGCTTCGACGAGGGGAATCAAGTGATTGATGAAATCGGGCAATTGATAGTCGCGAATCTCCGATTTCAGATACGGCATGCTGTATTGAATCGATCCGCCGTAGACGAGTGCCTGCGCGTTATAGGTGTTGAGAGCAACGTTGTACGACGTGGTGGGAAACATGTAGCCCACCTGACCGGTAACGGCGAAGGCGCGTAACGCTCCGGCATCGTCGGGCAGATCGCCGAAGCCCTTGCCGAAATAAAATGTCGGCGTGATCTGGCTGTAGGGCGTGCCGATGCCGGAATTGCTGGCGCCAGTGCCGCCCCAGTCGAAAATCAGCCCGAGCAGCATCGCCAATTCGTGGTCGTCGTTCTTGAGAAGCTGATATTGCAGCGTGGTTTCGAGATCGGCGAAGCCGGCCATCTTGGGACCACCCGGCGGGCTGATCTGCGTCCAGGTGTCGCCGATCGAAATGCCGAGGTCGTCGGTGATGCGCTTCGACAGTTCCGCCGAGATATCCCATTCGGCGGCCGGCGGCACGTCGCCGGTTTTCGACCACGATACAGTCGGCAGCGACAATTCGTCGGCGACGCAAGGATCGTCGATGGCAAGCGTTGCCGGAAAGAAACGGGCGCCGACGAAGCAATGCGCCAGCGCGGAGGAGTAGGGCAGGCAGATAAACAGCAAGGCTAGCGCGCAGGCGCGCGAACACCACGATAAGCGAGGCATGAGTAGTCTCCATTACGGCGTGGAAACGACAAAGCCGCCGGGCCGGCGGCGCCGTGTCACGCGACGTAAGGAGGCGCTCTTGAACGATTGGATTTCGCCGTCCGCGTGCCGCCGAGCGCGATGAACGCGATCGGTACGAGCCGATGGCTTATTGTGGCTTGCGAAGGAAGGACAATTGCCGGCGGCGGCGGCAAAACGGCGAGCGGCATCAGACAGCCGACGCAGCAGCAATCGATGCAGACGTTGCCGTTGGAATGGCGGTCAAGCGGGACGGACTGGCCGGCGGACGAGTGGTGGCAGATTGCGCCGAGCGGGTCGAAGGTGCCGTCGGCCGCGGCGCGGGCGGCGCCGAAGCTGGCGAGCAGGCTCGAGAGTGCAACGACGTAGGCGGTTGCCAGCGCGATGATGCGCTTTCGCCAAACCCACCGACTGCAGATGTTGCGCACCGCCGCTGTCCCCACCCAGGGTCCTTGCCTCGAAGAACAGTCTATCCGCCGAAATATTCCCCAGCCAGCCTAAAAACCGGGCGATCCCGGGAACAGGTCCACTGCGTGTGCATTGACTCCCCACAACCAAAAAGCCTGTCGGGGAGAAAGGCATGTTTCCGTATTATTTCGACGTCCGCGGTTACGGCGACAGGCACGACGACCGCGGCGGCATGCTGATGCCGAACGATGAAGCGGCGCTCGCTTACGCCCGCCGTATCATCAATGAGTTGCGCGAGGCGGGAGGCTACAACGATTCCGCCCTGACAATGGTCGTGCGCAATTCCGCAGGCAAGACGGTCTATTCGATTCCGTTCCAACAGCACTAGGCGATTTCAGAAATACGCGGCAGTACTTCGAGCGACTACGGTTCAGCGTTAAGACCGGACGGCGGGCGCAGGTCTTGTGCACCGTTGTGTTAGTTACGCGTCGGGCAACGTCGGCCGATCGTATAAAAAACCTGCGCTATGAAGCTCAGCTGCGCGATGCTACGTAATGCGCATGACCGAAGCCGACGCGGTGCGTCCGTCGACGCTGACGGCGATATGTCGCGGTGCGCTGGGGCGATGTCCGCGCTGCGGGCAAGGCCGGCTGCTACACCGCTACCTCAAGATGGTCGATTGTTGCTCGGTATGCGGCGAGCCGTTCGGGCATTATCGCACCGACGATGCCGGGCCCTGGCTGACTATCCTTGTCGTCGGCCACATTACGGTGCCGATCATCCTCATCTGCGAGATGAATTTCCAACTGCCGCTGGCGCTGGCGCTCGCGATCTATTTGCCGCTGATCGTCGGCCTGACCTTATTTCTGTTGCCGCGATGCAAGGGAATCATGACGGCGATATTGTGGGCAATGAAGGCCGAGGGCTCCGAGAAGATCTGACCTGAGAGCGTTATCGCTATCTGTCGGTTCAGCGCGGCGCGAGCCCCTGCCGCGCCAGCACTTCGTGCACCGCCTCGACCAGTCTGTCTTCCGGCACGGACCGTTGCGCCTGCGCTTGCTTCTGCAAATGCTCGTCGCGGCCCTTTTCCAGCTTCGCAAGTTCGGCGCCGACGATCAGATCCTTGATGGTGACTTCGCCCTTGGCCTTCTCGTCGGACCCTTGGATGACCACGCATGGTGAGTTGCGCCGGTCGGCATATTTCATTTGCGGCGCGAATTTGCCGGAGCCGAGATAAAGCTCGGCGCGGATGCCGGCATTGCGCAGCTTCGCCACCATGTCCTGATAATCGGCAATGCGATCCTTGTCGAACACGGTGACCACGACCGGCCCGGCCTCGGTTTTCAGATCGACCTTGCCGAGATATTCGAGCGCGGCGAGAAGCCGTGATACGCCGATGGAAAATCCGGTCGCCGGCACCGGCTCGCTGCGGAAGCGCGACACCAGGCCGTCATAGCGGCCGCCGCCGCCGACCGAGCCGAAGCGCGGCGAACCGTCGGCGCCATCGGTGGCGAAGGTTAAATCCACCTCGAAGACGGCGCCGGTGTAATATTCGAGACCGCGCACGACGCTCGATTCGAAACTGATCCGGTCGAAGCCATAGCCACCGGCGCGGACCAGGCGGGCGATTTGCTTGAGTTCTTGTATGCCTTCCCGTCCGGTCGAGCTGAGGCCCAGGACCTTGCCCCAATCGTCGAAGATGGCTTCAACGCCGTCGGTCTGAATAAATTGCAGCTCGACGTAGTTCATCACGGTCTGTGTTTGTTTTTCGTTGAGGCCGGCGCCGCGGGTGAAGTCGCCGCTGTCGTCTCTGCGGCCTTCGTTCAGCAACTGCTCGACGCCGTGGCGTCCCAGGCGATCGTATTTATCGATCGCCCGCAGCACGGTCAGCCGCTTGCCGGCATTGGCTTCGCCGTTCAGGCCGATGGAGTCGAGAACGCCGTCGAGCACCTTGCGATTGTTCACCTTCACCAAATACGAACCACGCGGAATGCCGAGCGCCTCCATGGTGTCGGCGGCCATCATCAATAGTTCCGCATCCGAAGCCGGCGACGACGAGCCGACGGTGTCGGCGTCGAATTGCATGAATTGGCGGAAGCGGCCGGGACCGGGCTTTTCGTTGCGGAACACCGTGCCGACGCGATAGCTGCGATAGGGCTTCGGCAGGGTGTCGAAATTCTCCGCGACATAGCGGGCGAGCGGCGCAGTGAGATCGTAGCGCAGCGACAGCCATTGCTCGTCATCGTCGAGGAACGAGAACACGCCTTCGTTGGGACGGTCCTGGTCGGGCAGGAATTTACCGAGCGCATCGGTGTATTCGATCGCCGGCGTCTCCAGCGCCTCGAATCCATAGAGCTCATAAACGGCGCGAATCTTGTCGATCATCGCCCGCGTAGCGGTAATCTCGCCCGGCGTGCGGTCGGCAAGTCCGCGCGGCAGGCGCGCCTTGAGCTTATTGGATATTTCGGATTTGTCGGCCATTTGCAGGATATGCACGTTCTTTTGCGATGGCGCGGTGGTAGCAGTCGCGCCATGGAGCGGCAAGCGATAGGCTGACACTCTTACTTAAGGAGGCCCGGCTTCGCCGGGTTACAACATGCCGGCAACCGCCACGGTTCCCAACGATCTTGAAGCCTATTGGCTGCCGTTTACGCCCAACCGCGCATTCAAGCACGCACCGCGGCTGTTCGCGCGCGCTAAGGACATGCACTATTACACGCCTGAGGGCCGCGCCGTCCTCGATGCCACGGCCGGGCTGTGGTGCAGCAATGCCGGGCATTGCCGCGATCCGATCGTCGCCGCCATCCAGCGCCAAGCCGTCGAACTCGACTATTCACCGCCGTTCCAGTTCGCCCATCCGAAGAGTTTCGAACTGGCGAGCCGCATCGCGGCGCTGGCGCCGGCGGATCTCAACCGCGTGTTCTTTTGCAATTCCGGCTCCGAAGGCGTCGATACCGCGCTCAAGATCGCGCTCGCTTACCACAACGTGCGCGGCGAGGGCGCGCGCACGCGGCTGATCGGCCGCGAGCGCGGCTATCACGGGGTTGGCTTTGGCGGCATCTCGGTCGGCGGCATTGTCGCCAACCGCAAAATGTTCGGCGCGCTCCTTGCCGGCGTCGATCATCTGCCGTCGACCTATAGCCGCGAGCATCAGGCGTTCACCAAAGGCGAGCCGGAGTGGGGCGCGCATCTGGCGGACGAACTCGAGCGTATTGTCGCGCTGCACGATGCCTCGACCATCGCCGCCGTCATCGTCGAGCCGATGGCCGGCTCGACCGGCGTCTTGCCGCCGCCCAAGGGTTATTTGCAAAAGCTGCGCGCGATCTGCGACCGCCACAGTCTGTTGTTGATCTTCGACGAGGTGATCACCGGATTCGGCCGGCTCGGCTTCCCTTTTGCCGCCGAGCGCTATGGCGTCGTGCCGGACATAATCGTATTTGCCAAAGGCGTAAACTCCGGCGCGGTGCCGATGGCCGGCGTCATCGTGCGCGATGGCATTTACGACGCCTTCATGCGCGGGCCGGAGCATGTCATCGAATTATTCCACGGCTATACCTATTCGGCGCACCCGCTGGCCTGCGCGGCGGGGCTCGCGGCACTCGACCTTTACCGCGACGAAAAACTGTTCGAGCGGGCCAAAGCGGTGGAAGGCAAGTGGGCCGACGCCGTGATGTCGCTCAAAGAGCTTCCCGGCGTGCTTGACATCCGCACCGTGGGGCTCGCCGCCGCCATCGATCTCGCTTCGCGGCCCGGGTCGCCTGGGCTGCGCGCCTATCAGGCGATGGAGCGAGCCTTTGCCGACGAGGGGGTTCTGATCCGCATCGCCGGCGACACCATCGCGCTGTCGCCGCCGCTCGTCGTCAGCGAGGCGCAGATCGGCGAGATTATCGACAAAGTGGCGCGGGTGATCAAAGCGGTGGCGTAACATTGCCGCGTGGTGCCGGAACGTCCGTCACTACGCCTGCGGTTTGACGATCGCCCAGCCGACGTGGACGGCGCCGGAGCCACGGCGCATCGGCAGATCGAACGGCGCGCCAACCTCGGCGCCGGGCGCGACCGCTGCGAACTGCGGCGGCACCACCTTCGGGTCGCTCTGCGTCCATACTACGATGGCGCCGTCCTTGCGCAGGTCGGCCATATCGACCCACGGCGCGCGCGCAGGTTCGCCGTCGATCAGGACATGCGGCTGATCCGGCGAATAATGCGCAAGATTGCCGCCATCCCACATCGAACCGATAACGTAGCGCAGCGGTTTTCCGGTCGCGGCGTGGAAGCGCTGCGTCAGTATCTGCCCGAGCTTATCGCCCGGGTAGAACTCGGCGTAGTAACGGTGATCGAAACGCGGCAGCACCGTATAGTTGATCAGGAAAACCAGCGCGAACAGGGTGAAGACCGCGGCCCAGGCCGCGCCGACGCGCGCGATCCGATCGCGGTCAAACAAGGGCCGAACCGTCATCACGATCCATAGTCCGAGAAACAGCCAGAGCGGATAGCCCCACATGGCGATGGCGCCGCGGCCGCTGGCGATGCCGAGCGCAATCGTCGCCAAGGCCGGTCCGAACGCCAGCATCGTAACGATGCGGCGGTCGAAGGCGTCGGCGGCGATTTCGCCGCGGCGCTTCTGCCGCGGCCACAGCAAGGCTGCGGCGATAAAGCAGGTCGGCAGCAGAAAGAACGCCTGGCTGACCGCGAAGAATGCCGGGTGCACGACGTGGTCGAACCAGCCGCGCACCGGCGCCGCGCGATGCTCGGCGTAGGTAAATGGAATGAAATCGTTCTGAAACAGCCAGATGACATGCGGCAGCGCGATCAAGAGTGCGAGTCCGAGCGCCAGCCATGGACCGGGCGTCGCCAAAGCGCGCCGCGCCTCACGATCGAACAGCAGGAACAGCGCATAAGGCGCCGCCAGCACGACCACGAAATATTTGGCCCACAGCGCACCGCCGAAAGCGACGCCGAGGAGCGCCCAGTGACCGAGCCGGCCACGCCGGAGCGCGGCATGGAAGCTGTAACCGGCCAGCGCCCAGAACGGCAACTGAATGACGTCGTGATTGAATTTTACGGCCGTGTATTGGAAATAATGCATGCCGTCGATGATGAGCACCCCGACCAGCGCTCCTGTTGCCCCGACCATCCGGCGCGCCGTCACAAAGACCAGCGCGAAGGCGATGACGACGACGGCCTGCGCCAGGGCATAATAGGCGCCATCGACGCCGAAGCTGCGGTACAGGATCTCGACCAGCCACCACGGCAGCGGCGGCAATTTATCGGAACCGAGCGGCCATTCGCGGCCGTAGGTGACGGCCTCGATAAGATCGAGCGGCAAATTGGCGTAAAGCAGCGTCGGGAGCGTGGTCCAGACGGCAAAATGCAGGGCCAAAAACCAGCCGAAGGCGGCTTGGGGCCGGCGCTCGATCCAGCCAATCAAACCGTCTTTTTGCACGTCCGCGGGGCCCGAAAGCTCGACCGCGGCAGGCGCCGAATCCACCATCACACGAGGCTCGCCAGATTTAATGTTATAAAATTACCGCAATGGGTTAGCTATCCATAGGGGCAGACTTGCGGCGGCCCTTTGCTTGTGGACACTAGTTTGTCACAGGCGCGAATCGCTTCTACCGGAAGCAGGGGATATAAAGCGGCATGGTGCGCATCAGCGCCATCTTCATTGCGGCCTGCATGGTGCTTATCGCCGGCTCGATCGGCATCGTGGTCTATTTGCGTTTCGGTTTTACCGGGGCGGAGTCAGCCTTGGTGGCGCTCGGCATGCTCACGGCGCTGGCGGTCTACAATGCGATTGCTGCACGCAAGCGCGACCGGCTGGAAGCCAGCAATCAGATCGCCACCTTGGCGCGTGGATCGGGCGATCTGGCCCGCCAATTGGCCGAATTCGGCCGCCGCCTAAACGCGATGGAGGGCAAGGTCGACACCGTGATCGATCGCGCGCTTGCCACTGCCCAGCCGCTTGCCGCCGAGATCGAGGAACTGTCGAGCCTCGTTACGCAGCTTGCCGACTCGGTCGCGGCGCACGAGGCGGCGCTGGCTGCCGAACGGACGGCGCCGGTCCAGATGGCCGCGCCGGCTGCGGCGATGAACGGAAGCCCCGCACCTGCGGCACCGATGTCGGCGATCGAGGCGCCGCGCGACAGCGCGCCGGCCGAGGCGCTGGCGCCAGCCGCCCCGTCCGAGCCGAAAATCGCAGCCTTCGCGGGGCTGAGCCGTGACGGCATCATTGCCGCGATAGCGCGCGCCGTCGATGCCAGCAGGATCGATCTTTTTTTGCAGCCGGTGGTCACGCTGCCGCAGCGCAAGGTGCGCTATTACGAGGCGCTGTCGCGGCTGCGGGTCGACAATGGCGATCTGATCGCGGCCGGCGACTTTTTGCCTTATGCCGAAGCCGGCATGCTGATGCCGAAGTTCGACAATCTGTCGGCGCTGCGTTGCGTGCAGGTGGTGCGGCGGCTCCTTCTGAAGAATCGCGACATCGGCCTGTTCTGCAATCTGTCCAGCGCCACGTTGACCGATTCAAGCTTTTCGAAATTTCTCGAATTCATGGAGGCCAACCGGGCCATCGCCCCGTCGCTGGTCTTCGAATTCACCCAAAGCGCGCTACGCGCGATGGGGCCGATCGAACATGAGAGCCTCGCGGCGCTGGCCGAGCGTGGCTTTCGTTTCTCGATGGACAATCTCACCGACTTGCGGGTCAACGCCCGCGAACTGAACGAGCGCGGCTTCCGCTTTGTCAAAGCGCCGGCGGCGCTGTTATTCAACCGGATCAGCGTGGTCTCGACCGACATCCATCCCGCGGATTTCTCCGACCTGCTCGGCCGCTACGGCATCGATCTCATCGCCGAGCGCATCGAAAACGAAGCCACGGTGGTCGATCTGCTTGATTACGATGTGCGGTTCGGCCAAGGCTTCTTGTTCTCGCCGCCGCGCCCGGTGCGCGCCGAGGCGCTGCAGGGCACCGCCGCCGATCCGCAAGAGGCCGGCAGAGACGCCGGGGCTCCGGTGGCGGGCGTGGCGTCTGGCGCCGGCATCGGCCAGCTTGCGCGCGCCGGCATGCGCCGCAGCTAGATGTGGAGCCTCAACAGGTTGTTTCCGGCCAGACCGAGTCTACTGATGGGTGTTTTAGCACCGATGCCGGTGTGCGGCCTGTGCCAATTGTAGCGGTGCAGCCAGTACGGCAGCTGTTCGGTTCTTTGCCGTGAGTG
>DATAWA010000140.1:0-6156 GCA_036267435.1 Xanthobacteraceae bacterium | reverse complement strand
CGCCATGCCGACCGCGGCGGCGAACTTCACCACGCGCTTGCGCGGGAAGCCGGAGAAATCCGGATCGAGCATGGCGCCGAGAATCTCGCGCACCCGGTCGGCGCGGAAGTTGAAGCACAACACGCCGTCGCCGTCCTTCATGCCGCGATAGTCGCCGACCACCGATGGCGTGACGAATTCGTCGAATTTTTTGTTGGCATAGGCGTCGGCTATTGCCGCGCCGGCGTCGGCAAAGCGCGGACCGTCGGCTTCGACGATGACGGTGTAGGCCTTCTCGACGCGGTCCCAGCGCTTGTCGCGGTCCATCGCGTAATAGCGGCCGCACACGGTGGCGATCTTCACCGCCGGCGGCAGCGCCGCAACCAGCCGCTTGATGTCGTCGGCCGCCGATTGCGGCGGCGTATCGCGGCCGTCGGTGAGCGCATGGACCAGCGTCGGCACGCCGGCATCGGCGAGAATTTTCGCCAGTGCCGCGGCATGGTCCTGGTGCGAATGCACGCCGCCGGGCGAGACGAGGCCGAGCAAATGGCAGGTGCCGCCGCTCGCTTTGAGCTTGGCGATGAAATCGACCAGCGCCGGCGCGCGCGCGATCTCGCCGCTGGCGATGGCGTTACCGATCCGCGGCAGGTCCTGCAGCACCACGCGGCCGGCGCCGATATTGAGGTGCCCGACTTCGGAATTGCCCATCTGGCCGTCGGGCAGGCCGACGTCGTGACCCGACGTGTGCAGAAAACCGTGCGGCACGGTTTGCCACAGCCGGTCGAAGACAGGCGTTTTGGCCTGGCGGATGGCGTTGTCGGCGCGGTCCTCGCGCCAGCCCCAGCCGTCGAGAATGACCAGCATCACCGGCCGCCGTTGCTGCATTGTGCTTGTCCTCGGCATCTATTGTCCCGAGGTATGGCGGATTGCCGCGAGGGTCAATGCGCGGTCAATTTTCGGGGAACGGACGCGCTCCTTCTCCCCGCGCGCGGGGAGAGGGGGAAGGCTTACGCCGCCGCCACTTGGCCGGCTTCCCAGCCAAGCATGGCGCGCTTGCGGGTCAGGCCCCAGTGATAGCCGGTTAGTTCGCCGGATTTGCCGACGACGCGATGGCACGGCACCACGAAGCAGATCGGGTTCTTGCCGACCGCGGCGCCGACCGCACGCGCCGCCTTGGGCGCGGAGATTTTACCTGCGATGTCGGAATAGGTGGTGAGCTTGCCCATCGGAATGTGCAGCAGCGCCTCCCACACCCGCACTTCGAAGTCGGTGCCGATCAAGACGACGCGGAGCGGCTGTTCGGCGCGCCACAGCGATGAATCGAAAATGCGCCGCGCCAGCGGCGCCGTCGCGCCGGCGTCCTCGACATAGCGCGCTTTCGGCCAGCGGCCTTTCATGTCGGCAAGCGCACCGCGCTCTTTGCCGGCATCGGCAAGCGCCAGGCCGGCGAGCCCGCGCTCGGTCCCCATCACCACCGCGGTGCCGAACGGGGACGGATGCAGGCCGTAACGGATGGTCAGGCCTTCGCCGCCGGCTTTCCACTCGCCGGGCGACATCGCCTCGTGGGTGACGAACAGGTCGTGCAGGCGGCCAGGGCCGGACAGCCCGACGGCGTAAGTGGCGTCGAGCACGCTCGCAGAGTCGCGCAGGAGCCGCCGCGCGCCGTCGAGCGTCAGCGCCTGCACGAACGCCTTCGGGGTGATGCCGGCCCAGCGGCGGAACAAATGATGTAATTCGGTCGGCGTCACGCCGGCGGCGTCGGCGATGGTCTCGATTTCGGGCTGCTCGCGCCAGTGGCCGCGGATATGGCCGATGGCGCGGCGCACCACGTCATAATCGGCGGCGGCTTCGGCAAGCCTGGTCGTGTCGGAAACGCGGTCGGGTGACAGCATGGGTGCCTCCATCATCTGACTCCCGATCTAGGTCTCAGCCGGTCGGCAAACCACCCGATTCCTGCGTGTTTCCTGTCATTCCGGATTGCCGCGCCCCGGAATGATGGCAGAGCCTAATTCAGCACCGTCCGCGTCGGCCCGCGCTTGGCCTCGCCCAGCGCGTTCGACAAAGCGAGCGCGAAGCTTTCCTTCTCATGCGGCCCCAGAAACGCGGCGACTGGCAGCCGGCGCCCGCGCGACACCAGAAACAGCCGCTCGATGCCGAACTCGGCATGCACGATGCGGTCGAGCCGCACCCACAGCGGATTGAGCGTGACTTCGCGCACCCGGCCGCGATGGCTGACCTGGCGCACCGTCAGTTCGGAGGCGGTGACGGTGACTTCCTCATAGGCCCGCCCGGCGCGGTAATTGGCTTTGAAGGCGAGATAGACCAGCAGCACGTCGAGGCCGAAAAATCCGCACACCGGCCACGCTCCCATTGCGACGAAAACGACGCCGGAGGCAAAGCTCAAGCCGCCGAGGCAGAGCATGAAAATCAAAAACCCTCGCGGGCCGAGCGAGCGGTGCGGCGTAATCACGGCCGAAAAGATTTTCGGGTCGCCGCCGGCGCCGCCGTTGTTATTGTCGCCATCCATGCCGCTCATTATACCGGAAAGATGGGGCGCAGAACCATGGTGCGAAAGAAGCTGGCGGGGAAGAAGGCGGCGCGGAAGAAAACGGCGCGCAACAAGCCCACACCGAAAAAGCCTGCAAAGACCGTCCGGCAGCGCCTGACTGCCGCCCGCAAGGGTAACGCCGCGCGCGTCAAGCCGCGCCAGGCGCGGCGGGCGGCCGACGCCAAGGCCAGCCACGGCGCGCTGCCGCAATGGACCGCGGCCGAAATCGAGGAAGCGTTCCGCCGCTTTGCCGCCGCCAGTCCGAACCCGCGCACCGAGCTTCAATCCGTCAACCCGTTCACGCTTCTGGTTGCCGTGGTGCTCTCCGCGCAGGCGACCGATGCCGGCGTCAACAAGGCGACGCCGGCCTTGTTCGCGCTCGCCGATACGCCGGCGAAGATGGCCGCGCTCGGCGAAGACAAAGTGCGCGATCTGATCAAGACCATCGGGCTGTTTCGCACCAAAGCCAAGAACGTGGTCGCGCTGTCGCGCATGCTGGTCGAGCAGCACGGCGAGACCGTGCCGCACGATCGCGCGGCGCTGGAAGCGCTGCCCGGCGTCGGGCGGAAGACCGCCAACGTCGTCCTCAATGTCGCGTTCGGCGAGCCGACCATCGCGGTCGACACCCACATTTTCCGCGTCGGCAATCGCACCGGCTTGGCGGTCGGCAAGACACCGCTCGATGTCGAGATGAAGCTTCTGGACGTGGTGCCGCAGAAATATCTTTTGCACGCCCACCACTGGCTCATTCTGCACGGCCGCTACACCTGCCTGGCGCGGCGTCCGTTGTGCGAGAAGTGCATCATCGCCGACCTGTGCAAATGGCCGGGGAAGATCGTGGCGCAGGCGCCGGCCGCAGCCCCGTAGCCGTCATGGCCGGACTTGTTCCGGCCATCCACGACTTTAGTTTTGGCGTGCATTTGAAGACGTGGATGCCCGCGACAAGCGCGGGCATGATGAGCAAGCATGCGGGCTACTTGCTGCCCGCTATTTGAACCGCAGCGCGATGTCTTCGAGCGGAATGCCGGAGACTTTCGCGGTCCAGCGTTCGCCGGCGTTGACCGGCATGGCCAGCGTCAACGTTCCCGTGGAAACGATTTCGCCCGCGCGCAGCGGCGGATTATGCGGATCGTTCGCCAGCAAATCGACGAGACTGCGCAGCGCCAAGAGCGGGCTGTCGAGGACGAGCGCGCCGCTGCCGCGCTGGCTCAGTGTGCCGTTGCAATAAAGCTCGACCGTAAACTCGGCCAGTTCGTGCTGCTACGCTGTCTTGCGCGGTGCGACAGGGTGGCGGGCTCCAATGAGCAGTGCGCCATGGACGCAATGGGCGGCGACCGCGTCCGCGGCCGTGAATGTCCAGCCGGGAAAAATCGACTGCACGATCTCATAGCCGAACGCGACCCATGCGATGCAATCGAGCAGCGCGTCTTCGCTCAGGCCCGGCGATGGCGCCGCCTTCAGGCCGAAGATGATTTCCGGCTCGATGCGCGGCGCGACGAAATCGGCGACGCGTAGCGCCGGCGTTGCGGCGAGGTCGAACGTGGTGCGGTTCGTGATGTGGCCCCAGATCGGCGAGCCTACGCCGTACACCTTCCACATGTCGCGGTTGGTGAACCCGATCTTGCGGCCGGTTATCGTCTCGCCGCGCGCCTCGAAACCGGCGCGGAGCAGTGCCGTGACGCGATAGGCCTGCGCGAGCGTCAATCCGCCGGGCCGCGAGGAGAATGTCGGAATTTGATAATGCCCGGCCAAAGCCGCGCCGACCTCGTCGGAGACGGCTTTGACATCGAGCGTTTCGGTTGGTGCGGCCATGTCCGGAGTTTACCGGAAATCGCGGCGGGTGCGAGCGGCGCCAGCATGCCGGCTTCGTCGCAAGCCCAACTCCGTTTCCCGGATGCGGTGCAGCACGGCTCGACTGTAAAGTTGACCCTCTCGGTCCGCTGGACGGCTCAGGATCTATCCCATTTCATGGTGCCAACGCGCGGGTCCGCGCTGAAAGCGTTCGGGCCGAAAGCAAGTTCAAATGAGGGGGATTCTCTGAGTAAACGAATACCGCTGGCGCTTAAATGAATATGCCAAGTTTCGCGTCCCAAAGGTTCGTTAATAGCAAAAGCCGAACACGTAAGAACCGCAACGTTCACGCCGTCCGCTGCTCGTACGGATTTGTATTTTATTAGGTTGATATCGACGGTTCTAGCCAGATCGGCGAGCGCTTGGCAGTCGTCGTAATTTACTGGATGTGTCCATTTATCAGCATGGGCATGAAATGGGTCTCGCGTAAGATCAATGGATCGTTGTGTCGAGAATGCAACTTCAAAGGACGTGTATTGTGCTGCGTTTAAGGGCCACGGCGTCGCTGGCGACTCCGCATAAAACAACAGTCGATGGAACGCCATTTCCGTTGCGGCCGTTTCCGACCAAATGGACGCGTAAAAGACGCCCGCAGTTAATCCTGCCCTGCGGAATCGTGATCCATTGGGATAAGCGACGTAGCGAAATGGCGTGTATAGAAGGAAATTAAGGTGTCTGCAGTCTTCTGGAATGATCGACGTGGTGTTGTCTATTATCTCTTCAAGCCTTCGTTGCTCTTCAAGGGTGTCCGTTAGTTTTAGTGTCGAACTGCGGTGCTGAGCTTCTACAAATCGCCAGCAACGACCGTCCGTTGATCGCGCGCTAGATGCGAGCTCTCCGGCTGTCAAGATAATTGATGACATTATTCAGCCCGGATATGGTCTGAAGCATTTCAAGAGGTGCCGCTCCCAATGCCGTGTTCGCACTTCTAAGCCAACGAGCGGCTACGGCGTCATCGCCCCCTACGATCGCATCTAGAGACCGATACGCCCTAACAAACAAAATCGCGAGCTCAAGTGATTTGCCGTCCAATTCAAACTCGCCCTTTCGCATTCGCGAAAGCGAGGACTCGGACAGTCCGATAATTTTGGAGAGAACTTTGTTGGCAATCTCTAGGTGTTCGGCGGCACGCAACAAAGCCCTGCCAATGAGCGCTGCATCTGACCCGGTGTTTTGCTCTGCATGGACAGGCGTATCTAACATAGCAGACCTTTCGCCAGCCTGTTTCAGGTGAAACGATACTCCAATTTGGTTGCCGAGGACAAGGAAAAAGCTTTCCACATGCAACGGTAATCCTTGAGCATTTCTTCAGACTGCCAAAGGCGATAGAACGAAGAATCGAGCCGCCAAAAGGCCCCGGCCAAGGATCCGAAAATTTCCTGCCTGGGCGCCCGGCAGCCAAAGCGACAGTCGCAACCACCTGCCCCGCTTGCGAATCTCGCGATCTCTAAACGGCGATGGCCACAGTTAAGCGAATTGCTGCGGGCGCATCATTGTTCCAAAAAGCCTATGAATGCGGGCTTTTCTCACGTCGCTGCGCGCACCCCCGCCCATTTGACAACCCCCACCGCAAAGCGTTTTGGGCTTCCCCATCCCCCTCCGTAAAAGGACGTCGGCCGGTGACTCCGGTCGGCGGGGCGGGGGCGGTTCCTGCGGGCGGGGCTTCGTCACCTCCGTTCTCGGGCGGCTCCGGGCCAAAACGCCCGGCCGGCATTACGACCGGTCTGCGGGGACAAAACCCCCGCTGCACTGGGGCGGCAGGGAGCGGGCAACACCCG
>DATAWA010000139.1:0-9383 GCA_036267435.1 Xanthobacteraceae bacterium | reverse complement strand
TGCGCTCAGCGCCCTGCAATACGCCGCGGATCAGGGCGAGCCGGTCGCGCAGTGGAAACTCGGCCGCATGTATGCCGACGGCGACGGCGTGCCGCGCGACGATCTGCGGGCCTTCAACTATTTCAGCGAGATCGCCAACACCCATCCGGATGAAACGCCGGGCACGCCGCAGGCTCGTTTCGTTGCCAATGCCTTTGTCGCGCTCGGCAACTACTACCTGACCGGCATTCCGCATTCGCAGGTCGCCGCCGATCCGGCGCGTGCTCGCGAAATGTTCGATTATGCGGCGAGCTTCTTCGGCGACGCCGACGCGCAATATGAGCTTGGGCGGCTTTATCTGACCGGCACGCCGAGCGATCCGCACCAGGCGGCGCGGTGGTTCCTTTTGGCCGCAACCAAAGGTCAGTGCCGCGCCCAGGTTGCGCTCGGCGATATGCTATTCCACGGCCAAGCGGTGCCACGGCAGGCCGCGCGCGGCTTGATGTGGCTGACACTCGGCAAGGATTGCGCCGGCACCGATGAGACCTGGGTCAAGCCGCTCTACGACAGCGACTTCCAGCACGCCAGCGATGACGAACGCGCCATGGCCTTAGTTTATCTGGAAGATTGGCTGAAGGGCCGGCGGGAATAGCCGCGACTACTTCGCCGCGATATCCAGATCGATCCACACCGGCACGTGGTCTGACGGCTTTTCCCAACTGCGCACATGCTTGTCGATGCCGGCGCCGCTGAGTGTGTCGGCAGCGAGCGGCGACAGCAATAAATGGTCGATACGGATGCCGTTGTTCTTCTGCCAGGCGCCGGCCTGGTAGTCCCAGAATGTGTACAGCCCCGGCTCGTCGGTCGTCGCGCGCAAGGCATCGGTCAGCCCGAGATTGAGGAGCGCACGGAATTCGTCGCGGGTCTTCGGCAGAAATAATGCGTCGCCGGTCCAGGCCTGCGGATTCCTGGCGTCGGCCGCGGTCGGAATCACGTTGTAGTCGCCGGCCATGATCAGCGGCTCTTCCAAGGCGAGCCGGTCGCGCGCGTACGCCGCGAGCCGTTTCATCCAGCCGAGTTTGTAGGTGTATTTGTCGGTGTCCGGCGGATTGCCGTTAGGCAGATAAAGGCTCGCTACCCGCAGCGCGCCGTTCGCCGTTGACACCACGCCCTCGATGAAGCGCGCATGGTCGTCCTGATCGTTGCCGGGCAGGCCGATCTTGACCTCGTCGAACGGAAACTTCGACAACAGCGCGACGCCGTTGAATGTCTTCTGTCCGTGCACGGCGACATTGTAGCCGAGACTTTCGAACTCAAGCCGTGGAAAAGCGTCATCGACGCATTTGATTTCCTGCAGGCAGACGATGTCCGGCTTGCGCTCCGCCAGCCATGCGATCGCGGAATCGATGCGCTGCTTGATCGAATTGACGTTCCAGGTGGCGATGCGCACGGCTTTTCACTCGTCATGCCGCTCGTCGCGGGCATCCACGTCTTACTTGAAGCGTCTCACGACTTAAAGACGGGGCCGGAACAAGTCCGGCCATGACGAAATGGAGGGCTAGGCAATTACCGCGGATATTATAGCGCGAAGCTTGTTCCGCAGCCGCAGGACGCGGTCGCTTTCGGATTGTTGACCTTGAACGAGGAGCCGATCAGATCGTCGACGAAATCGATCTCGGAGCCCGCCATGTAATTGAGCGAAACCGGATCGATGAGTACGGTGGCGCCGCTCTTGGCGATCACAATATCGTCGTCGGCGCGGCTCATCTCGGTGTCGAATTTGTACTGGAAGCCGGAACATCCGCCGCCTTCCACCGACACGCGCAGCATGGTGCCGGACGGCTCCCGGCTCAAGATTTCGCCGATTCGCCGCGCCGCCCGCTCGGTTACGATGACGTTGTCGGTCATTTTGGCTCCGAATTGAACAGCCGCCGATTGCAACAATCTCAACACGATAGTTAAGTGCGCCGAGGTTTAAGGTCAACCGTGGGGCGGTCTATGGAAACTTTGCCAATCGCGCCCTATGCCTGCGATCCGGCGCGAAGCCGCGGCCGGCTGCATGCCGAGCCCGAGAGCCGAAGCCGCAGCGCCTTCCGCCGCGATTGCGACCGCATCATCCATTCCACGGCGTTTCGCCGCCTCAAGCACAAGACCCAGGTTTTCGTCTTTGACGAGGGCGATCACTACCGAACCCGGCTCACCCATACGCTCGAAGTCGCCCAGGTCGCGCGCGCCATCGCGCGGCGGCTGCGCGTCGATGAAGATCTCGCCGAAGCCTTGGCGCTCGCCCACGACCTCGGCCATCCGCCGTTCGGTCATGCCGGCGAGCGCGCGCTCAATGTTTGCCTCGCCGCTTTCGGCGGCTTCGATCATAACGCTCAGACTTTGCGCATCGTCACCGCACTGGAGCGCCGTTATCCCGATTTCGACGGCTTGAACCTGACCTGGGAAACGCTGGAAGGGCTGGTCAAGCATAATGGCCCGCTCACCGACCGGACGGGAGCGCCGCTGCCGCGTTATCGCGAGCACGGCGTTCCGGCGACGATCTTGGCCTACAGCAAGCTGCAGGACCTCGAATTGTGGAGCTTTGCCGGCGTGGAAGCGCAGATCGCGGCGTTTGCCGACGATATCGCCTATGACGCCCACGACATCGATGACGGCTTGCGCGCGGGCCTGTTCGCCATCGACGACATCGCCGCCGTTCCGCTGCCCGGCAGGATCATAGCGGGCATCCAAGCCGCCTATCCGGCGCTGGATGGCCATCGGACGGTGCATGAGTTCGTCCGCCAGCTCATCGGGCTTTTGCTCGACGATGTGGTCACCGAGACCGGCCGCCGGCTCGTCACGCTTGCACCGCGCTCGGCCGACGACGTCCGCGGCGCCTCATCCGCCGTGGCCGGGTTCTCGGCCGCTATCACGGAAGCCGATCGCGCCATCAAGGGCTTTCTCGAAACGCACATGTATCGCGCCGCCCGGGTCATGCGCGTGATGGACCAGGCCGCCGCCGTGGTTCGCGACCTGTTCGCGCGCTACAGCAGCCATCCCGGCGACCTGCCGCTGGATTGGCAGGAGGGGCTCGCCGGCCTCGACGAGGCGTCACGGGCCCGGTGCATCGCCGATTTCATCGCCGGCATGACCGACCGCTTCGCGCTCGCCGAACATGCCAGGCTCTTTGACTCGACCCCCGAATTGCGTTAGGCGCGCGGCGCACCCCAAATGTATTCCGAGACGTTATATGGCAAACGAAACTGAAGAAGACGCATACACTTACAGGATATCCGAGGACGACATTTACAGTGTGGTAATCGAGAAGTTTGCGAGCGCGAATACCGCATTGGCCAATTCGGGCGTATTGCCGAGCAATTTCGACCAACGCCGGCTCGTCGTCGGGCCGCCGAGTGATCCATCGCATGGGGATTTCGCATCCAACGATGCTCTGATCTTAGCGAAGCAGAGTGGGAAAAAACCCCGCGAGCTCGCAGAAGAAATTGTGGGGTATCTTCGGCACGATCCCACGATAGAAAGAATCGATGTGGCTGGTCCGGGGTTTATCAATCTTACGCTAAAACCCGCCGCCTGGACCGAATCTCTCCGCAAGGCGGTCAAAGTCGGATTGGAATACGGCCGAAATGATTTTGGCCGCGACAAGGGACCGGTCAACGTCGAATACGTATCGGCCAATCCGACGGGACCGATGCATGTCGGCCACGGCCGCGGTGCAGTGTTCGGCGATGCGCTGGCGAGTCTGCTGGCTTTCACCGGCTTTGAAGTTAGCCGAGAATATTATGTGAACGATGCCGGCGCGCAAATCGATGCGCTCGCGCGCTCACTCTATTTGCGTTACTGCGAAGCGCTCGGCGAGGACATTGGAGAAATTCCCGAGGGACTTTATCCAGGAGAATACCTCAAGCCGATTGGTGAGACGATCGCAAAGACTTACGGAGACTTGTTGAAGGGCCAGCAGGAAAGCCAGCGGCTCGGGGTTCTTCGCAAAATTGCAATCCACGCAATGATGCAGCTAATTCGCGAGGATCTCCTTGCGTTGGGTATTAGTCAAGATCGCTTCTTTTCAGAGGAGTCATTGGTCTACCAAGAAGAACTCGGTGAGAACTCAATTGACTTCGTCGGCAGCACGATCGATTGGCTCCGGCAACAAGGCTACGTTTATGAGGGTCGTTTACCGCCGCCCAAGGGTGCGCCGATCGAGGACTGGGAGGATCGCGAACAAACGTTGTTCCGTTCGAAGGCATTCGGCGATGTCATTGATCGTCCGCTGAAGAAATCCGACGGCTCTTACACCTATTTCGCCTCCGACATTGCCTATCACGCCAACAAGATCGGGCGCGGCTTTCGCACTCTGATCGATGTCTGGGGCGCCGATCATGGTGGCTATATCAAGCGCATGCAGGCCGCCGTCGCGGCGCTAAGCGGTGGTAAATCTAAGCTCGACGTCAAAGTGATCCAGCTGGTCAAGCTTCTGCGAGCCGGCGAGCCGGTGAAAATGTCGAAGCGGGCGGGGGAGTTTGTTACGCTACGCGAAGTCGTGGATGAAGTCGGTCGCGACGCAGTCCGCTTTATGATGCTGTTCCGTAAAAACGACGCCGTGCTCGACTTCGACCTCGCCAAGGTGCGCGAACAGTCGCGGGACAATCCGGTCTTTTACGTCCAGTACGGCCACGCCCGTGCGCAGTCGATCTTCCGCAATGCACAGACCGCGTTTCCCGACCTGCCGCGGAATGCGGCCGGCTTGATCGAAACGGCAAATCTGACGCTTCTTTCGGATCCAACGGAATTATCCTTGATGCGTCTAATTGCCCATTACCCCAGGCGGGTCCACGCGGCTTCTGTTGCGCACGAGCCACACCGCATTGCCTTTTATCTGTTCGACTTAGCGTCGGAATTTCATGCGCTTTATACGCTGGGCAATGCATCGCCACATTTACGCTTCATTATCCAGAATGATCGACAACTGACCGAGGCCCGGCTTGTGCTCGTACAAGCCGTGGCCACCGTGCTTGCGTCCGGTCTCAGGCTGCTGGGGGTCGCGGCGCCAGATGAGATGCGGTAATCCCGGCGCCTCTCGAACGTAGCGTCCGAGGCTTAAAGCGAGCGCTGATCGGAACGAGGTTTTCGAGACCGACTAAAGTCTAAAGTCTTCAGTCTTCGCGTAACGCCTGAATCGGGGCTCTATGGCCGACAACGATTTTCGTTCCCAACCCAACCGCGCCGCGGCTCCGCTGTCGCGCGCGCAACAGGATGATCCGCTTGCCGAGCTGGCCCGGCTCATCGGCCAGAGCGAGCCGGCGCAGGACCTTGGTCGAGATGCACGCCGCGGCACGGCACCGTTATACGGCGAGCCGACTCTCGATTGGCCAGAGCAAGAGAGTGAGCGCGTTGCGGGGGAGTACGACGGCGATCGTTACGCTGCCGCAGCGCCCGAGCCTTACGATGCGGCTTACGACGGTGGCTACGCGCAACAGCCGCAGGGCGACGACGCGTTCGAAGCGGGGAGCGGAAGGCAAGCTTCGGCGCTGTCGACGCGATTAAACGGCGCGCGAGATTTCGCGCGCGATTATTATGTGCCGCCGGAGCAATCGCGTTTGCGCGAGATCGGGGAGACCCGTGCCGTCGCCGATCCCCCACCGCCTGCCTTCCTGACCGAAAGCTCCGTCGAGCGCTACCAGTTCGACGATGGCGCAGACGATACGGCCGACGATCAAGCCTACGCGCTCGACGAATACCAGGAGGACGAGGTTCCACCCGTCCGCCGTCGCCGCGGCACCGTCGTCGTCGCGGCCGTGCTTGGCTTGGCGATTGTCGGAACTGCCGGCGCCTTCGCCTACCGCGCGATGTTCGGCAGCTCCATGCTGCCGGCGCTGCCACCCATCATCAAGGCGGATGACGGACCGAACAAGATCATTCCGGCCAAGCCGAAGACCAGTTCGGACCAGGCAGATGCGAGCGACACCGGCTCCGGCGAGAAGCTCGTGTCGCGCGAGGAGCAGCCCGTCGATATGCCGGCGCCGGCCAATTCCACGCCGCGCGTCGTATCGACCATTCCCATCTTCCCCGACCCGAATTCCGGTCAGGCCGGCGTTCCGAATGCGGCCCAGCCGGGAACGCCGGGTGGCGGACAAAACATGCCGGCGTTCAATGCAGCGGCACCGCCGCCACCGACGGTGGCAAGCACACCGCCCGCTCCGGTGAACTCCATCTGGCCGCCGGCGCCGCAAGTCACGCCTCTTGCTGCGGCTTCCGCGCCTGCAGCCCCGGCTCCGGCCGCGACGGCACCCCGGAAAGTCCACACGGTCGTCATTCATTCCGACCAATTGCATTCCGACCAGTTGGGATCCCAAACCGCGGATGCCTCGCCAACGCCGCCGCCTCTTCCGGCGCCGGCGGCTGTGCCGCTACGAACGGCGTCACCGCGACCCGTCATGGCGCCTCCGCCGCGTCCGGCGCCCGCCGCGCGGGTCGATGCCAATGCGCCGCTCTCGATCGTTCCGAACGAGGCTCCGCCACCGCGGCTGCGGACGGCACTGGCGCGCCCGGCCGAGGCCCCCGTCCCAGCGCGGGCAGAGCCTTCGGGAACGGCGAGCGGCGGTTATGCCGTTCAGGTGACCTCCCAGCGCAGCGAAACCGGGGCCCAAGCGGAATTCAGGGCACTAAAAGCCAAATTCCCGAACCAGCTCGGCGGCCGCGAACCGCTCATCCGCCGCGCCGATCTCGGCGCCAAAGGCGTCTATTACCGTGCCTTGGTCGGACCCTTTGCCTCGGCGGAACAGGCGACGGCGATGTGCTCGGGGCTGAAGTCGGCGGGCGGCAGCTGCATCGTGCAGAGGAATTAGGCCGGGGATTGAGGGCGTTACGGCTTGACCCTTCAGCATAGGGCAAGTTAACCGGCTTGGATGTTATCGTTCATAACCGGCGTCGCGCGCCCCGCGCTCACGGGGGAGGAGCGGCAGTTCCTCAAAGAGGCGCGGCCGTGGGGCCTAATCGTCTTCAAGCGCAATATCGAGACCCCGGCCTCCTTAAAGGCGCTGATTGACGATTTCCGCTCCGCGGTCGGCTGGCCGGCGCCGGTTCTGGTCGACCAGGAAGGTGGCCGGGTGCAGCGGCTGGGCCCGCCGCAGTGGCCGAGCTACCCGCCGGGCGCGGCCTACGGCGTGCTCTACGATCGGGATAAGCAGCTCGGCTTGGCCGCTGCGACGCTGGGCGCAAATCTCATGGCGGCAGACCTGAGGGCGGTCGGCATCGATGTGGATTGTGCGCCGATCGCCGATGTCCCCGTGGCGGGGGCCAATCCGATCATCGGCGACCGCGCCTATGGAACCGAGCCGGCCAAAGTGGCCGCCATTGCCGACGCGATCGCGGCCGGGCTTCTGCAAAGCGGCGTGTTGCCGGTGCTCAAGCACCTTCCCGGCCATGGCCGCGCCACAGCCGACAGCCATGACAAGCTGCCGGTGGTCGCGGCTGACCGGGACGCGCTTGAGGCCACCGATTTTGCCGCTTTTCGGCCGCTCAAGGGGCTGCCGCTCGGAATGACCGCACATGTTGTGTTCAGCGCCATCGACCCGGTCGCGCCGGCCACCGCTTCGGTCACTATAGTGCGGGACGTGATTCGTGATTCGATTGGCTTTTCCGGACTGCTGATGAGCGACGATATTTCCATGGGCGCGCTGTCGGGCTCGATCGGCGAACGCACGAAGGCTGCGATCGCAGCGGGTTGCGATGTGGTGCTTCACTGCAATGGCAAGATGGACGAGATGCTTGCCGTCGCAGCCGCTGTGCCGCGGCTCACCGGTGCGGCCGCCCGCCGCGCCGAAGCCGCGCTGACGCTACGCCGGCCGCCGGCGCCGATCGACTTCGCGGCGCGCCGCGCCGAATTCTTCAACCTCATGGCGGGCGCGCTGCCCGCACCGGGTTCCGCATGAACGCCGAGGATCAATTCGAGACCGAGCTTTCCGAACGCGCCGCCGACGAGCCGGCGCTGGTGGTCGACGTCGAAGGCTTCGAGGGGCCGCTCGATCTGCTGCTGACGCTGGCGCGGCAGCAAAAGGTCGATCTCGCCAAGATCTCCATTCTGGCGCTGGCCGATCAGTATCTCGCCTTCGTCGAGGCGGCGCGCAAAATGCGGCTGGAGCTTGCCGCCGACTACTTGGTGATGGCGGCTTGGCTCGCCTACCTGAAATCGCGGCTCTTGCTGCCGGAAACGCATCCGGCGGAAGGCGTCAGCGCCGAAGACATGGCGAACGCGCTGGCGCAGCGGCTGCGCCGGCTCGAGGCGATCCGCCGATTCGCCGAGCAGATGTTGAACCGCCCGCAGCTCGGCCGCGACGCGTTCCAGCGTGGCCAGCCCGAGCCGATTGCCGAGATCAAGCGTCCGGAATGGTCGGCGACGCTCTACGACCTGCTGTCGGCCTATGCGTCGCGGCGGCAGACCAAGGCGCGCGCCTTCGTGCGCATGCCGGTGCGCACCGTCTGGTCGCTTGCCGAAGCGCGCGAGGCACTCGAACGCCTGGTCGGTCAGTCGATAGATTGGAGCCCGCTCGATCAGTATCTGATCGAGTATCTGGTCGATCCGGCGCAACGCGCGACCGTGCTGGCGTCGACCTTTGCGGCGACGCTGGAATTGGTGCGCGAAGGACATCTCGAAATGCACCAACAGGGCTCGTTTACGCCGCTTTATTTGCGTAAGCGACAAAACAACGGCGGAACCGCCACCGCGGAACCGGGGAATGGCTAAGAGGGGGAATAAATCAATGGGGAAAGTCGCGGAGATGCGTGTGATCGTCGGCGATAAGCAGGATTCGGACCGCGAGGATTCGAATGCCGCGGCTGAGAGCCGCGCCGAGGAGCTGCGCATCCTCGAAGCCTTGCTGTTTGCTGCCGAAGCGCCGCTTGACGAGAAGGCTTTGGCGGCCCGGCTGCCCGCGGGAACCGATGTGCGCGCGCTGTTCACGCAGTTGCAACGCGAATACGCGCCGCGCGGCGTGAACCTCATCCGCATCGCCGGCAAATGGACGCTGCGCACCGCCAGCGATCTCGCCTGGCTCTTGACCCGCGAATCCGTCGTCACCCGCAAGCTGTCGCGCGCCGCCATCGAGACGCTCGCCATCGTCGCCTATCATCAGCCGGTCACCCGCGCCGACGTTGAAGAGATCCGCGGCGTCGCGGTGTCGAAGGGCGCGCTCGACGTCCTGATGGAGGCGAGCTGGGTGCGGATGCGCGGGCGCCGAAAGGCGCCGGGCCGGCCGATCACCTATGGCACGACCGCCGCGTTTCTGGTCGAGTTCGGGCTCAACCTTATCGGCGATCTGCCTGGCCTCGATGAGCTCAAGGGCGCCGGATTGTTCGAAGGAAAATTGCCCGCCGGTTACGACGTCCCGCAACCCGACGACGGC
>DATAWA010000138.1:0-48038 GCA_036267435.1 Xanthobacteraceae bacterium | reverse complement strand
TGCGCGAAATTGACGACCCGGATCACGCCGAAGATGACGGAGAGACCGAGCGCCATCAGGCCGTAGACCAGCCCGGTTAGAATGCCGCTGACCGCGACGTTCAGATAAACGTCAAACGGCACCGGACGGGCTCAGGCGCGGCTCTGATAAGGCTTCAACGGCCATTCCGCCTTGGCGTTGGCGGCCTCTTTCGGCGCCACCACGACCGGCTTGCCGCTGCGGTTTTGCATGCCGCCATCTTTCACTTTCATGTTCTGGCCCTTCGCGTCGAATGCGATACCGCCGCCGATGCTGGCATTGTCGGTGATGTTGGTGGCGCGGATGGCGTCGGCCAATTGCTTCGGATCGGTCGAGCCGGCGCGCTTGTAGGCGTCGGCGGCGACCAGCAGGGCTTCGAACGTATAGACGTGATTGGTGTTCAGATTGACGCCCGGATAGGCCTTGCCGAGCGCGGCCTCGAGTTGCTGGGCGAGCTTCTTGTTCGGATCGAACCATGGCGCGAAGCTCAAGGGGCCGTCCGCCAGCTTGCCCAGGGTCTTGAAATATTCGTCCTCGTACCAGCCGGGGCCCATGCTCATGATCGCCTGCGGAGTCCAGCGCTGCTTGACCAGTTCACGCGTAATCAGCATGGCATCGTTGAGCCGGCTGACGACGAGCAGGGCGTCGGGATTGCTGGCCTTGGCCTTGGTCACCTCGACGGAGAGATCGCGCGCCGCGGGATCGTAGGAAATCTCGTCGAGGATCTTATAAGGCATGTCGAATTTCGGCATCAGGAAGTTGATGCCCTTCGACATCGCGGTGCCGAAGGTGTCGTTGACATGCATGAACACGACCGTCTTCGGCGATTGGCCGACAGCGGCGAACACTTCCTTCTGATCGGTGAAGGCGTCGCTGAGAATCATTGCCGCGGTCGGGAAATTGCGAAACACGAATTTATAGCCCTGCTCGGTAAGCTGCGGCGCAGCGGCGATGTTGACGATCAGCGGAACGCCGTTCTGCTCGGCGACTTGGGCGATCGCCAGCGTCTGGCCGGAATCGAAAGCGCCGACCAGGCACTGAGCGCCGTCGCTGATCATCTTGGCGGCGCGGGCGCGGGCGGTTTCGACGCTGGATTCGGTGTCGCCGTCCATGATCGTAAGTTCGGGCAGCCCGAGCGACTTGAGGATCGGCCCGGCAATCGCGACGCCGCGCTGGCAGTCCTGGCCGATACCGGCTTCAAAGCCCGAGCGCGGCAGCAGCACCCCGACCTTGAGCGGCCCGCCTTGCGCGCGGCCGATGGCTGGCGCGGCCAAAGCCGCGGCGCCGACGCCAAGAGTGAAACCGCGGCGGGTGACGCGCGCGATATTCGATTCGGGCTTACGGTTCATGGCAATGTCCTCCCATGGCTGATGTTTTGGGCTCATATTTCGGCCCAAAGCTTTTAGCCCATAGTCCTGGCTTAGCCCCATGATGCCGGAACTGCTCGAGCGATCACAAGCGCGAAAAAACCGCGGACCGGATGGGCTGCCGGTTGCCGCCGTCGTCAGTATTGTTGACCTGGACAACAATCGCCGTCAATGACCAATATCCTCGATCGGCCGACCGACGGCCGAGAGCCACGCGCAACGACGGCAAAATGAGCGGGAGCAAAAATCCGAGGCGACGGGCTGTCGCGTTGCGCAATCCGGCCACGGCTCGACGCAGCCCCCGGCCGGCTATTGCGCTCGGCGTCCTTAATTTTCATCTCGGCTATTTTGTGCGGCGCCTCCAGGTCTGGATTTTTCAGGATTTCATCCGAACCCTGCGTCGCATCGATATCAGTCCGGCCCAGTTTTCGACTCTGGTGGTCGTCAACGCCAATGGCGGGCTGTCGCAAGCCGAGCTTGGGGCGGCGCTCGGGATCGAGCGGGCGCGATTGGCGAGGCTGTTGCATGGCCTGCAAGACCGCGGCCTGGTCGAGCGCCTGCCGTCCGACGCCGACGGGCGCCGCCATGCGCTAAGGCTCACGCCACGAGGGCGCGTCTTGCTAGCGCGGGCGAAGACATTGGCGTCCCTTCACGAAAAACGGCTGATGGCAAAGCTCGGCGTCGATCGCCACAACCTGCTGATAAGTTCATTGCGCAACTTCTAGGGCGGCCCGCGGATTCAACACAGGAGGTTGGCGTTGGCGGCTCAGAGTTTTGAACCGCCGTCGACCGCGACGATGTCGCCGGTGATCCAGCGCGACGCATCGGAAGCGAGGAATTCGACTACGGAAGCGACGTCGCCGGGCTGGCCGATGCGCTTGAGCGATTGCATGTCCATTACCGTCGCCCGTCCTGCTGGCGCGGACAGATCAGTTGATCGCGCGCCGCCAAGCCTGACGCGGAATTTCCCCACATCACCTGATCGCCGCCTCAGTCGCGAAGTGAACTTTCGACCGCGGCGGCGATCTCAAATAGCCTGCGGTCCTGGCCGTTGCGCGCGGCCAGCATCAAGCCCACCGACATGGCGCCGGATACGCCCGGCAACGGCAGCGTAATCGCGCACAGGTCGAAAAAATTGACGATCGAGGTGTTGCGCAGCACGGCGGCGTTGCGCGCGGCAAAAATCTTTTCGTCGGCGACTTCAGCGATGGTCGGCGCCACGATCGCCGTCGTCGGCATGATGAGCGCGTCGAGCGCCGAAAGCCGCGCATCCATGGCGGCGACGAGCCGCGACCTTTCCTGCAGCATCCAGGCATAATCCTGCTGCGACACTGCGCAGCCGCGCTCGATACGCACGCGTACATTCGGGTCGATATCGGCTGCGCGGCGGCGCATTGGGTCGCGAAGAGCGGCGCAGGCTTCCGACGGCCCGATGCCGCCCTTGGTGTTGACCGTGAGCATCTCGTCGAACAGCGGCAGGGCTTCGTGGGAGACGCGCACGCCGGCGCGATCGAGCCGCGCCACCGCCGAGACGAACGCCGCGGCGACCGTATGATCGAGCCGATCGAGTGGCAGTCCGTCGGCGACGCCGAACGACAACCCGGCAAGCGCGACCGGCACCAGCGGCGCGAAGCGTTCGCCCGCCATCGCTGCGCCGGCCATTACCCAGTCGGCTCTGGCACAGGCTTCGACAGTGCTCGCGATCGGGCCGATCGAATCGAGCGTATGGCTCAAGGGAAAGGCGCCGGCGGTCGGGATGCGCTGGCGGCTGGGCTTGAAGCCGACGAGCCCGCACAGCGCCGCCGGAATCCGCACCGAGCCGCCGGTATCGGTGCCGATGGCGATGTCGCACATCCCGTCGGCGGCGGCGACCCCCGCGCCTGAGGACGACCCGCCGGGGACTCTGGCGCGGTCGCGCGGATTGCCCGGCGTGCCAAAATGCGGGTTGGCGCCGATGCCGGAAAAGGCGAACTCGGTCATGTTGGTCTTGGCGACGATCACGGCACCGGCCGTGCGCAATCGCTGCACCACCGGTGCATCGGCGGTGGCCGGCACCCCGTCCTCGGCGAGGATTTTGGACCCAGCGCGGGTGACTTCGCCGGCGACATCGAACAGGTCCTTGATGCTGACGATCACGCCGTCGAGCGGACCGAGCGTCACCCCGCGGGCGCCGCGGCCGTCGGCGGCATCGGCCGCGGCGCGCGCCGGCGCGGCATAGACCGTGAGGCAGGCTCGCACCCCCTCGCCGTTCGGATCGGCAATGCGGGCAAGTGCCTGTTCAACGCGGTCCCGACAAGATTGTTGGGTCATGAACTCATCCGGCAAGACTGGGTGCGGCTGGCGGACCGCTAAGGGTTGAACTGCAACTACAGATTTGGCGTCAAAATTGCCATATCATCGGCGGAGTCAAGACACGAGCCGGAAACGGGCTAGAAACTAACAAAGACACCGACACGGGAATTGTACCATGGCAAATGCGCGGCCGAGCGTTTCCTTCATCGGCTTCGGCGAAGCAGGCCAGGCGATCGCCGCCGGGTTGCGCGACGAGGGCGTGGATCGGATCGCGGCTTGGGACATTCTGTTGCCGCAAAGCGGAGGCGAAGGGTTGCGGCAGGCAGCAGCGGCAAGGGGCGTGCGTTGCGCCGGTTCGGCCGCCGAGGCCGTGCGCGGCGCCGACATCGTCGTTTCGGCGGTCACCGCGGCATCGAGCCTCGAGGCCATGCAGCCGATCAAGGCGCATCTTTTCGGCAAGCCCTATGTGCTCGACATCAACTCGGTCTCGCCGGGCCGCAAGCAAGAGACAGCAAAGCTTCTCGGCGATGCCGCCCGTTATGTCGATGTCGCCGTGCTGGCGCCGATTTATCCGGCGCGGCACAAGACGCCGATGCTGATTGCCGGCGCCGACGCCGAGGCGATTGCGCCTTTGCTGGCTTCGCTCGGCATGCGCGCCAGCATTGCCGGCGCTGAAATCGGCGCTGCCGCCGCCATCAAGATGGTGCGTAGCGTCATGATCAAGGGCATCGAGGCGCTGACGCTGGAGTGCTTCCTCGCCGCCGCGCGCGCCGGCGTGATCGACGAAGTCGCGGCCTCGATGAAGAACAATTACCCCGGCATCGATTGGGCGAAGGTCGTACCTTACAATCTCGAGCGCATGGCAAGCCACGGCGAACGCCGCGCCGCCGAGATGGAGGAAGTCGCCGAAACGTTGCGCGAGCTCGGCGTCGAGCCGCTGATGACCAACGCTACCGTCAAGCGCCAGCGTGAAATGGGCCAGATCGGCAAACGCGAGCCGGTCCGCGCCGTGTTGCGCGAGGATCGCACAGCGATGCTCGGCGCCATCAGTGCGGCCGCCCGCGATCGCAATTGAGCCGGCGAGGGCTTGTCCTGCGAAGATTTGGCGTCAGCGCCGGCGGCCCTTGCGCCGCTCGCGCGGCGTTACGCGCGAGGGTTTTGGCATCGGCCGCCGCGACGGCTTGGCGGGGCTGCGCCGCGGCGGCATGCCGCCGGCCGCTTCGAGCCGCATGCTCCAATATTCCCAGGTCCGATTGACCACATTGGGCAGGGCATTGAGCGTGCTCGCGAGCTTGACCTCGCCGGGATGGAGCGGCTCCGGCGTGCCCAGCGCCAGCGCGCGCAGCTGATAATCGGCGTTCTGACAAATGAAGATCGAGCGCGAGACGAGCTCACGCAAGTTAGCGCCGACCACGGTGGCGCCATGGCGATTCATCAGCACCGCCGGATGCGCTCCGAGCGCTTTCGCCAGCGATCGGCCCTCCTCCGCCTTCACCACTAGGAGATTGGTGTCGCCGAACTCCTTGTGCTGGTCCCAGAACGGCATGTCCGAGCCGGCCGCGGCGCCGAGATGAAACACCGGCACGATCGGCTTGCCGGCTATCGCGAACGGCATCACCGCCGGCGCATGATGGTGGCACACCGCCATCACGTCGGGGCGCGCCTGATAGATGCAGCCGTGAATGACGCGCTCGGCATACAGATGCACCTTGGGCGGCCGCACCGGATCGGAATCGAGCGTGTATTCCAGAACGTCGTCGGGCTCGATCAAGGCCGGCGAACGCGACCGTGACAGGAGATAGCGCCCGGGATCGCTGGGATGGCGCACGCTGACATGGCCGAAAGCGTCGAGCACGCCTTCGTGGGCGAGGATACGGTTGGCGAGCGCCAACTCCTCCATCACTTCGGTGATCTTGTCGGGCACATTTTCCCCCTGTTTTGCTGCGTTCTTAGCGGGTCGCCGGCGATTGACACCGCGCGCGGCTGCGCTGCTTTGACAATGTGCCATAGCTCGCTTCCGGCAGAGCGGCGTCGTTGACGCATTGCATCGCCACCCTCATGCCTCACGGTCGCGATGCGAAATCTCGATGACGCGGGCCCGCGCGGCGAGCTCATCGACCAAGGCGTCGGCTTTGCCCTTGTTGGCGGCGTCGAGATTGGCGTCCCATTCGTCGAGCAGATAGACCTCGGCGTCGGTCTGCTCGACGATTTCCTGCAGCGATTTAAGCTGCCGCTCGCCGGACGAAAAGCCGAGCTTTTGATCCATCGTCTCCTCGACAACCTGTTCGTCCTCCTCGTCACCCTCGACCTCGACCGGCACCACACCACCGGCGAATTGGAATGCCAGGCGATCGTTGGTCGGCCAATAAAATGCCCGCTTGCCTATTTCGGTCTTGAGGCTCGCCAGCAGCGAGGATTTGCCGCTGCCGTTACCTCCGCGCACATTGATGCGGCCGGTCGGCCGCGCCAGCGCGATGCGCAGCGCGTCGCCAAGCGACGAAACCACGTTGGCATGATCGGCCTCGCGCAACACCAGACGGTCGAAATGGATGCGCTGGTTGAAGTCGGGGTCCGGCTGCGGCTGCATGTTCGCGGCAACGCCGCCGAACCGCGTCCAGATGGCGACAAAATCGTTCCAGCCGCTGGCGAGAAGGTGCAGCTCGTAAGTCATTTCGATCTGGCGCGGCAGCGTGGTCGCAAGCCCGACCAGCAGCACCGTGTTGCCGACATTGCTCATAGCCACCACGCTGATCGTGGCGAAGACGATGGCGAGGCTGACAATGCCGCTCATCGCGCTCATGCCTTCACGGGCCACGATGGCGCGAATCTGCGCAACCAGACCTTCGCGCAGCTTGGTCTTGAAGCCGAACAGCCAGAGACGGAGATTGTAGCGATTGCCGGAAAACACATTGTCCCACGCGGTATAGCCTTGCGCGGTAACGCGGTTATTCATGCGCTGGTTTTCCAGATAAGCGTGGGCGATCGGCTTCTGCAGCACCCACTGCATCAATAATAGGGCGGCGAAGGCGCCGACGTAAGCGAACGGCAGGCTTGGGTCGATCTCGGCGCCGAGCACGAGAGCATTGAAAACCAGCCCCAGGAACAGCTTCAACGCGAACTCCAGCTCGTACATCACGTTGAAGAAGCACTGAAAGGTTTCGCCGGTCAGAAACGGCTCGACCTGCTCGCGCGCCGATTTTTCGCTGAGCAACTCGACTTTGCCGCGGTTCTCACGTGCGAATCGCAGCATGAATTTGCCGAAGCCGCGGTAACCCGCCCGTTCGGCAAATATCCAGCTGATGACGCCGACCACATAGGACGTCGACTGCGCGGTGAGGATCCAAAGCAGGTCGGTGAGCAGAAACTCGCCGACCGCGACGCGACGGCCGGCATTGATGACAAACCATGTGGTCGCTGCCGCCAGCATGGCCTCGACCACCATCAGCGTCACCATGACGAACAGCGACGGCGAGAGCAGATATCGTGCCAGCTCTAAGCGTGAAATCTGCTGCTGTCTCATGGATGCCCGGATCGGCAAGGGGGGAGGATCTCGACCGGGCGCAGTGTAAAGGCAACCAGCGGCGAGTGTAAGCACGGCAATACCGCGGCGAGGGACAAATTTACCATTGCAATCAATCGTTTCAGGCTTTGGCGCGGCGCCGAAGGTATAATTTCGGCTGGCTCACGGGCGGCCAACGGCGTACTTTGCCAAAGGCTTGGCCGGTTGAGGATTAACGGGGTTCGCGTGATATTCAAAGACGCGATTGGGATGATCGCGCAGTTAGGCATACCGCTCCGCCGTTTCGGCGCGTCGTCGGTCGCCCGAATGCTCGTCCTCACGGTCGGCTTGTCGGCGATGACAGCCTATACCGTGCCGGCCTTGCAAACCGCGGCCGGCGGCTGGCTGGATGCGTGCCTGTGGTGCTGTCTCGCATTTTTCGCGGTCGATAGCGCGGTACGGGCGCGCGCCGCGATCCGCACCGGTGCGGCCCGCCGGCATTTTCTTTCGTTGTCGTTCGCAATCGAGGCGATTTGCGTCCTCGCCGTACCCGCGGCGTTTCTCGACGGCGCCAGCGCACCGAACGCATGGCTGTTCGCGTCGTTCTGGGTGCTCAAGCTGGCGCAGAATTCGCCGGGCTTCGCCCAGCTCGGCCGCGTGTTCATTTTGGAAGCCAGGCCGCTGGCAAGCGTGCTGGCGCTGTTTCTGATCATGTTGTTTTTATCCTCGGCCGCAATGTTCGTGATCGAGCGGCGCGTGCAGCCGGGCGCCTTCAGTTCGATGCCGGAGGCCTTGTGGTGGGCGGTGGTGACGCTCACGACCACCGGCTACGGCGACAAGGTTCCGATCACGCAAGCCGGGCATCTGCTCGGCGGCGTGGTCATGATCTTCGGCATTATCAGCTTCGGCCTGTCGACCGGCATTCTCGCCACCGGCTTCGCCGCGGAAACCCGGCGGCGCAATTTCATCGAGACCTGGAATCTCGTCAGCAAGGTGCCGTTTTTCCAATCGCTTGAGCCGTCATCGATCACGGAAATCACCCACATGCTGCGGCGCCTCGAAGTGCCTGAGCGCGTCGCCATTATTCGCCGCGGCAAGGTCGGCGATTGCATGTATTTCATCGCGGCCGGCGAAGTTCAGGTCGATATCAAGCCGACGCCGGTGCGGCTCGGCGCCGGCGCGTTTTTCGGAGAGTTGGCGCTGCTCGGCGATTCGGTGCGCAGCGCCAACGTCACCACGACGACGCCCTCGACCCTTCTGATCCTCGATCTCGCCGATTTCCGCACCCTGACCGCGAGCCATCCCGATCTCAAGCGCGCCATCGACGCGGAAGCGCAGCGCCGCATGCAGGAAAACCAGCAGAACCGCGACCGGGCGCGTTCCGGCGGCGTCGCCTCGGCGTGACTCGACTTCGCGAAACCTCTAGAACCCAATCCGATGGCAGACCGTATTGCATTGATCACCGGGGCGACCGGCCAGGACGGCGCCTATCTGGCGGAGTTCTTGCTCGGCAAGGGCTATGTCGTGCACGGCCTCAAGCGGCGCTCGTCCTCTTTCAACACGGCCCGGGTCGATCACCTGTATCGGGACCCGCACGGGTCCGGCGTGCGTTTTTTCTTGCACTACGGCGAAATGACCGATTCGACGAACTTGATCCGCATCATTCAGGATGTGCAGCCGACCGAAATCTACAATCTCGCCGCGCAGAGCCACGTGCGCGTGTCGTTCGAGACGGCCGAATACACCGCCAACGCCGACGCGCTCGGCACGCTTCGATTGCTTGAGGCAGTCCGCATCCTGCGGCTCGAGGACAGAATGCGGTTCTACCAAGCCTCGACTTCGGAATTGTACGGCATGGTCCAGGAAACGCCGCAACGCGAAACAACCCCGTTCTACCCGCGCTCGCCTTACGCCGTGGCCAAGCTCTACGCCTATTGGATCACGGTGAATTACCGCGAAGCCTACAAGATGCATGCGTCGAACGGCATCTTGTTCAATCACGAGGGTCCGACGCGCGGCGAGACCTTTGTAACGCGGAAAATCACCCGCGCGGTCGCGGCCATAGAGCTCGGACTGCAGGACAAGCTGTTCCTCGGCAATCTGGCGGCGCGGCGCGACTGGGGCCACGCCCGCGATTACGTCGAGGGCATGTGGCTCATCGTCCAGCAGCCCGAGCCCGACGATTACGTTTTGGCGACCGGCGAAGAGCACTCGGTGCGCGAGTTCGTCGAAAGGGCGTTCGCTTGCGTCGGCCGAACGATCGAGTGGCGCGGCTCGGGAACCGCCGAGCAAGGCATCGACGCGCATGACGGCCGCGTGCTCATCGAAGTCGACGAGCGATATTTCCGCCCGACCGAAACCGATACGCTGCTCGGCGATCCGTCCAAGGCCCGGCAACGACTGGGCTGGCATCACAAGATCTCGTTCGATCAGCTAGTGCGGGAAATGGTCGATGCCGATCTGCAAGAGATGCGGCGCGACGGTGTCAACCGCCAAGTCCACGACTAGGGGCGTGATGCCATGAGCGGCGCGCCGGTTTTATTCGACTTAAGCGGCAAGCGCGTCTTCGTCACCGGGCACGCCGGCATGGTCGGTTCGGCGATCGTGCGGCGGCTTGAGCGCGAAAGCTGCGATATTGTCTTCGCCGCGCGTCGCGACCTCGACCTTCGGCACGCGCAGGACGTCGATCGCTTCGTGGCGCAAGCCCAACCCGACGCGATATTCGTCGCCGCCGGCAAGGTCGGCGGCATCGGCGCTAACGGCGCCTATCCGGCGGATTTCATCGCCGACAACCTGGCGATTGCGCTCAATACCATAGACGCCGCGCACCGCCACGCCGTCAAGAAACTGGTCTATCTCGGCTCGTCGTGCATTTACCCGCGGCTGGCGCCGCAGCCGATGTCGCCACAGATGCTGCTGACGGGACCGCTCGAACCGACCAATCAGTGGTACGCGATCGCCAAAATCGCCGGCATCAAAATGTGCGAGGCCTATCGGCTGCAGCATGGCGACGACTTTGTCTCGGTGATGCCGACCAACGTCTACGGCCCCGGCGACAATTACCATCCGCAAGACAGCCACGTTCCGGCGGCGCTGATACGGCGCTTTCATGAAGCAAAAGTCAGCAACGATGCCAGCGTCGGCGTCTGGGGCACCGGAACGCCACGCCGCGAATTTCTCGCCGCCGACGATCTGGCCGACGCCTGCGTGTTCGTGATGAAAAGCTATTCGGACCTGCAATTTATCAACATCGGCGCCGGCGAAGACATTACCATCGCCGAGTTCGCCCGCACGATCGCCGACGTCGTCGGTTATCGCGGCAAGATAGAGTTCGACACGTCACGCCCGGACGGCGCGCCGCGCAAGCTTCTCGATGTCTCGCGGATCAACGCGTTGGGCTGGCGCGCGACGACACCGTTGCGCGATGGGCTAACGCGCATGTATGCCGATTTTCAGGCGCGCTACGGCGCCATCCGCGAGAAAGAAACACAATCCTCGCATTGACGACGTCGTCAATGCCTCGACAATCGGTGACAGGACACGATGACACTCAACGAAACGCACGATCCGACGCGCAAGAGCTTCGTCGAAAGCGCCAATGCGGCGGGTAGCGATTACACGATTCAGAATTTACCGTTCGGCGTGTTCGGTCCGCAGCGCGGAGAGCCGCCGCGTATCGGCGTCGCCATCGGCGACCGCATACTCGACCTGGCGGCCGCGACGAACGCGCTTCCCGGTCTTTCGGCCGAAACCATCGCCGCCTGTGCCGCACCGCAGCTCAATCGGCTGATGGCGCTTTCGCCGCGGGCCTGGTCGACGCTGCGGCTCGCTTTGTCGCGCGCCTTGAGCATCGAACGTGGCGATCGCCGGCTGGAGCGGCATCTTATCCCGATGGCGCAGGCTGACATGCGGCTGCCGGTTGCCGTCAGCGAGTTCACCGATTTTTTTGCTTCGATATTTCACGCTACCAATGCCGGCCGGCTGTTCCGGCCCGATAATCCGCTGATGCCGAACTATAAATATGTGCCGGTCGCCTATCACAGCCGCGCCTCGTCGATCCGCGTCAGCGGCACGCCGTTCAAGCGGCCGCGCGGCCAGCGCAAGGGACCGAACGACGCGGCGCCGAGTTACGGACCCGCGCGCAATCTCGATTTCGAGCTCGAACTCGGCATCTATGTCGGAATGCCGAGCAAGCTTGGCGAGCCGGTGCCGGTCGCCGCCGCGGCAGAGCATATTTTCGGCTATTGCCTGCTCAACGACTGGTCGGCGCGCGATATCCAGGCCTGGGAGTATCAGCCGCTCGGTCCATTCCTCGGCAAGAACTTCGCCACCACCGTCTCGCCATGGGTGGTCACGGCCGAGGCGCTGGCGCCCTATCGCACCAAGGCCTTCGCGCGGCCGGACGGCGATCCGGCGCCGCTGCCGCATCTCGACGACGCCGCCGATCGCGAGCATGGCGGGCTCGACATCCTGCTGGAGGCCTATCTGACGACCGCGGCGATGCGGCAAGCCGGCACCGCGCCGCATCGCCTGACGCAAACCTCCTGCGCGTTGCTTTATTGGACCGTGGCGCAAATGATCGCGCACCACACCTCCAACGGCTGCAATATGAATGTCGGCGATCTTCTCGGCTCCGGAACCGTTTCGGGTCCGGACAAATCGAGCTGGGGGTCGCTGCTTGAACTCACCACGCGCGGCACCGAGCCACTAACGCTGCCCGACGGAGAAAAACGCGGCTTCCTCGACGACGGCGACGAAATCATCTTCCGCGGCTTTTGCGAGAGGGAAGGCATCGCCCGCATCGGTTTCGGCGAATGCCGCGCGGTGGTGCTGCCGGCGGGGTGACTGGGGCCTCCGAGCGGCCTAGATTACTCGGACCGCTTCACGAGAACTCTTCGCCCTCTTCCGAGACGATGCGGGCATCGAGCGTATTCGCGAACATTCGAAGTTTGCCGAGTATCGCTTCGTCAATTCCTTTTACCTCGATATTGCCGCCAGAAAGCCCAAACCACGCGGGATAACCTCCCGGATATGTTTTCCAAGCCGCATAGATTGTCTTGTCCGCCGGAAAGCGATCGGCAGGATTTTCCAGTGACAGGTCTGGGTCGCTCTCGACCAGCATGATCCATTCCTCGAGACTTATCTCACCGCCGTCCGGCTTCAGCGGGTCGGCCCGTCTCGTTACAAATACATAGATGCTCATAATCTTCGCCCCGGTCGTAATTGCCGTGAGCCTTCGATCGATCTTCCTAATGAATCTCCGGTTCGGCAATCGCCGCCTGCCCTTGCAGGAAATCGAAGTCGCAGCCTTCGTCGGCCTGGCCGATATGCTGTGAGTACATCGCGCCATAGCCACGCGGGTAACGCGGCGCGGGTTGTTGCCACGCCGCACGGCGGCGCGACAGCTCCTCGTCACCGACATGCAGATGGATGCGCCGGGCCGCAACGTCGATCTCGATGTCGTCGCCAGTTGCAACGAACGCGAGCGGGCCGCCGACGAAACTCTCCGGTGCAACGTGAAGAATGCAGGCGCCGTAGCTGGTGCCGCTCATGCGCGCGTCGGAAATGCGCAACATGTCGCGCACGCCGGCTTTGAGGAGCTTCTTCGGAATCGGCAATTGCCCCCATTCCGGCATGCCCGGACCGCCTTTCGGGCCGGCGTTTTTGAGCACCAGCACGTGGTCGGGCGTGACGTCCAAGTCGTCGCGATCGACCGCCGCCGCCATCGCATCATAGTTCTCGAACGCCAGCGCCTTGCCGCGATGCCGCAACAGACGCCGGTCGGCGGCAGCCGGTTTCATGACACAGCCGCGCGGCGCCAGATTGCCGGTCAGCACCGCGGTCGCGCCCTCGGGATAGAGCGGCTCTTTCAGCGAATGAATGACGTCCGGTAGATAAACCTTCACGCCTTGGATATTGTCGCCGAGATTGCGGCCGTTCACCGTCATGCAGGACAGATCGAGCATGTCGCGCATCTCGCCCATCAGCGCGCGCAAGCCCCCGGCGTAGAAAAAATCCTCCATCAGATATTTGCCCGACGGCGTGATGTTGGCGATCACCGGCACCTCGCGCGAAATGGCGTCGAAGCGCCCCATATCGAGCGGCACGCCGACGCGGCGCGCCATGGCGATGACGTGAATGATGGCGTTGGTCGAGCCGCCGAGCGCCATGTGCACGCGGATGGCATTGTCGAACGCGGCAGGGGTAAGGATTTTATCCGGCGTCTGATCTTCCCACACCATGTCGACGATCCGGCGGCCGGCCGCGGCGCACATGCGCGGATGATTGGCGTCGACTGCCGGGATCGACGACGCGCCGGGCAGCGTCAGCCCAAGCGCCTCGGTGATGGCCATCATCGTCGCCGCAGTGCCCATGACCATGCAGGTACCGAACGAGCGCGAAATGCCGCCCTCGATTTCGTTCCACTCGTCGTCGCCGATGCGGCCGGCGCGCTTTTCGTCCCAATATTTCCAAGCGTCCGAGCCGGAGCCCAGCGTGTGGCCGCGCCAATTGCCGCGCAGCATCGGGCCGGCCGGCACATAAATCGCCGGGATGCCCATCGATATCGCGCCCATGATGAGACCAGGTGTGGTCTTGTCGCAGCCGCCCATCAGCACGGCGCCGTCGATCGGATGGCTGCGCAACAGCTCCTCGCATTCCATAGCGAGGAAATTGCGATACAGCATGGTCGACGGCTTGACGAACGGCTCGGCGAGCGACATTGCCGGCAGTTCGATCGGCAGACCGCCGGCTTGATAGATGCCGCGTTTGACGTCCTCGGCGCGGTCGCGCAAATGGCCGTGGCAGGCGTTGATGTCGCTCCAGGTATTGATGATGCCGATCACCGGCTTGCCGGCCCAGTCGGCGCGGTCATAGCCGAATTGACGGAGCCGCGACCGGTGGCCGAACGAACGCAGATCGTTCTTGCCGAGCCAGCGATAGCTCCGCAGGTCCTCGGCCGATTTTTTGGTGCTCATAATGCTCTACGCGTCCTATTCGGCCGTGGCGCCGGTGGCCTTGACCACTTTGCCCCATTTGTCGGTTTCGTCGGCAATGAGTTTGCCGAAATCCTCGGGCGTGCCCGGGATCAAAGTACCGCCGAGTTGGGCAAGCTTGGCCTGCACGTCCGGATCGGCGAGCGCGTCGTTGACCGCACGGTTGAGCAACTCGACGATATCGCGCGGCGTCCCGGCCGGCACTGCCATGCCGAAGAAGGCGCTTGCTTCATAGCCGGGCACGGTCTCGGCGACGGTCGGCACATCCGGCAATTCCTTGGAACGCTCGGCGGTGGTCACCGCCAGTGCCCGCAGCTTGCCGGCTCTGATGTAGCCGATCGACGACGGCATATTGTCGAAAAACACCTGGACCTGCCCGCCCATCATGTCGACCAGCGCCGGCCCGGCGCCACGATAAGGCACGTGAACCAGATTAACCCCGGTCATCATCATGAACAGCTCGCCCGACAGGTGCGTGGAGGTGCCAATGCCGGCCGAGGCCATATTGACCTTGCCTGGATTGGCCTTGGCGTAATCGATGAATTCCGCGACCGTGTGAGCCGGCACGTTGGGATTGACCTCCATCACGTTGGGCACGCGGATGAAGCCCGCGACCGGCGCCATGTCGCGCAGAAAATCAAAATTCAAGTTCTTATAGAGCGACGCGTTGATGGCGTTGGCCGGATTGACCAGGAACACGGTGTAGCCGTCGGGCGGCGAATGCGCCGCCATTTCGGTGGCGAGATTGTTGCCGGCGCCCGGCTTGTTTTCCACGGTGAACTGCTGGTGCAGCCGCTGCGACAGGTAACTGCCGATCAGACGCGCGCAGATATCGGTGGAGCCACCCGGCGGATAACCGACCAGCCAGCGCACCGGGTGATCGGGGTACGTGGTGTTGTCGTCTTGAGCCTGCGCCGGCCCGGCGCCGATCGGCAGCGCCGCGAACGCAGTAATAGCCAATGCCAAGCATTGCAACAAACGGTACATCGATATCCTCCCCGCGGCGGTCTCCCGGGCACCCTTTCCAGGCAGATTTCCCGGCAATTTCATCCAAGCCTACGCGGCATCGGCGATGCCGCACAAGTGATCGCCGCGCATGGCAAAGGCTTTCGCTTGCGCCTTGTACGTCCCCGGCCAGGCCGATAATTTTGCGCGCTTTCTAATAGTCGAGAGGACATCAGGGGCATTGCCATGATCGATCTTTATGCTTTGACCAGCCCGAATGTACAGAAAATCTACATCATGCTCGAAGAGACGAAGCTGTCCCACAAGGAGCACTTCGTCGATGTTTGGAAGGGTGAGCAGTACGATCCGGATTTCATCAAGCTCAATCCCAACTCGAAAATTCCGGTGATCGTCGATCACGAAGGTCCCGGCGGCAAGCCCTATACAGTGTTCGAGTCGGGCGCGATCCTCATCTATCTCGCCGAGAAAACCGGGCAATTCCTGCCGAAGGATCCGGTGAAGAGATACGACGCGCTGCAATGGTTGATGATCCAACTCACCGGCGTCGGCCCGATGTTCGGCCAGCGCGTGCATTTCCGCCGTTTCGCCCCGCCGGGGAACGATTACGGGGTCATCCGCTACGGCACCGAGGTGCAGCGGCTCTACGACCTGTTCGAACAGCGGCTCGCATCGCGGCCATATATCTGCGGCGACGAGTACACCATCGTCGACATCGCCACTTTTCCGTGGCTGCGCAACAACACGCTGCTCGACATCGACATCTCCGATCGTCCGAACGTGAAGCGTTACATCGACAGCATCGCGGCACGGCCGGCGGTGAAAGCGGCGTTTGCCAAGATCGGCGCCGTCAAATCGCACCGCGACAACGCCAACGACGATCAGAAGGACCGCTTCTTCAATCGCGGCAAATACGCAAGGGCGTAGCGGCTCCGCCATCACGCGCTGCCGGCGCCGGCGGGCGAGAAAAAGCAAACTGCACAGGCTGAAAATGCCGATGGCCGGCAACTGCCGGCCATCGCTTTGCATCGTGTCGGGTCGACCGCTCTCAGTAGAACGCGTCGTAGATCACGTCGACGATCTGGCCCGAACTCACATCGACCAGAAGCAGGTCGGGTCCGTAACGGACCCACTGGTCGCCGGGCGGCGGGGGCGGCAGTCCGAGCGCGGCCCAATCCATGAAGTAATAGTCAGGAGCCAGGAAGATCGGCGGCAGAATCCCACCGGCGGCCCAGCGCCGGTACTCCCAACCCGGCGGATAGACGAACGGATGCGGGGCGTGGAAGCGGTTGAACTGATGCCCGTGGTAGCTGAACTGCACCCCGGGCGGCCCGCCAGGCGGATGCATCGGTCCTCCCATCGGCCCATGCGGTCCGGGGGGCGGGCCCCCCATCGGCCCGTGCGGAGGAGGCGGCTTGAATCCCGGATGCGGCGGACCGGCCGGACCGCCTGGATGCGGCGGCGGCTTGAAAGCTGGATGCGGCGGCGGCGGGCCGTGCGGGCCTGGATGCGGCGGCGGCCCTTTATGGTCCTTGTGATCCTGCGCGACGGCCACGGCCGGCAGCACAAGGGCAAACATCGCGGCTAGAGCGAACGTGCGACGCATGGCGTTCCTTTTCACTTGATTCGTGAAGGTCAGCCACTAGCCTAGCAGTTTACCGCGGCGAAGTAAGCCGGGTCGCGGCAAGCGCCGGTTAATGCCGCGTGAGCCAAGTGCGCGCGGCGCGCTGCGCATCGGCGATTTCCGCGGACGACATCTCGCGGGCGATCTCGCAGCGATGGTGGACCGCTTCGCGCGAACCACGCATGCCGGCAATATTGAACCACTTGTGCGCGGCGACCATGTCGGCCGGCACGGTTTCGCCCGTGGAATACATCAGGCCGAGCCGGAAAAATTGGTCGGCCTCGGCGCGTATGCTTACCGCCCGGTCGGTTTGAGTGGCTCCCGTCGACATCGAACGCTCCCAGATTTCTCGCCTATGGCGATGTGTTGGCACAGGTTGCAACGAACGGCGCCGGCACGAAATTCGGGAATTATCCATAAGGAAGTTCCCGTAAGGGAACGAACGCTGCTATGCGGCCGCCGCTGGCGAGGACCAGGACGCCGCGGCATTGGGGCCGCAGCCTCTCCCCGAACGGGCGGCGTGACGCTACAGTGCTGCGGCAGGAACGGGGAGACCGCGGGAAATGCCACGTATGCCACGTGTCGTCATTGTCGGCGGCGGCATCGGCGGATTGACCGCGGCGCTGGCGCTCGAGCGCCAAGGCGCCGAGGTCATTGTTTGCGAACAGTCGCCGGTGCACAGCGAGATTGGGGCGGGGATCAATCTGACGCCCAACGCGGTGAAGGCGTTTCGCGCCCTCGGCGTCGACCGCGAGGTGGAGGCCATCGGCTGGGCGTCAGCGTTCCAGCTTATCCGCTCGTGGAAGACCGGGCGCTACATCTCGCGCATCCGCCGCAGCGATTTCCGCGAGAAATTCGGCGCACCAAATCTCACGCTGCATCGCGCCGATCTGCTCGACGTATTGCGCGGCGCACTGCAAAAAACCGAAATCCGTCTCGGCAAGCGCTGCATCGGCGTCGATCCGGGCGACGGCACCAAGCAGCCCGCCGCGGCGCAGTTCGCTGACGGCAGCGCAATCGAAGCCGATCTCGTGGTCGGCGCCGACGGTATCCATTCGGCGGTGCGCAACAGCCTGTTCGGCGCCGACGCGCCGCGGTTCACCGGCTGCATCTGCTACCGCGGCATGGCGCCGATCGAGGCGGTGCCACGCGACATCAATACCGAGGACGGCACCATGTGGATGGGGCCGCACGGCCATGTCGTGCATTATCGCGTGCGCCGCGGCGAGCTCCTCAACATCGTGGCCCATATCGACAGCGACGCCTGGACCGAGGAATCGTGGACGCACGAGTGCGACGTGTCGGAAGTGACCAAGACCTATGCGCGCTGGCATCGCGATCTCACCCGCCTCTATCCGTGCAGCACGCACTGGTACAAATGGGCGCTCTACGACCGCGATCCGCTGCAGCGCTGGAGCAAAGGCCGCGCAACGCTGCTCGGCGATTCCGCGCATTCCATGCTGCCCTATCTGGCACAGGGCGCCGGCATGGCCATCGAGGACGGCTGCGTGCTGGCGGCGCTGATTGCACGGCAGCCAGACGATCTCGGCGCGGCGCTGAATGCCTATGAGCGCGTGCGGGCGCCGCGGGCGACAGCGGCGGTGCTTGGCTCGCGGGCCCGCGCCAAGGAAAACCACCTCGCCTCGCCCTGGGCACGCCTCAAACGCGACGTGAAATTCGCGCTCCGCGACCGCTTCGGCAGCGGCCGGCGCGGCGACACCACCACGTTCCAGGTCGGCTGGCTCTACGGCTATGACGTGGCCAAGGACGCCATGTAGGAGGCCGGCTGAGCCACGCCGCGCGCTTGCTTTCGCCCCCTACCCGGCCGATATAGGGGGCGGGAGGTTGGCGGTGGACGAGCCACTCGCCAACCGGGTCAGGTCCGGAAGGAAGCAGCCCTAACGAGCGCGGTTCGGGTCGCTCGTCAGCCTCCCACCCTTTCACATCGCGGATGTAGCCCGGATTGAGCGGAGCGAAATCCGGGAACGACCGAGAGGCTGCTGCGCCCTCCCCGGGTTTCGCTCCGCTCAACCCAGGCTACATTCAATTGCAATGAACGACGCCACGACACCATCGGCCCCCTATCGCGTTCTGGCGCGCAAATATCGCCCGGCGACCTTCGACGACCTGATCGGCCAGGACGCCATGGTGCGCACCGTTGCCAACGCGTTCGAGTCCGGCCGCATTCCGCAAGCCTGGATCCTCACCGGCGTGCGCGGCGTCGGCAAGACGACGACCGCCCGCATCCTCGCCCGGGCGCTGAATTACGAACTGCCCGACGGATCGGTCACCGCGCCGACGGTCAAAATGCCGGCGCTCGGCGTGCATTGCGAAGCCATCATGGAAAGCCGTCATCTCGATGTCATCGAGATGGACGCAGCGTCCCATAACGGCGTCGAGGACGTGCGCGCGATCAACGACGCCATCCGCTACGCGCCGGTCTCGGCCCGTTACAAGGTCTATATCCTCGACGAAGTGCACATGCTGTCGGGCGCGGCCTTCAACGCGTTGTTGAAGACGCTGGAGGAACCGCCGCCGCACGCCAAGTTTGTGTTCGCCACCACCGAAATCCGCAAAGTGCCGATCACCGTATTGTCGCGCTGCCAACGCTTCGACCTGCGCCGGGTCGACGCCGCGCTGTTGGTGCGGCATCTGCAGGGCATCGCCGGCAAGGAAGCGATCGAAGCCGAGCCGGAGGCGCTGGCGCTGATCGCGCGTGCCGCCGAAGGCTCGGTACGCGACTCGCTCTCTTTGTTCGACCAGGCGATTGCTCATGCGGCCGGCCCGGTGCGCGCCGAGGACGCGCGGCAAATGCTCGGACTTGCCGACCGCACGCGGGTGATCGATCTGTTCGATGCGCTGATGCGCGCCGACATCGCCGCGGCGCTGACCGAATTGCGCGACCAATACGACAGCGGCGCCGATCCGGCCATGGTGCTCGGCGACCTGGCCGAATTCACCCATTTCGTCACCCGCGTCAAAGTCGTGCCGGCCCTGGCCGACGACGTGTCGCTGACCGAAGCCGAACGCAGCCGCGGGCGCGGCTTTGCGACCAAGCTTTCGATGCGCGTTTTGGCGCGAACCTGGCAGATGCTGCTCAAAGGCATTACCGAGGTCGATGCCGCAGGCCGTCCGATCGATGCCGCGGAGATGGTGCTCGTTCGTATCGCCTATGCCGCCGACCTGCCGACGCCCGACGAGGTCGTCCGTTCGCTCGCCGATACGCGCACCGGCAACGGCGCTTCTCCTAGCCTGTCCTCCCCCGCAAGCGGGGGAGGAATGGCAGGGGGTGCGACGCCGCGCCCGGAGTTGCGCAGCGAATCCGCGCGCGGCAGTCGCGGCCCGCTCGCGTCCGCCGCGCCACTGGCGGCCCCGCGGCAATCCGAGAATCCGGCGCCGTTCGAGGAGACGTCGGCCCGCGCCATCGAAGTCCGCGCCGTAAACAGCTTTGCCGAGATGATCGCTCTCGCGGTGGAAAAGCGCGACCTTGTGCTGAAAAGCGCGCTTGAGCGCGATGTGCGGCTGGTTCGTTTCGAGGACGGCAGGCTCGAGCTGGCGCTGGAGCCGAGCGCACGGCAGTCGCTGATCGGCGAATTGTCGAAAAAGCTCTCCGAGTGGACCGGCCGACGCTGGATGGTCGCGGTCTCGGCCGAAGCCGGCATGCCGAGCTTGCGCGCCCAAGCCGAGACGCGCAAAGCAGAACTAAAAGACGGCGTCCGCGACGATCCGTTGGTGCAGGCAGTGCTGACGCACTTTCCCGGCGCCGAGATCGTCGACGTGCGGCCGCCGGCGACCGCCGCGGAGGAGGTGCACCCGGCTGCGCAAACGGACAATGAGGAGCCCGACGAAGCGCCGTAATGAGGGATCCTCGTTTTGGCGCCCGCACTATAGTCTGCTTGGGAGCTTAGGTCCGCATCACGGCGCGATGGAAGGAAAGCCGATGCCTGATTTTCTTGGCCTGATGAAACAGGCCACGGAATTGAAGTCGAAGATGGAAGCGATGCAGGCCGAGCTCGACCGGCTGGAGGTCGAAGGCGCGTCCGGCGGTGGGCTTGTCTCGATCAAAATTTCCGGCAAGGGCGATCTGCGCGCGGTGAGCATCGACGAATCGCTGCTCAAGCCAGACCAGAAGGAGATCGTCGAGGATCTCGTCGTCGCCGCCCACGCCGAGGCCAAGCGCAAGCTCGAGACGCAGCTCGCCGAAAGGATGCAGGCGCTGACTGGCGGCCTGCCGCTGCCGCCGGGGTTGAAGCTGTTCTGATGCCCGCCGTTTCTGCCGGTCCGGAAATCGAGCGCCTCATCCAGCTCTTGGCCCGCTTGCCGGGGCTAGGGCCGCGATCGGCGCGGCGTGCGGCTTTGTTCCTGATCAAAAAGCGGGAACTGCTAATGGCACCGCTTGCCGCGGCGCTGCAGACTGCGATGGAAAAGATCGAGGTCTGCCGCATCTGCGGTAATATCGATACGCAAAATCCGTGCGCGGTATGCACCGATCCCAGGCGTGACGGCACTGCCCTCGTGGTCGTCGCCGACGTGGCCGATCTGTGGGCCCTGGAACGCGCACATGCCATCAATGCCCGCTACCATGTGCTCGGCGGCACACTGTCGCCGCTCGACGGCGTCGGCCCGGACGATCTCTCGATCGACAACTTGATCAAGCGGGCCAGCGATGCGGCGGTGACGGAAGTCGTGCTGGCGCTGTCCGCCACGGTCGACGGCCAGAGCACCGCCCACTACATCACCGATCTCCTGGCCGATGCGAATGTGAAGGTGACGCGGCTCGCTCACGGCGTTCCGGTCGGCGGCGAGCTTGATTATCTCGACGAGGGCACGCTGGCGGCCGCCATCCGCAGCCGGACGCCGTTCTAGGCAAATAGCCTTAATGCCTGCAAAATAGCCAATACCCGCCTGCGGCGCGATCAGCGCGCATCGCGGGACATCCTTCCGGCAAATCTTCTGGGTAAAATCGGCCGAATTTTGCGGGATCGGCGCTGAGCCCGACTTGGCCCGCCGTTTGCATAGCTCATTGGGCGATCTCGGTCTCACTTACCGTGGAAATTGAGGTTGCTAGAGCCCCGGCATTCCCGGCACCGGGGCTCTACTTTTTTGTGAACCCCTCATTCGCATTGCGCATCCCTCCCCGGCGCCCCGGCTCGCTCCAGCGCGCTTGCACTGCCGTGTTCCTTTTCTCACATGGTTGGGCGACCAAGGCGAAAGGGGACCCAGCATGCCGGAGGCGTCGGCAAAACCTTATATAGGCCGCGGGATGGAGGGCTTTATTGCCACCCTCTACGCGCGCCAGGCCGAGCATGACCGCGACGAATTGCAGGCGACTGCGCGCCGGATTGCAGCCCCGCTCACTGCCGGTTCGCGCGTGCTCGAAATCGCGCCGGGGCCCGGCCTTCTCGCCATCGAATTAGCCAGGCTGACCGGCGCTCGGGTGACCGGGATCGACATCAGCCGCACCTTTGTGCAGATAGCCGGCGATTTCGAGCATGGCGACGCCGCCGATTTGCCGTTTCCTGACGATCAATTCGACTGCATCGTTTGCCGCGCCGCGTTCAAGAATTTCAGCCGGCCTCTGGTGGCGCTCAATGAGATGCATCGCGTGCTCAAGCCGGGCGGCAGCGCACTGGTCATCGATCTGCGCAAGGACTACTCATCACGCGCCGTTGCCGATTATTTCAAAAATCGCGGCGCCGTCGGCGCGGCAATGATCAAATTGACCTTCCGTTTCATGTTAAAGGGGCGCGCCTACACCAAGGACAGCATGGTGGAACTGGTGTCCCGGTCGCAATTCGGTCACGGCGAGTTCCGGCTGGATCCGATCGGCTTCGAGCTTACGCTGCGTAAATGATCGGTTTAGCCGCATGAACGACGACGTCCCTTTCAATAAGACTTTCGACCTTGTGCCCGACCGCGCCAGCGAGGTGGCGCCCGGCGTGCGCGCCGTACCCGCCGACAATCCCGGACCGTTCACGTTCAAAGGCACGATGAGCTACATCATCGGCCGCGGCAAAGTCGCGATCCTGGACCCCGGGCCCGATGACGACGCCCATGTCGCGGCGCTGCTCGATGCGGTGCGCGGCGAAACGGTGACGCACATATTCGTCACCCATACCCATCGCGATCACTCGCCGGCGGTGCCCAAGGTCAAGGCCGCGACCGGCGCGACCGTCTACGCGCAGGGCCCGCACCGCTTGGCGCGGCCGCTGCACATCGGCGAAACGCACCGGCTGGACGCGTCCGCCGACATGGCCTTCCGCCCGGATGTCGCGCTGGCCGATGGTGAGGTCGTATCGGGCGACGGCTGGACTCTGGAAGCGGTGACGACGCCCGGCCACACCGCCAACCACATGGCCTTTGCCCACAAGGAGGCCGACCTGCTGTTTGCCGGCGATCACGTCATGGGTTGGTCGACCACGATCGTGGCGCCGCCCGATGGCGCGATGAGCGATTACATGGCATCGCTGCACAAGCTCGCACGGCGGGCGGAGCCGCTTTATCTCTCCGGCCACGGCATGCCGGTGCGCGACGCGCCACGGTATGTGCAGTTTCTGATCCGGCATCGCGCCGGCCGTGAGGCTTCGATCATGCACCGGCTGCACAAAGGCGCAGCCGACATTCCGACCATCGTCAAAGCGGTCTATATCGGGATCGAGCCGCGGCTTGCCGGCGCCGCCGCGCTGTCGGTACTGGCGCATTTGGAGGATCTGGTGGCCCGCGGTTTGGTCGCCACCGAGGGGCCGCCGTCGATCGAAGGCACCTACCGCTTGGCCGACGCCTTGCCCTCCGGCTGACGGGACGGCGGCGCAACCGGCTTCTTCTCCGGACGCTCCGGCGCCGGCGTCGATAGGACATCGTCGACGTTGTCGATCAGATTACGGACGCGCGATGCGTTGGTGCCAAAATCGTGCCGGCCGTAGCGCGACGCCGAGCGCACGTCGATGCGAGCGCCGTCGGCGGTCGCCCGCACCCGCACCACCACGTCGTCGCGAAAGCCGAGGATCGGCGTACGCGCGATCGCTTCAATGAGGCCGTCGCGCACCGCGAGATCGCCGGTCTGCCGTGCATCGGCCACACGCGCCTGCGGCGGCCGCGCATCGACGACCCGCCAGCGCCGCTTGGCGATGACCTTCATCACCGCGTTATAGGCCTCTTGCGGCGTCGCCGTGATCTCGTCGGGAGCGATGTCCGGATAGGCCGCGTTCTGCAGCTCCGCGGCATAGAGCCCGGCATAGGCGACCGGATTGGCGTCGCGAGGGCGCAACCGTGCAATGGCGTCGAATTGCGGCGGATCGATCGGATCGGTGGTCACATCGTAGATCGCCGGCAGCCGGTAGGCTTTGATACCGAGATAGGCCGGATAGGCCATCAGCGCGAAGCCGATGACGAACGCCGTGGCCGCATGGCGGCCGCCGCCGATGCCCTCGCGCCAGATCACGACGCAGGAGGTAAACGCGAGCAGGATGGCGACACAGGCCAAAACTAGTGCACCGCCCAAGGTCGAAAGAGCCGGCACGATGTCGAGCGCTCCCGAGCGCACGATGATAATCGCGACGAAAGTGGCGGCGAGCGAAAACAAGGCGACGCGGCGCGCCCAGACCGCGAGCCGCGAGACCGGCCGATCGTTGAGGATACGACGTCGCATTCTGGGTGGATTCTCGCTCGCAGCGGCTAATGGGGGATGGCTTGACCGTCCGGGCCGTAGCCCGTTGCGCCATCCTGCGCCGGCAGTGGGGCACAAATTTGTTTCAGCGCATTCCAGTCCGCCGCGTCAAGGAGCGGCGTGGTCGCCCCGGACACGGCAAGGGCGTCGATTGCGGCAATGCGGTCCTTGGTCTCCGGGTGGTCGAGCAGAAGTTTCATGCCGTGCTGCTTGTCGCTGACAATGCTGGCCAGGATGACGCCGAGCGCGCGCGGATCGCCACCGGCCTTTTCCATCAGCGTGACGCTGTAGGCGTCCGCCGCCGCTTCGACGCGGCGCGAATAGGACGATTTCAGCACGGTTCTTGCCGCGATCACGACGGCGCCGCCGACGACGAAATCACCGAGCATCATGCCGAACAGAAACGACAGGCCGGCCGTCTGCAATACCGTGCGGGTGCCGTCGCGATGGGCGACGTGACCGATCTCGTGCGCCAGCACGCCGGCCAATTGGTCCGGCGTCTCCGCTTTGGCGATGAGACCGTCATCGACATAGATGTGGCCACCGGGCAACGCCATGGCATTGGGCTCGTCGCGGCGCACCACCTCGACATGCAGAGGCATGGGCAAGGCTGCAGCGGTTTTGAGCTTGCCGACGAGTTTATCGAGTGCGGTGCGGCCGGCGGCCTCGCTCGGCGCGGCGCCACAGGCGAACGCCGGACCGAGATGACCGCTATCGAGCGACGGGCGAATGTTTTTGTCGATCGCCGCGCCGAGCTCGTGCTCGACGCCGAGCGGCACCAGCGGAATGAGCCGATTGGCAAGCGCCGGCAGACCAAAAGCGGCGGTGACGACGAGCGAGACGGCGGCGGCAAAGCTCAGCGCCACGACCTTGCGGCGAAGCTGGCGTTCCAGAGCACCGCCGCGGTCGAGCGCTTCGGCCCGGCTCTCGATGGCGTCGATCAGGGCGGGATCGCGGATTTCGAGTCGCGCCAGCAGCGTTTCGCCACGCCGTCCCAGCCGCAGCATTCCCTCGGGCGCCGACATCCGCCGCAGATCGGCATAAGCCCATTCGTCGAGCACGCGATCGGTATCCGGACCGCCGCCACCGAGAACGCAGAGACCTGCGCCTGTCAGTTCCACGACCACAGCGTTGCGCGCACTCGACGTGCCGTCGAAATAGACGGCCGGGCCGCGCAAGGCTGACGCGCTCGCCGGCTCCAGCATCAGATGCCTCCGACGCCGAGCGCGTCGACCAAGCCTTCACCGAGCGCGGAGTCCGGGACGCCGGCGGCGCGCACGCGATCGAGCGCTTCGGCGTCGAGGAGGTCGGTGGTTTGCGCGGAAAGCCGCCACATCGCGAAGGTGACGATAACCTGATAAATCGTGGAAACGCCAAGCACGATGATCACATAGATCGCCAGCGACAACATACTGGCGAACAATTCCGCGAGCATGGAGTCGTGATTCGATCCGACGAGCTTGCCGCTTAAAAATATCGATGCGCCGCCGATCGCCGATACCGCCAACCCGTAGGGCACGGCGTAAAGCAGAAAGCGCAAATAGATGCGGTAGACCTGCACCACGGACAAGCGCGATTGCACCGCCACGGCGCCGAAGCGCAGGCCCGAAATCCACCAGCGCATCATCATGGCGGTGAACAAAGGGTAGAGCAGCACCGCTGCGGCGATGCTGGCGCCGGCCGCCGCGGTGATGACGGCGAAAACATCGAGTCCCGAATTGCCGACCAGTAAGGCCAGCGGCTTGCCGTCGCCTTGCGCCATCATGGCGTTGAGCGCATTCCAATCGACCGTGCGGTCGAGCGCTACGAGCGCCGCAACAATCGGCCCCACCAGGCAGAGCCAGATCGGCAGACCACGCAAAAACAGCGACAATCCCGATCCGGCGAAGCCGCCGTCCAGATCGCCATAGCTGGTGTGACGCATTTTGTAGCGTTGCAGGTTGGCCTGCGCCCACGGATACGCGAGCCCGAACGTCGCGGCAGCGAGCGCCCACCACATCAGCGCGAAGATGGCGTACCGCCAGGCCGAGCCGTGCTGATCGAACCGTACGCCGCGAAACACGTCCGCGTCAGCCGATAGCGCCGCGCCCTATACAGCGCGAATTGGCCGAGCAACACGAACAGCAACACGCCGGCTCCGGCGACGGCCGTCTCCACGGTATCGAGCGCCAGCGCCGCCGAGGCGATCGCGGTGTAAAGCGGCCCGACAATGGCGACCGCGAGCAGAAAGCCGCCGAGGAGTTCAGTGGCGAGGCCGCTATATTCCAGGGTTTCGCCGCCGATCTCGATGTTCGACCACAGATAGCGGCGGACGTCGGTGGCAAACCAAAAGCGGTAGATGCCAAGCGTGAACATCAGGAGCGCCGCACCCTTTATGCGTAGCCGCCAATAGGCCGCCTCCCGGCCGAGGAATGTGACCCTCCCCTCAGGAACGCCATCGGAGGGCGCCGGCATTATTGATTCTATCGCCGTCATGCCGCTCCGGATGTCCGCCAAAAGCCAACGCCGACACGGGCGGGCCTCCAATCCAGCCCAAACACAAGCTTACACCGTGGAATGTCCAATTTGCGACGGCAGACGCGCTTTCGCGCTGTGCCGAGCGCATGCCATCGGTCGTCAATACGACCGGGTCAAGGAAGCGAAAATGCGCGGCGCAGGCGCCTATTCGTCGAGCAGCTGATCGATCTCGACCTGGATGCTTTCACCGGGCGTACAGCGATGGCCGGCGCCGGCGGTCAAAAGCGCCTCGGCTTCCTCGGGCGTCGACGCCTCCACGCACCACTCCTCGACGCGGGTAACCACCATTCTGGCGTGAAACAGCCGCGGCGTGGGTCGCTCCTTGGGCCGCTCCATAAGCGCGGCCCGCCCCTTCGGCATTTCTTCGATGATCGTTTGTTTTCTTAGTGCGCTACCGGCTGCCATGGCTTTGCTCGCGAATGGGCGAATCACCCCGCGAGTCTAGGCATGCCCGAGCAAAAGAACAAAGAAGAAACGCCCGGTAACTCCACGGTTGTGAGTTCCCTTGTGGAACGCTCGTTCCCTGATATCGTTAAAATTTGCGTTCCCGAAGCGTCCGGAAGAGTAATGGAGTAAGCCCGTGGCCCCGCGCGCGTATTGGAAAGGCTATCTCAAGCTGTCGCTCGTCTCCTGCCCGATCGCGCTTTATCCGGCAACCTCGGAGCGGGAAAAGATCAGCTTCCACCAGCTCAACAAAGAGACCGGCAACCGTATCCGCTACAAGAAAGTGGATGCCGATACCGGCGACGAAGTGGAAAACGCCGACATCATCAAAGGCTATGAGCTGGCCAAGGGCGAATATATCGAGCTCGAACCCGAGGAGCTCGAGGCCGTCGCCGTCGAATCCAAGCACATCATCGACATCGAGCAGTTCGTGCCGCGCAGCGAAATCGACGAGCTCTTCATGCGCGATCCGTATTACCTCGTGCCGGACGGCGAAGTCGGCCAGCAGGCCTTTGCCGTCATTCGCGAAGCGATCCACAAAGAAGGCATGGTGGCGCTGGGCAAGGTGGTGTTCACGTCGCGCGAACACATCATCGCGCTCGAAGCCCGCGGCAAGGGCATGGTCGGCGTCACGCTGCGCTATCCCTACGAGGTGCGCAAGGAAGATGAGTATTTCGACACCATCGAGGACCAGAAAATCCCGAAGGACATGCTCGATCTCGCCTTGCATATCGTCGAGAGCAAGGCCGGGCACTTCAAGCCGGCGGAGTTCAAGGACGACTACGAAGACGCGCTGAAGGACTTGCTGCGCAAGAAACAGAAGGGCGAAAAGATCGAACGGCCGCAGGAGCGCGCGCCATCGAACGTCATCAATTTGATGGACGCGCTGCGCCAAAGCGTCAAGACCGGCGGCAAATCATCGGGCGGCCGCGCGCGGCAAGCCGCACCGCAAACCAGCGCGCGCGCGTCAAAACCTCCGGCAAAGAAGGCGGCGCGATCGCCGGCCCGGAACTCGGCGCGGCATAAGAAGGCAAGCTGATGCCGGGCAAGCGCGTGCAGATCGACGACGAGACCTGGCAACAGCTCGATCTGCTCGGCCACGATCAGATGAAGGACTTTCAAGAGCTCGCCGACGAGGCGTTCCGCGATCTTCTCAAGAAGCATGGCCGGCCGGGAAGCCTCAAAGAGGCGCTACGGCGCAGCGCCGGCGCGTCGGCCACCGTGCATCAATTAAAGCCGCCAAAGAAGCAGCGGCGGCGCTGAGCGCCGGGCCGCCGATGCAGGCACGCGACATCGCACGCACCGTGCTGCTCTGCATGATCGGCGGATCGGCCGACGCCATCGCCTATCTGCGCTACGATACCTTCGTCGGCGCCATGACGGGCAACACGGTCCTGCTCGGCATCGATTTCGCGCACTGGCGGCTCGATCAGGCCGGCTATCATATCGTCATCGTGGCGGCGTTTTTCGCGGCGGTCATTCTCACACGCACCGCTCTCAAGAGCGAAATCCCCGCCGCCGTGCCGCTTGTAGCGACGGCGCTGATGCTGGCGGCGTCCGAATTCATCGCCAACCACTGGAGCGCCGCGGTCGTGGCCGCCGCGCTCGGCATGCAAAATGCAGCCGTGCGCACGATTGCCGGCGTGCCGCTCAATACCGTCTTCATCACCGGCAACCTGGTCCAACTTGGCTCATCCGTGCAAAATCCAACGGAGCACCGGAGCGCGCTGGCATTGTTGACGGCCTCATGGGTCGCCTACGCCATAGGGGCCCTGATCGGCGCGACTGCGCTGCATCTCATCGCTTATCCGATGCTGGTTCCCGCGGGCCTCGCCTTGATCGCCGCGATGGCGGAGGCTTGGCGGCGGTAGGATGGCGTCCAATGTTCGCAGGACCGCTATCGCACGGAGCCGCGCTGCTATTTCTGACCGCGTCACATTAGGTCGTTTCCAAGCCCCAGTTTTTCGGGCAGGATTCCGGCTCGGATTCGGGGCGCATCCGGCTGTCCCGAGCGTCAATCCAAAGGGGGATGAACTTGAAAACGGGAACACTCCTGTCGTGCCTTGTCGCGGTGACCGGCGCTTACCTCGCCACGCTGCCCGCCGCGAACGCGGCCAGCACTCATGAAATCGCGCGCGGCAAATATCTGGTCACGATCGGAAGCTGCACCGATTGTCATACGCCGGGGAGCTTCTTCGGCAAGCCGGATATGAGCAAATTTCTCGGCGGTTCCGACGTCGGCTTCGCCATTCCGCACCTCGGCGTCTTTGTCGGGCCCAATCTCACCCCGGACAAGGCGACCGGCCTGGGCAATTGGACCGCCGCGCAGATAATCACTGCAATCACCACCGGAATGACGCCGCAAGGACGCAAGCTCGCGCCCTCCATGCCTTACGAGGCCTACAAGAACTTGACCACATCGGACGCACGGGCGATGGCGGCTTATCTGCAAAGCCTGCCGCCGGTCTCGCATCAGGTTCCCGGCCCGTTCGGGCCGAACGAGACGCCGACATCGTTCGTCATGACCGTCGTGCCGGGCAGCGTTTACGCACATATGATGAACCCGCCGCCACCCGCCGCTGCTCCTGCTCCTGCGGCAGCGCCGCCCCCGGCCGCCAAGCCGGACTCTAAATAACGGACAAGGCCAAATATCCAAGTTCCGCCGACCGCGGACTTGGTATTACAGGCCGAGCAATCTCTTGCTGTTGCCGCCGGCAAGCGCGGCGATCGTCGTGGCGTCGATACCTTCGACGCCGGCGATATGGCCGACCGGGTCGAACTCGGCCATGTCGAAGGGATAGTCGGTACCCATGACCACGTGATCGGTGCCGAACACCCGCATCAGTTCGGCGAGTTGGTAAGGCGTGAACACCACCGTGTCGACATAGATGCGCTTGAGATAGGTTGTCGGCGGCTGCGGCAGATCGCCATGCGCATCCGAGCGCGCCGCCCAGGCATGATCGATCCGGCCCGGATAGGCGCCGAGATAGCCGCCGCCGTGCACGGCGAGAATCTTAAGCCGGGGATGACGTTCGAGCACGCCGTCAAAAATCAGATAATGCAGCGCGATCGTGGTCTCGAGCGGATTGCCGACGACGTTGTTGAAATAAAAGCGCTTAAAGCGCGAGGCCTCGGTGAAGCCGTTGGGGTGGATCATCACCAGAACGCCAAGCTCTTCGGCCTTCTTCCAGAACGGCGCGAAGGCCGGATCGGACAGCTCCTTGCCGTTTACATTGGTGAGGACTTCGACGCCAGTGAAGCCAAGCGTCTTGACGCAGCGCTCGAGCTCTTTGGCGGCTTCGTTGCCGTCGGGCATCGGCACCGAGCCAAAGCCTTTGAAGCGGTCCGGATGTTTGCCGCAATATTCGGCGATACCGTCATTGACGAGTCGCGCCGCTTTGACCGCGACGTCGAGCGGCACTGAGTAGTAACACTGCAGCGGCGGCGGTGCGATCATTTGCACGTCGACGGCCATGGCATCGAGATCGGCGAGCCGGTGTTCGGCGCCGCGCCGCGCGGCAAGGTCGGCGGTCTGTTTTTGGGTCAGCGCCTGCGATGGCTGCGTCGCGAAATGGAATAGCGGCACCGTCGCCATATCGAGATGCGGCGCGACGAATTCTGCCGCCGCCGGCACATCGACATGGGCGTGAATATCGATGGTGACGGATTTAGGCCGCGTCTCGCGCCCGGGTTTGCCGTGCTTGCGCGCCGCGGTAGGGCCGTACTTATTCCAGAGTTCGGGCATGAGTTTTCCTTGCATTCAATTCGGCATAGGCGGAAAAGCACAGGCGGCGCTCTTGTGCAAGAGAGGCGGGCCGCGCGGCAGGTGTGCTCAAATCGCCATCTGGCGTCCGATCCCAACCGCCTGCGAAACGCACATGTGCGTGGGGTCGGATATTCTCAGCGCTGCGGCCCGCAAAGGCTGAGTTCGCGTTCGGCACGGAACACGTTGCTGTAGAGATTGGCGATCCATTGTCGTCCGCTCGACGTCACATTAAGGTAGCGGATGGCGCTCTGCACGTGCGGCGAAACGCTGTTCCAGTAGAATTGCGGATATAGATCGGTAAGATCGGCCGGCGAGGTATAGCCGAGCTGGCGATTCATCCCGACTTCTTCGAATTCGAAGTAGAGCGCATTGGCCTTGCGCAGGTAATGCGGATCGCCGAGCTGGCCGATGAGATCGGCGGCGCGCACCAGGAGGCCTTCTTCGTTCTCTTCATCTTCAGACCCGTAGGGCGACGGAAAACGGGTGAACTCGATGGCGCGGGCGATCCGTTCGGCATCGAGCAACTCTATTTTGGAAATACGGTCCATCACGAACAGCTTCGAGCGGTCGACGTGATGCGGCAGCAGCGCCGCGTCGGAGGCGCCGCGCGGCAATTTCGTCTTGTTGCCTTTGCCGTCGATAACATAACCGTCGGCCCCGTCGCCGTTGAGAATGCCGCGCACATAGCCGATGTCGTGCATCAGGCAGGCGACCAGCATGTGCGCATAGTCGCTGGGATAGGTCGGCATCAAAAGCGATCTGCCTTTCATGATGTCGTAACCCACCAACGTCACCAGCATGGTATGCTCGACATTGTGATACAGGGCATCGCTGTTGCCGATACATTCGACGGCCAGTCTGGCAACCGTCGGCACGAGCTCGGTCAAGTCGGCATGGGTCGAGCTGAACCTGCGGCTCATGTGCTCGTGAAGAAACGATCCCAGAGCCTCCGCCGCCAATTCGGGTACGGTAATCACGTGGTGCCCCTCCAGACGCCCTGACCGCCATGGTGACGGCGAGTTTCGCAATTTGCAATATCGATCATATGAAATTAAGCGCGCCGCGGCGACCCGTGCATGAGTGGGTATCGGCGCCTATGATCATGACACAGAAATGAACAAATAACGCAAGCCGGCATAAGGGGTATTGCTAAAACACTCCCAGATGCTGGCGCAGATCGAGGCCGTCGGTTTTGAGCTTTTCGGCCGTGGCCGCCACCGCGACACGGCCGGAATTGAGAATGATGATATCGTCGGCAATATCGAAAACGAGCTTCGGGCTCTGCTCGACGAGAACAATCGACAGGCCGCTTTCCTTGAGTTTGCGAATGGTCGTCATAACCTCGGCGACGATTTGCGGGGCGAGGCCCTCCGACGGCTCGTCCATCAGCAGGACGCGCGGATTGGCCATCAGCGCCCGGCCGATGGCGAGCATCTGCTGTTCGCCGCCGGACAGGTGACCGGCGAGCTGGCTGCGGCGTTCAGCGAGCCGCGGAAACATGGCAAAGACGGTATCCAAGGTCCACGGCGCGTGCCGGGTGGCAAAGCCCGTGTGGGCGGCAACCATGAGATTTTCGCGCACGGTCAGGCTGCGGAAAACCCGCCGGCCCTGCGGCACCAGCGCCACGCCCTGAGCCGCGATCTGTTCGGGCGGCAGGCGGGTCACCGCGGTACCGAACACCTCGACGCTGCCTGCCCGCGGCGGCAACAACCCGACACTGACATTCATGCAGGTCGACTTGCCGGCGCCGTTGCGCCCCAGCAGTCCGAGCAGCCGGCCCTGGCCAAGGGCAAATGACACCTCCTGCAGCACATGGCTGTCGCCGTAGTAAGCCTCGATGCCGCTGAGGCTAAGCGCGCTATTCGCCAAGATAGACCTCCCGCGTGCGCGGATCGGCCACCACTTCGGCGCGGGTGCCCTCGACGATCACTTCGCCGAAATGCAGGAGCGTGATGCGGTCGGCGAGATCCAAGGCGGTGTCCATATCGTGCTCGATCATCACGATGGTCACATCGCGCGGTATGGCGTTGAGAAGCTTGCGCACGTCCTGCCGTTCGTCGATCGACAGGCCGGCAAACGGCTCGTCGAGCAGCAGCACTTTTGGGTTCTGCGCCAGCGCCATGGCGATCTCGACGCGCCGGCGCTCGCCGTATGACGTCTGCGCCAGCGGCCGAGCCGCGATGTGCGCGAGACCGACACGCTCAAGCGCTTGGCGGCCCTGCGCGGCGAGATGATGCTGGCGGTCGAGCGGGGTCAGCGGATTCCAACGCAGCGGCGACAGGCCGAGCAAAGCCAGCGTCACGTTGTGCGCGATGGTATCTTGCGCGAACAGCGTAATGATCTGGTAGGTCCGCGCCATGCCGAGATGCGTGCGCTTGCGGCTCGGCATCCGGGTGATATCGCGGCCGAACAGCGCCACCGAACCACTGTCGGGCGCGATCTCGCCGGTGATCAGGTTGAACAGCGTGGTCTTGCCCGCGCCGTTCGGGCCGATGATCAGCCGGCGCTCACCCGGGGCGATGTTGAGATTGACGTCGACGGTGACTCGCAACCCACCGAACGATTTGCACAGAGAGCTGACGGCAAGCGCGATCATCGCTGCGTCCCTGCGGGAACGGGTGCCGTCCGGCGCCGGCCGGTTGCGCTCCAGGCCGAGCGGGTCAATCGCACCAGGCCGGGCACCAGCCCTTCGGGCATGAATACCACGATGGCGACGAAGATCGCGCCCAGCATGAAATTCCAGCGCGTGATGTAGGCGCTTACTACGTTCTTGACGATCACGACCAGCGCCGCGCCGATAACGGGTCCGAGCAAGGTACCGGCGCCGCCGGAGATCACCATCAACAGGCCCTCGGCGGACGCCGTAAGGGCCAAGGCCTGCGGGCTGATGAACTCGTTGTAATAGACGAAAAGAATGCCGGCGACGGCGGTCAGCAATCCGGAGAACAGGCAAGCTCCGAACCGGATCATCCAGACATGGTAGCCGAGCGCGTTCATACGGCGCGGCTGATCGCGCGTGCCGCACAATGCGGCGCCGAAAGGCGAACGCACGAATATCGCCACCGTGGCAATGGACATCAGAAAGATCACAAGCGTCGCTTCGTAGAAGGCCTGAGGCGAGTCGAGCGCGATCCCGAATGGCGCCGGCCGCGTAGAGACGCTGATGCCGTTGTCGCCGCCGGTAATGCTGATCCAGCGGTAGGCAAGCCCCCAGATGATTTCGCCGAGCGCAAGGGTGATCATGATGAAACTGATGCCGGTTGCCCGCAGCGACAGGGCGGCGAATACCGCGGTGGCAGCGAGCGCGCCGACAAGCGCGGCCAAAATCGCCACTGTGTGACCGTAGCCGGCGCTCAGCAGGTAGGCGTCGATATAGGCCGCGATGCCGAACAGCCCCGCATGGCCCAGCGATACCAGGCCGGCATAGCCGACGAGCACGTTGATCCCCAAAGCAAACACCGCATAGAGCAGAACCTGGCTCGCGATATTGACGTAATACAGCTGCCCGATGACGTAGGGCACCGCGACCAGCGCGAGCACGGCGACAATAATGGCCACGCCGCGCCCGACGGCGGCACCCGATAGGGCGGTCTTGGTTGGACCGGCGGCGAGGCTGCTCACAGGATTTGGCCTCCAAAAAGACCTTGCGGCCGCAGCACCAGGACGAGCACCATCGGCAAAAACAAAATGAAATAAGCCAGTTCGGGCAGCAGCGCCTGGCCGAAATTGTAGAGGAACCCGATAACGATGCTGCCGACGAATGAGCCCAACAGGCTGCCGGTGCCGCCGAGAATGACCACGACCAGCGCGAGCGGCAGCATATCCTGATCAAGGCCCGGATAGACCGACAGGATCGGGCCGCCGATCACTCCGGCAAAACCGGCAAGCCCGGCGCCTAGCGCGAATACGATGGTGAACAGCTGGGAGACGCGAATGCCGACGACGCGGGCCATCTGCGGATCGTCGACGCCGGCACGTATCATGGCGCCGAGCCGTGTGCGCTCCAGCATCAGCCAGAGCGCGATTGCGAACACCACCGCGATCAGGATCACGGCCATGCGGTACAGCGGAAAAGCCGCGCCGGCGAAGCGGATGAAGCCGTTGAGATGCGGCGGCGTCGCCACCGAGATCGGATCTCCACCCCACCCCATCAGGCAGAGATCGGCGACCATAAACGATACGCCGAGCGTCACCAGCACTTGCGCCAGTTGCTGACCGGCAAGCCGCCGCAGCAGCAGGCGCTCCATCAAGGCGCCTAAAATTGCGACCTCAAGCGCGGCAATCACGGCCGCAACCCAAAAATTCAGCGTGAAGCCGAGCGCGCCGGAGAGAAGCGTGGTGCCGAGATAGGCACCGACCATGAACATCGAGCCGTGCGTCAGATTGGGGATGCGCATCAGCCCGAAGATCAAGGAGAAGCCGGCCGACAACAGAAACAACAGACCGCCGAACGTCACACTGTTGACGGTGAGCAGCAGCCAGAATGTCATACCCGTCCTTCCGCTACCGGCTGCTTCAGGCTTTTTTGGCAACCCGGATCGCGCAACGCGCAATCCGGGCCAGGTTCGATGGCGCGCCGATCAACACTTGGTCAGCGGCGGATAGTCGCGCGAATAGACCGGATGGGCGAGAAACTCCGCCTCGGGCCAAGTCCAGAACTGGCTTACATTGTCGTAAGTCTTGATGGTTTTGTTCCAGAGCTTCAATCCATATTTGGCGCCCTCGGTGCCGCAGCGCCGAACATAGAAGGTGCCGACGACATTGTTCAAGTGGTCGTACTTGACCGGTCCGCGGGGTGTATCGGGCAGATTGACCGCCCTGAGCGCCGCCATGAACTTGTCGCGGTCCCCGACGTCTCCGTTGAGCGATTTCAAGGCGGCGTCGACGACTTGGCAATTGACATAGAGTATCGCGGCGTATTGGCCGGGGATCGCGTTGTAATTGGTCAACATACCCTGGACGAAGCGATGATTGCCGTCGGTGTCGAGATCGAGCGTATACGGCGCGCAGCTGACCAGCCCGATTGCCTCGTCGCCAAAGCTCTTGAGCAGAGCGTCGTCGCCGCCAGTCTCCCCGGTCACCACCGGATATTTCAGCCCCGCGCCGGCATAGGCCTTCATGAAGCGCAGCGGGTTCGACCCGGCGAAGCCCTGGCAAACGCCGTCACAATCGCTGATTTGCGCGACATAGGGCGTGTAATCGGGCGTCACCAGCGGCGGCCAAAGCTTATTGACCACGCAGCCGCCGTCCTTCTGGAACGCCGCCTGGAAGCCGCCGATCTGCTCGTAGCCGAAAGCAAAGTCCTCGACGACGGTAACCGCGCGTTTGAGCTTGAGCTCGGTCGCCGCGTAATGGCCCATCGGTTGCATCGCTTGCGAAGATGTCGCCGACGTGCGCAACAGATAGGGACTCGGCGTGCGTTGCGTCAGATTGTCGGCGCCGGCGAGACAGAGCGTCGGCATTTTGTGCTGGGTGATATATTCGTTGATCGCATACATCTCGAAGGCGGCGAGCGGGCCCAAGATAACGTCGACGTTGTCGCGCTCGATGAGTTCCTGCGCCTTGGTCTTGGCACCGGCCGGATTGCCGCCGGTATCGGCGGAAACAAGATCGACCTTGCGGCCGCCGATGGTATAGTTCGTCTCCTTCAGGTACGTGATCACGCCCTGTTCCATCTGGATGCCGCCTTGCGCCAGCGGCCCGGTCTTTACCGTAAGAAGACCGAGCTTGAACGGTTTGGCCTGTGCAATAGCCGGCGTCGGAAAGCGGGTCACGGCGGCCGCCGCTCCTGCGGCGGTGCCGGCCAAGACGGCCCGGCGGCTGACTTTCGAAGACAAGGGCTTACGAAGCATTTTATCCTCCCATTGGCGCCCATAAGGCGCGCGGCAACGCCAGTCGCGTCCCCAACGCGACTGGCATCAGAGCCATCGTATCGGTCGCAACAATATCATTGCGCGTATCTTGAGCGAAGCCCGGCCGTCCTGTAAAGCCCGCTATTGTCGCGGCTTTTTAACACTTCCGCAGCGGCGGATAGTCGCGCGAATAGACCGGGTGGGCGAGGAATTCCTGTTCGGGCCAGGTCCAGAATTGACTTACGTTGTCATACTTCTTGATGACCTTGTTCCATAATTTGAGCCCGTATTTCGCGCCCTCGGTGCCGCAGCGCCGGATACAGAACGTGCCAACGACATTGCCCAGGTGATCGAATTTGATCGGCCCGCGCGGGGTATCGGGCAACTCGACCGCGCGCATGGCCGCCATGAACTTGGGCTTGTCGGCGATATCGCCGCCGGTCGCCTTCAGGCCGGCCTCGATCACCTGGAAATTGACGAAAATGCCCGCAGCATAGAAGCCGGGCACGGTGTTGAAGTCCTTCATCATCGCATCGATGAAGCGACTATTGGAGTCGCTCTCGAGGTCGAGTGAATAGGGGCAACATGAGATGAGACCGACCGCTTCATTGCCGAAGCTCTTGAGCAAGGCATCGTCGCCGCCGACTTCACCGGTGACCACGGGATATTTCAGTCCAGCATCGCCGTAGGCCTTCATGAAACGCAGCGGATTGGAACCGGCAAAGCCCTGACAGACGCCGTCGCAATCGGCGATCTGCGCGACGTAAGGCGTGTAATCCGGGGTGGACAGCGGCGGCCACAGCTTGGCCACCAGACATCCGCCGTCTTTCTCGAACGCCGCCTGGAAGCCGCCGATTTCTTCGTAGCCGAATGCCAGATCGTCGGCCAGCCCGATCACACGCTTCAGCTTCATCTCCGTCGCGGCGTAGTCGCCCAGCGGCTGCATGGCCTGCGACGACGTCGCCGAGGCCCGTATCAAGTAGGGGTTCGGCGTTCGCTGCGTGAGATTGTCCGCCGCGGCGAGACTGAGCGTCGGCATCTTTTGCTGCTGGACGTAATCATTGATGGCGTAGAGTTCGAAAGCGGCCAGTGGACCGATGACGACATCGACTTTGTCGCGTTCGACCAGTTCCTGGACTTTGGTCTTGGCGCCAGCGGGCGCTCCGCCAGTGTCGGCACTGACAAAATCGACCTTGCGGCCGGCCATCGTGTAATTCGCCTGCTTCAGAAAAGTGAGTGCGCCCTGCTCCATTTGAATGCCGCCTTGCGCAAGCGGGCCAGTCTTTACCGTCAGTAGACCGACTTTGATGGGAGCGGATTGGGCGATCGCCGGTGTTGGAAAACGTATCGCCGTTGCCGCCGCTCCTGCTGCACCTGAGGCAAGGAGCGCGCGGCGACTGACTTTCGTGGACATCAAATCCCCCTTGGCCCCGTATTGGGACGGAGCCTGTTCTTCTTATCGTACGAGCGTACGATTCAGACACGGCGTGGTTATACGACTAATTTTTCCTTGGCGGAACGATGGGCAGCAACAAAAACGGCCGCTGCGCTCCGAAATGCAGGCTGGTGACGCCGGCAAAGATTTCCGGCGGGCGGTCGCGCGGGTCGTCGTGAAGGAACGGACCGCAACCGGTGAGTTCGTTCTTGAAGTTCGACAACCGTCCGCCGCTCGGTCCACCGTAGGCATAATCTTTGCCGCGGATCGTAAGCGCAATCCGATGGCCGGCCGGCACCACAATGGACGTCGGCCAGACTTCGATATCGAGAGCGGCCACCTCGCCAGGTTTGAGCGGCGCACGCTTAGTGTGGGCGTGATAGGGCCGGTATGGCTTCGACAGTTTTTTGTCGATCGCACGATGCGACGCCCGCAGCCAACCCTGGCCGACCGGCGTATGCGGATCGATGGCGCCTTGAAAGACCACTTCCTTGAGGTCGGGCGAAAATACCCGCAGCACGACAAAGATATCGGCGTCGCTGCTCGAGGACGAAACGAACAGCTTGACCGCCGATGGCCCGGTGATTTCGATCTCGCGCGCGAGCGGCGGCGTCATGAAGGTAACGCCGTCACCCGTCGCCTGGAAACGAACGACGACCTTCTTCTTCGGCGCTTTGTCGCCGAGTAAGCCGGACACCGGGTCGAGATAGAGCTTGGTCCATTTGGTGCGCTTGAGCGGCCACTCTTTCTCCGTGCGTTCGACGAAGCGGTCGACGTGACGCACCTGGAGCTGCACCGGCGGCTGCCGGTCCCAGCCATTTTTCTTGCCATGCAGAAAGTAATCGAAAAAGCGCAGCTGCAGATTGCGGCCGTAATCGGTGTAGAAGTGCGTCCAATGCTCTATGCCATGGGCTTCAAGCCATTTTTGCTTGGACGCGGCGCGAACGAAACCTTCGAAATTGCCGCGCGGATGCAGCCCCTGACCGCCCCAATTGGCCGTTGACAGCAACGGCACCTTCACCTTCGACCACACCGGTGAGCGGGCGCGATGATAGTCGTCGTCAAGCGGATGCGCGGCGATATCGGCACCGAAATCGCTGCGGTTCTTCGCGAGCTGCTCTTCCGGAAGGATCTCGGGTCCGCAGACCAGCTCGCCGTGCACGCGGCTTCTTTTGCCGCGTTCGCCAGCGCCGTACTGCACGGTCTTGACCTGCATGTCGTACCAGTTTTCCCAAAAGGTCGAGAGAATGCCGCCATGGTGCGTCATGTCGCGATACCAATCGGCGGCGCCTTCCCAGATGCACATGGCGGCGAGATGCGGCGGCTGAAGCGAGGCCACATGCCACTGATTGATGCCGTAATAGGAAATGCCGTTAAGCCCGACCTTGCCGTTCGACCAGGGCTGCACGCCGGCCCATTCGATGCAGTTATAGAAATCCTTGGTCTCGCGCGGCGAGAAATGATCGATGAAGCCCGGCGAGCAGCCGGCGCCGCGCGAATCGACGCGCACGCAGGCGTAGTCATGCGGCACCCATTTCTCCGGATCGACCACCTCCCAGCTTTGGTAGAGGTTGCTCGAGCCTGCGGCGACATCGGGATGCAGTTCGATCATGCGCTGCCAGGCGCTCGGATAGCCATCCTGGAAGGCAAGTCCTTTGGCGTAGGGGCCGTAACTCAAAATCACCGGATAGTGGCCCTCGGCCACGGGCCGGAACACGTCGGCACGCAGGACCAGCCCGTCATCCATCGCGATCGGCACATCCCAATCGATGCGCATGCCGTCGCGGACTTCGCTGCGCTGTTCGAGAGTTTTGCGGTCGCCTGCAACCGCCGCCATACGCGCCTCGCCTTCGAACGATGACATGCGTTTCCTCCCGACGTTTCTCATACCGCAACGACCGGACTTATTCCGGCGTCAAAATCTCCACGTCAGCGAGGAGATTAATGACGCGGAGGCCCGGCACAAGCCCGCGCCACTCGAGAGACGAAAACTCGCCGGGATGCCTCGGCGTCACGCCGTCTTGCGCGCTTTGCCCTTGCCGCGCTTCACACGGGCCATCTTTTCCAGCACGGCGCAGACGGCCGCGGTGTCTTCGGCGCCGTGTCCACCTTTGAGCGCTTTCTCGTAAATACGGCTCGATGCATCGAACATCGGCGTCGGCACTTTGATCTTTTTGGCGAAACTGCCGATGACGTCCATGTCCTTCTGCCACACTGAAATTTTCATAGTGACATTGCCATAGTCGTTTTTCACCATCATCGGCGCGCGCAATTCGAAGATGCGCGAATTTCCGGCTCCGGTCTTGATCAAATCGAATATGAGTTGCGGCGGCAATCCGGCCTTCATTCCCAGCACCATGGCCTCGGCGCTGGCGACGTTATGGATGGCGACCAGATGGTTGGCGACGTATTTCATGCGGCTGCCGTTGCCGAACACGCCGACATCGTAAAGGGCGCGGGTAAAGCCGGCGAACATCGGACGAAGCTTCTTGATTTCCGCAGGGCCGCCCGACGCATAGACCACCAGATCCTTCACTTTGGCCTGGGCGCCAGTGCCGCTCATCGGACAATCGAGCAGCACATGGCCGGCCTTGCGCAGCACCGCCTCCGCCTTGACCTTATCCTCGATTGCGAAAGTGGACGCTTCAACGACAACACGGCGCGGCAAGCCAGCTTTGGCGATTGCCGCCGCCGTCGACGCCAGCGCTTCCGGCTTGGGTAGGCTCGTGATGATCGTCTTTGCCTTGCGCGCCACATCGGTCGCGTCGGCGGCGATCTCGACGCCGGCCCGCGCCAATGCCCGCCGGCGCGCCGGGGCGACATCGTAGCCGATAACGCGCCAGCCGGCGGCAACCAGATTCTCCGCGAACGCGCCGCCCATGATGCCGAGGCCGACGATGCCGACCACGCCCTTGTTGCCCGAAGCCATGCCGCTTGCACTCCCTTTTCGCGCCAGGACGCGACGCTATGACATCCGGTCACCGCGCGTGCAAGCGGCTATCTAGCCGCGCGCCGATCGCTTATCGTCGGCGGCCTGAAACGATGTGTCAGGAGATTTTGTATGCGGATCGGTGTCGCCGGTATCGGAAAAATGGGCGCGGCCATCGCGGCGCGGCTGATCGAAGCCGGGCACGAAGTGACCGTCTGGAATCGCACGCCGGACAAGGCCAAGGCCGTGGCCGGGGCGAGCCTCGCCACAACCCCTGCCGAGCTGACACTGCGCGCCGACGTCATCATTTCCAGCCTCACCGATGCCGCAGCGCTCGATGCCGTCTACAACGCATCGCAGGGCCTGCTCAGTGGGAGCGTCGGCGGCAAGCTCTTCATCGACATGAGTACGGTGTTACCGGCGACCGAAATCGCGTTGGCCGAGGCGGTGCGGGCGAAGGGCGGTGCCTTCGTCGAATGTCCGGTCGGCGGCTCGACCGGACCCGCGCGCCAGGGCAGGCTTATCGGACTTGCCGGCGGCGGCGATGCCGACGTGGCACGTGCCAGACCGATCCTCGAACAGCTTTGCCGCCGCCTCGAACATGCCGGTCCGGTCGGCTCGGGCGCGGTGCTCAAATTCGCGGTGAACCTGCCGCTCATGGTGTATTGGCAGGCCTTGGGCGAAGCGCTGGCGCTTACCCGCAAGCTGCCGATCGCACCGGAGCGGCTTATGGATCTCTTGAGCGACACATCCGGCGCCGCCACCATCGCCAAAGTGCGGGCGCCGGGCGTAGCGGCAATGCTCAAGGGCGGCGACCCCGGGCCGGTTACGTTCAACGTCGACGGCGGCATCAAGGACATGAAGGCGATGCTCGGCGAAGCCCAGTCGCGCGGCGTTGCACTGCCCGTGCTCGCACAAACTTTGGCCTGTTACGAGGAGACCAAGCGTCTTCGCGGTGGCGCCGCCGAAATCTCGACGGTCTCCGCCTATTGGGCGGATCGTCGCCAGCCATAGACAATCTTCACACCAACAATCGGAGGCCCCATGGCCATTACGCTCGCACAAGCGTCGACCGTCGTCGACGCCGCGCTGAAAAAAGCGCGGGACCTTAAACAGATGCCGCAGACCGTGGTGGTGCTCGATCCCGGCGGCCACGTGGTCTGTGCCAAGCGCGAAGACGGTTCGGGCATCATTCGCTACGAGATCGCCGTCGGCAAAGCCTATGGCGCGCTGGGCATGGGCTGGGGCTCGCGCACGATGATGGAGCGCGCGGCGCAAAATCCGAATTTTCTTGCTGCAATCGTCGCGGCAAGCGGCGGACGACTGGTCCCGAATCCGGCCGGCGTGCTGGTCCGCGATGCTGGCGGCCAGATCGTCGGCGCCGTCGGCATTTCCGGCGATACCGGAGACAATGACGAGATCATCGCCGTTGCCGGCATTGAGGCCGCAGGGCTCAAAGCCGATCCGGGCGGCACGAAGAAATAGCAGGACGCGCGACGCGCGGTGGCAGCAAAGGGAGCAACACGGTGAAACTGTTTTCGTTCTGGCGCTCGCTCGCGACCTATCGCGTGCGCATTGCGCTTAATCTCAAGGGCATCGCGCCCGATGAGGTGATCCAGGTCAATCTGATGAAGGGCGACCAGCGCGAGGCGTCTTATCGCGCTGTCAACCCGATGATGGCGCTGCCCGCGCTTGTCCCCGACGACGGCGGACCGGCGTTGTTCGAATCGCTCGCCATCATCGAATATCTCGACGAGACGCATCCCAATCCGCCGCTGTTGCCGCGCGATCCGCGCGACCGCGCCCGGGTGCGCGGACTGGCTCAGATCGTCGCCTGCGATTCTCACCCGCTCATCGTGCCGCGGGTGCGTGAATATCTGGAACACGAATTCAAATTCGATTCCGCCGCCGTGTACAAATGGTGCCAGCATTGGCACCTTGCCGCCATCACTGCTCTGGAAACGAATCTGACCGACAAGGCCACCGGCCGCTACTGCCACGGCGATTCGATCACGCTTGCCGATATCTGCCTCGCGAGCCAGGCAGCCGGCGCGAAATATTATGACGTCGACACCGCACCGTTCCCGAACTTCAGGCGCATCGTCGATGCACTGTCCCAGATCGACGCCTTTGCCCGGGCACATCCGACGAAGCAGCCCGGCGCGCCGGCAGCAACGTAAAGATCACCACCACTTGAAGAAATGATGCACCGGGCGGCGGCCCGAGCCGGCGCCCAGCCGATCGGCCGCGGCAAGGGCGGCGCTGACATAAGTCTTGGCTTCGCCGACCGCCTCGCCGAGCAAGCAGCCTTTGGCAAGGCCGGCGGCGATGGCCGAGGCAAGCGAGCAGCCGGTGCCATGACCATCGCCGGTCTGCAGCCGCGGCGCGGAAAAGCGCGTATAGCCCGCCGGCTCGACCAGAAGATCGACGCTGTCCGCGCCGCCGCCGTGACCGCCCTTGATCAGCACCGCGTCAGCGCCGAATTCCAGCAACCGTTCCGCTTGTCTGAGCATCTCGCTTTCATCTTGCGCCGGCAACTCCTGCAACAATGCCGCTGCCTCCGGCAGATTGGGCGTGAGCACGTTGGCGCGGGCGACGAGCTCGCGCAGTGCGCCAAGCGCATCTGCGCTTAAGAGCCTTTCACCCGATGTCGCCGCCAGCACTGGATCGAGCACGACATTGCGCGCTTGATGGCGATCGAGACCCGCGGCCACGGCGTCGATCGCGGCCAGATTGCCGAGCATGCCGATCTTCACCGCGCCCACGGCAAAATCGGCGAATACGGCATCGATCTGCGCGGTGATAAAATCGTCCGGCACTTGGTGAACGGCGAAGACGCCTTTGGTGTTCTGCGCGGTCAGCGCGGTAACAACCGAAGCGCCGTAAACGCCAAGCGCGGAAAAGGTCTTCAAATCCGCCTGGATGCCCGCACCGCCGCTCGAATCCGAGCCGGCGATGGTCAAACCGACGGGCGCGCCCATCACGCGCCTCGCCTAGCCAGCGCGGCGTCGACAATGCCGCGCAAAGCGCGCGTCGCGGCGGCGGGATCGGGCGTCAGCGACAGCGCCGATATTACGGCGATGCCGTCAGCCCCGGCGGCGACAACCGCGGCGGCATTGCTCGGGTCTATGCCGGCGATTCCGGCGATCGGCAGCTTTGAGGCACGCTGATGCAACGCGGCGATGATACGGGCCAAGCCTTGCGTACCGATCGGCGCGCTCTTCTGCTCTTTCGACAATGTCGCGTAGACGCCGCCCGAACCGACATAATCGACCAGGTCCACCGGCAATGTCACGGCCGCCTCGACCGACTTGATCGAGGCGCCGATAATCGCGGCTTGGCCGAGGATCGCCCGCGCATCCTCGATCGCCATGTCGTCCGGCCCGAGATGCACGCCGTCGGCCTTGGCGGCGAGCGCTACGTCGACGCGGTCGTTGACGACGAACGGCACGCCAAGCGGCGCCAGCGCCCCTTTGATCGCGCGCGCCACCGCCACCATGGCGCGGGTTTCGTTCACTTTGTCGCGCAATTGGATCAGCGTGGCGCCGCCTTGGGCGCAAAGCCGCGCCAAATCGGCGAGATCGTGTCCGCCGGACCGCTCGGGATCGACGATGGCGTTGAGGCGAAGATCGACGGAACGACGCATGGACATCCAGTTTTCCCGGACTTTACACTATCGCGCGGCATCGTGCGCGATGGGGCGGTCTGGTATAAGCTCGTGCGACGATCCGGAGGCGTTCATGGTTCCCTTCTTCGTGCAGATCAAATGCCAGCTTGGCAAGTCCTATGAGGTCGCCAACAAGCTTGCCGACGCCGAAATTGCCTCGGAAATTTATTCCACCGCCGGCGATTTCGACCTCTTGGTGAAATTCTACGTCGAGCCGTCGACCGACATTGGACATTTCGTCGCCGAGAAGGTTCAACCGCTTCCCGGCATCGCCGACACCCGCACCATCATCACCTTCAAGGCGTTCGGAACGGGATCGTAACGGTTGCGCCCGGTCGGCCCGTGCGGCCGCCGGGGAACAGCTCAGTTCTTCTTCGGCGGTGGCGTTGGCCCCTGCACCGGCGGCAACTTGAAAATATAATGTGCGATCGCGGCGCGGTCCGCCGCACCGAGCAGCGACGTATTGCGGATCACGTCCGCCATGGTGCTGCCGGCGAAATCGCCGGATGGCATCATGCCGTCGCCAAGAAAGCTGGCGATATCTTTCTCAGTCCATTTGTCGTCGCCATGCTGCAATCCAACCGGCGTGATGTTCGGTACCCAACCCTGTCCGTCCGGCGTTGGACCGCCGGCAAAGCGTTCGTCATCGATAATCGCGCCAAGAAGATTGCGCGGCGAATGACATTCCGCGCAATGCCCCGGGCCGTTGACGAGATAGGCGCCGCGGTTCCATTGCGCCGAGCGCGTCGGATCGGGCACGAAGAGACCACCTTTCAGAAATAACAATTTCCAGCCGCCGAGCAGACGCCGCTCATTGAACGGAAATTTCAGGTCGTGGCGGCGCACTTTGCCCGGCACGCGTGGCAACGTTTTCAAATAAGCGAACAGATCGCGCACGTCGTTGAGCTGCATATGCGCATATGACGTGTAGGGAAATACCGGATAGAGATTAGTACCGCGCGCCGACGTGCCCTTCCACAGCGCGCTGACGAAATTGGCCTCGCTCCAGCGGCCGATCCCGTCTCTGGGGTCGGGCGAAATGTTCGGCACGTGGAAAGTCCCGAACGACGTCTTGAGCGCCAAGCCGCCGCCGAGCCGAGTGCGGTCAGTCTTGTCGGGATCATCGGCGGGCACAGCATGGCACGACGCGCAGCCGCCTATGGCGAACACGGTGCGGCCGTTATCGAGGTTCGGCGTATAAGGCGGCAAAGCCGATGCTGGAACAATGGCCGGCAGTGTCATGATCCAGAAGGCTGCCAAACCCAACGTGACTGCGGCCCCGGCGAGAAGCGCGAGCGTTCGCAATGTAGGCATGCCAGCGTCTCCAGCCTTTGGGCGGCAAATATACCAGCGAAAAGCAAAGGGCGGCGCGCCCCTTCAGGCGGCCGCCCTTGCCTGCCACTGCAGGATTTTCAGCTTGGTTTCACGCGGAACGTCTGGTGGCAAGAGCCGCAGTCTTTGCCGATGGTCTGGAAATTCACTTTCAGACTATCAAGATCTTTGGTGGAGTCCTGCGCCGCTTTGATGTCGGCAGTGAACTTGGCGATGGCGGCCTTGAAGTCGGCAGACTTTTCCCAGACTGCCGGCGCGGCGGTGGTGTGATCGCCGGTTTTCGAGCAATCGGGAAACAGCGTCGGCATGGCGGCCGCGTCGGCCGCAAACGCGGCGTAAATCTCTTTCGTTTTGGCAAGATCGAACGGAATCTCGCCCTTGATCATCGAGGAGCCAATTTTGGCCTCGGCGGCGCTATGCTTCATAAACGTCTGCCGCTTGTCGATGGCGTCCTGACAGCTCTGCGCCGAGGCGGCCGTGACACCGAGCAGCAGTACTCCGAGCGCAATGACCAATTTCCGAATCATTTTGCGATCCCTTTCGCAGTTCGCCGTCGCCCCCGAACGACGTAGCCCTATTCGTCATGATAGCGCGGTTCCGCTTGATAAACACCGGAGGACGGCCGCTATTCCGGCAGGCCCGATACGACCTTCCGCCTACGCGGCGGGTTGCGGGAACTGCGGTTTCGGGGCGCGGCGACCGCCCAATTGCGCGATATAGCGGGCAACCACATAGAACACTGGCGTAAACACCAGACCGAATGCCGTGACCCCGATCATGCCGAAGAACACCGCCGTGCCGAGCGCCTGACGCAACTCGGCGCCGGCGCCGATGGCCCAGACCAGCGGGGTGACGCCGAGGATAAAAGCAAACGACGTCATGAGGATCGGCCGCAACCGCAGCCGCGTGGCTTCGACGGCGGCCGCCCAGCGATCACGTCCTTCGTCCTCCAATTGCCGGGCGAACTCGACGATCAGAATGGCGTTCTTGGCGGCGAGGCCGATCAGCACCACGAAGCCGACCTGAGTCAAAATATTGTTGTCGAGCCCGCGCAACAGCACGCCGGTGATGGCGGCGACAAGGCACATCGGCACGATCATGATCACAGCGAGCGGCAAGGTCAGGCTTTCGTATTGTGCGGCCAGCACCAGGAAGACGAACACCACCGCCAGGATGAAGGCAAACATCGCGGTATTTCCGGCTCTGATCTGCTGGTAGGCCAACGTCGTCCATTCGGTGGCAAATCCCTGCGGCAATGTCTGGTCGGCGAGCTTGTCCATGATGGCGATCGCCTGGCCCTGCGAATAGCCAGACGCGGCGGCGCCGTCGATTTCGGCAGCCGGATAGAGATTGTAGCGCGGCACCCGATAGGGTCCGGCGATATTGTCGACGGTGGTGAACGAGCCCAGCGGCACGGTGTCGCCGCTGGAATTGCGCACCCTGATCTTCAGCACGTCGCTGACGTGCTGCCGATCCTGATCGCGCGCCTGCGCCATGACGCGAAAAGTACGGCCGAACAGGTTGAAGTCGTTGACGTAAGACGAACCGATATAGACCTGCAGCGCGTTGAACACGTCCTGGACGTTGATGCCGAGAAGCTGCGCCTTGGTGCGATCGATATTGAGATAGACCTGCGGGGTGGAGGTTTCGAACAGCGAGAACGCCTGGGCGA
>DATAWA010000137.1:0-11939 GCA_036267435.1 Xanthobacteraceae bacterium | reverse complement strand
GGCGCAGCCAGGTTCGCCGGCACGTAATTCATCTCTTTGAGCGTCGAGTCGAGGAGATTGCGCGCCAGGAACTGCTCCGGATCGGGCAGCGGCTTGTCCGCCGGCCATTGCCGCGCCGCGATCATGGTCTGGCGGCGCGATTCCAGAATATCGGCAAACAGATCCTTCGGCACCTCGGCGCCGTAGGAATCGTGCAGCTGATCCCAAATGGCGGCTGCTTCGTCGTCGGATTTGATGCTGCCGATTTGATGTTCCATCACCTTGATCGAGCCTTCCTTGTTGGTGCGGAAATACATGATCGCCTTGGCGATGGCGCGGATGATTTTCTTCACCGTTTCGGGATGCTGCTCGACGAAGCTCTGCATGCACCAGACGGTGCCGCCGGCGCGCGGAATATAGTCGCCGGTGCGCAACAGCACCTTCAGCCCGGCCTTTTCCGCCACCACGGCGAGCGGGATGGAAAGCGACGCGCCCTGAATGTCGTTGTTGGTCATAGCGGCGATGCGCTCGGCCTCGCCCTGGAAGGAGATGACCTTGTAGTCCTTGCCGGCGTCCATGTGGAAAAAGCGATGCAGCACCGCCTGCGCCTCGTCATAGTCGGCGCCGCCGGGTCGGCCTAGCCCGAGCGTCTTGCCTTCGAGGTCTTGCGGCTTGGCGATCTCCGTCCGCGTCGTGACGGTCCATTGCGATTTGAGCGACTCGCCGACGATGTACATGATCTTGGCGCCGCGCAGCGCCGCCTGCGCGCCGCCCGACGGGATCGGGGCGCAGTCGAGATTGCCGGAAAGAACGGCGGCGACCTGGGCGCTGGGCTGTAGCTCGACCAGCGTGGCGTCTAGCCCTTCGGCTTTGAAGAAACCGGCATCGAGCGCCACGTAGGTCGGGATATGAAAGCCGTCGCCGCCGACGACCTTGCCGATCGTCACTTTGATCTGCGCCTCCGCCCTGCCGGTCGCGCCCAGAGCGAGGACGATGGTTAATGTCACAAGGAGCGCCGAAGCGAACGCAGGCCGCGCGATACGCATATGGTTTCCTCCCCCAAAGGCCGCTTTGATCGGAGCGTTTAGCCGCTCCTGTGCGTGCTGCCGGATATGAGCCTAGCACAGGAAATCGCGGCCATAAGGCAGCCGCGCGCGATTTTGTCGCGGATGGCCTTTCGCGCCGGATTGTGCGATGGTTCTTGCTAGAGTGGGGACTCCGGGCAGCCTACCAAATAAGCTTTGGTACGGCCGTCCGATCGGTTATTTATCGTTCCAAAGGTTGGTTATCTTCCAAGGGACAAGGGTTAGTTATCTTCCAAGGGAAGCGTACAGGGAGGAACTTATGAAACGGCTTTGCCTATTGGCTGCCGCGGCGACGCTGTTCGCCGCGCCGGCCTTCGCCGAAGACAACATCACCGTCGGGTTTACCGATTCGCTGACCGGCCCGCTCAATGTCGATTCCTTGGGCCAGCAGCGCGGTTACGAATTCTGGCGCGACGAGGTCAATGCCGCCGGCGGCATCAAGGTGGGCGGCAAGAGCTACCAGGTGAAATTCGTCTCCTACGACGACCAGTCGGTCGGCGGTCGCGTGCAGCAGCTCTACACCCGGCTGATCAACCAGGACAAAGCGGACTTCCTGTTCAGTCCTTATTCGTCCGGCCTCACCGCGCCGGCAGCCGTGATTTCCGAGCAGTACGGCAAGATCATGCTCGATAGCGGCGGCGCCGAGGAGAAGCCGTTCGAACTCGGCAACAAATATTTGTTCATGGTCATCACCTCGGCCAGCCATTACCTGTCCGGCGCGGTGGAAGCGCTCAAGGCCAAGGACCCGCATGCCAAGATCGCGATGGTCTATTCCGACGATCCGTTCTCCAAGGCGGTGCTGGCTGCGGCCAAGCAGCAGGCCATCGCGGCCGGGCTGCAAGTGGTGATGGATGAATCTTACGCCCCGTCGACCACGGATTTCGGTCCGGTGGTCAACAAGATCATCTCTTCGAATGCGGACGCCTTCATGGGCGGCGGTCATTATTCCGACGGCGCCACGCTGGCGCGCCAGATGCATGACCAGAAGGCCGGCATGAAGTGGATCTCGATCCTGGTGGCGCCGGCCGACGACAAGTTCGGCGAGCTCGGCCCCTCGGCACTCGGCGTGACGGTGCCTTCGCAATGGGAGCTTCAGGTCAATTACAAGCCGCAATTCGGACCGACCACGGCGGAATTCGCCAAGGCGTTCCAGGACAAATTCCACGCCAAGGCCGATTACCACGCGGCATCCGGCTATACGAGCGGCGTCGTGCTGCAGCACGCCATCGAGCAGGCGGGTTCGATCGATACCGAGAAGGTGACGGCGGCGCTTAACGCCACCGACATCACCACCTTCTTCGGCCATGTTAAATTCATGACCGACCCGGGCCATCACGGGCTGCAAGACGCGCACAAGATGGTGCTTGCGCAGTGGCAGAACGCGGACGGCAAGCTCGGCCGCCAGGTGGTCTGGCCGCTGGAAGCGAAGTCTGCGGAAATCATTTATCCGATTTCAGCCAGCCAATAATCGGCCACACACCAGGACATGGGCCGGCGCATCTGCTGCCGGCCCCGACCCTTAAATCTTATGCTCGGCATTCTCGCTTCGATCATCGACGGCGTGCTGGTGGGGCTGGTCTACGGCCTCGCTGCCATGGGCCTCACCCTCATTTGGGGCGTCATGGACGTCATCAATCTGACCCACGGCACCATGGTCGTCGCCGGCATGATGGGTCTCTATCTCTTGGTAAACGCGCTCGGCATTTCGCCGTATCTGACGTTGCCGCCGGTATTGATCGGCGGCTTTTTTGTCGGCGTGGCGCTGTACTGGATCGCCATCCACCGGATGGTGGGGCGGCCGCCGCTGATGAGTCTGTTGTCGACCTTTTCGGTGAATCTCATCTTGATCGGCATCGGCACCGCGGTCTGGGGCACGGCGCTGTTCAATGTCGAGGTATCGCTGCCCGGCTTCTCGCTTGGCCGCTATACGTTTCCCGGCGCGCACATCCTCGCTGCCGTGCTGGCGGCGGTGATCGCCGCCGCGCTCTATTTCTTCCTGCACTACACCCGGATCGGCAAGGCGCTGCGCGCGGTGGCCAATAACCGGGAGGCCGCCGAGCTCGTCGGCATCCCGACCACGCGGCTTTTGGCCATCGCGGTCGGCACCGGCGTGGCGCTGGCCGGTGTCGCCGGCGTGCTGATCGGCACGCTGTTTCCGTTCACCATCCTGTCCGGCGACGGCTATCAGCTCAAGGGCTTTATCGTCACCGTGCTCGGCGGCTTCGGCAATCCGGTGGGCGCGCTCCTTGGCGGCATCGCCTTGGGCGTGCTCGAAGGCGCGGTGACGCCGTTCGTGCCGGTGAGTTGGACGCTGGTGATCGAGTTCGCACTGTTTGTCCTGGTGCTGATCGCGTTTCCCAACGGCATTTTCGCGTCGCGGCGCGGAGCGCTTTAGATGCTGCGGCGGCCGTTTTTCTGGATCATCGCGCTCGTCATCGCCGCCTTCGCCGGTCTGCCCGCGATCGGCAACGATGTCGAGCTACGCGAGAGCTTGGTACTGGCCTGCGTCTACATCACGCTCGCCTCGAACCTCAATCTGATGCTGGGCTATGCCGGCTACATCAATTTCGGCAGCATCGTGTTCTTCGGCCTGGGCGGCTATATCTGCGTCTGGCTGATCTACTCGCACGACTGGCCGCTCGTTTGGAGCTTGCTCGCGGCCGGCGCCGGGGTGAGCGGGCTGGCGCTCGTTTTCGGTCTCGGCATTTTGCGGCTGCGCGGGGCGTTCTTTGCGCTCTCCACCATCGGCATCGTCGAGGGCGTGCAGGCCTTTGCCGAAAATTTCACGCCGTGGGGCGGCTCGTCCGGCATCTACATCTCGCCGCAGGTGTTCTTGCCGCTCGGCGGTTCGGCGCGGGCGCTGTGGGTGATCTATTTCGCGCTGGTCGCGACGATGGGCGCCTCGCTCTATCTCAGCTATTTCGTCAAGACCTCGAAGTTCGGCTTGGGACTGCTGGCCATCGGCCAGAACGAGGACGCCGCCGCGATCCTCGGCGTGCCCACCCCGCGCTACAAAGCGCTCGCCTATAGCGCGTCGGCGTTCCTGCCCGCTATCGCCGGCGGGCTTTATTTTTTTAAAAGCGCCTTCATTCAGCCCTCGGACGCCTTCGACCTCACGCTGTCGACCGAGGCGATCGTCATCTGCATGCTCGGCGGCCAGGGTACCGTCACCGGCGTCGCGCTTGGCGCTTTCCTCTATGAGCAATTGCGCGGCTATCTGTTGACGTCGTCGACCTTCGCAAACTTCCAGTTGACCATCGCCGGCGTGCTGCTGTTGCTCATCGTGCTGTTTTTTCCGGCCGGGCTGATGGGCTTCATCTACAGCCGCGTCCCGGCCGCCAAGAAGGTGCTCGAATGAGCGCGGCGCCGCTTCTCGCGCTCGACCGCGTCAGCAAGCGTTTCGGCGGCCTGCAGGCGGTCAATAATCTCTCATTCGCCATACAGCCCGGCGAGATCCTCGGCCTGATCGGGCCGAACGGCGCCGGCAAGTCGACGCTGTTCAATCTGATCAACGGCGTATTCGCGCCGAATACCGGCCGGATCATGTTCGACGGCATCGACATCACCGGCGCCAAGCCGTTTGCCGTCGCACGGCATGGCCTCGCCCGCACCCATCAGATCGTGCAGCCGCTCACCAATATGACGGTGTTCGAAAACTGCACGGTCGGCGCCTGTTTCGGCAAGGACAACAAGCCGCTTGCCGCCGCGCGCGAGGCTGCTGAAGCCGCGATCGTGCTGACCGGCCTTGACGACCGGCGCGACATGCTGGCTTTGCATCTGACCATCGCCGGCAAGAAGCGGCTCGAACTCGCCCGCGCGCTGGCGGCGGAGCCCAAGCTTCTGTTGCTCGACGAAGTGCTGGCCGGGCTCAATCCCACCGAAGTCGAGCACATGATCGGCGTCATCCGCAAAATCCGCGACAGTGGCGTCACCATTTTGATCATCGAACATTTGATGCAGGTGATCATGAACCTGTCCGACCGCATCGTCGTGCTCAATTACGGCGAGAAGCTTGCGGAGGGCGTGCCGGCCGACGTGGCGCGCGATCCGCAGGTCATCGAGGCCTATCTCGGCGACCCCAAGCTCGCCGCCGAGCTCGAGGGGCAGGCGTGATGGCCGAGACCATTCTCGAAATCGAGGCGCTGGAAACCGGCTACGGCGAGGTGCAGGTGCTGTGGGGCCTGTCGCTGAAAGCGCGGCGTGGCGAGCTCACGGCTATCGTCGGCGCCAACGGCGCCGGCAAGACCACGACGCTGCGCGCGGTCGCCGGCACCATCGCGCCATGGCGCGGCCGCGTGCTGTTCGAGAACGACGACGTCACGCATCTGCCGACGCATCAGAAGGCCGAGCGCGGCTTTGCACTGGTGCCCGAAGGCCGGCAGCTGTTCTCGTCCATGAGCGTCGGCGAAAATCTCGAGCTTGGCGCCTTTACCAAACGCACCGGGCGGACCTATGCCGAGCGGCTCGATGAGATCTTCACCCTGTTCCCGCGGCTCAAGGAGCGCCAGCGCCAGCTCGCCGGCACGCTGTCCGGCGGCGAGCAGCAGATGGTGGCGATCGCCCGCGGGCTGATGTCCGATCCCGACATCTTGATCATCGACGAATTATCGCTCGGATTGGCGCCGGTCATCGTCTACCAGCTGCTGGCGACGCTCAAGCAGCTCAAAGCGCAGGGGCTGACCATCCTGCTCGTCGAGCAGAACGTGCATCTCGCACTTGCAGTGTCCGACTACGCCTATGTCATCGCCGAAGGGAAGATTTTCACCGAGGGGCTGCCCAAGGAGCTCGCCGCCAAGCCCGAGATTAGGAAGGCGTATTTGGGGCTCTGATCCTATTTATTCGTAATTTAAGGTAGCGGACGCCATATGAGCTGCCCACGGCGAGAAAGGTCGGCATGACCACCCAACAAGACACGCGGCCTCCAGCGGTCGGAGTTTATTGGATCAACGAAGAAGACTACCCCGCGGTGCTAAGAATTTTTGACGACGGCAATAAGATGCCGAAGACTTGGCGTGAGTGGCTGAAGATGGCCGAGGAAATGGAACGGGGTCTTGTTTCCTACGGACACGTCGTCCTGCGCGTCCGCATTGATCCCGGCACCTTCGTGGATTGGTGCACGACCAACGGCGTGAAATCGAGCAATGAAGGACGGAAAAAATTAATCGCTGCGGCCGTCTACGAGAGATACGGCGCCCAGACTTGATACCGATGGGCGCCCGGCGCTTTTACCTGAGCCTTCGCGTGCAAGGGCCACAGTTCAGAGCACAGATCGATGGTGCGGGATTAGGTGGCTAACTCAGATACGCTCGACTGTTGGCTTTGTCGTGACGCGAGCCGCGCCTCCACGACGCGGAGCCAATTCGTCCGCAGCGTAAGAATGCGGCCGATGATTTCCTCAATCTGTTCGGCCGAGTATTTTGCCGGCTTATTCGTCGCGCTCATGATGGATCCCTGATCGTCACCATGCCACTAACGCCCTGAGTGCGAACCGAGTTCCCAAAAGCCGCCTAAACGGACATCCTCTTGGTCGGAGGGTAAGAACTACCCATTTAAGGCCACTTTTGGGGTAAAAGTGGACATGGACGGCGAAAAGGAAAGCGATGAAGAAAAGCAGCACGATGAACTTTAAGCGTAGAAACGTTTTGCAAATCGGCGGCGGTCTTGCCGCCACATTTACCGCGGCACTGATGCTACCGCGCGGTGCCCTCGCCGACACTTATCCCACGCGGCCGGTGCGGCTCATTGTTGGTTTTCCGCCCGGCTCGGCGTCCGACATCAATGCGCGGCTCGTGGCGCAGGCGATGTCGGAGCGGCTCGGGCAACAGATCGTGGTCGAGAACAAGCCCGGCGCCGCCAGCAATATCGCCACAGAGTATGTCGTTCGCGCAGCGCCCGACGGCTATACGCTGCTTTATGTGGTGCCGCCGAACGCCATCAATGCCACGCTCTACAAATCGCTCGATTACGACTTTCTGCGCGACATCGTTCCGGTGGCCGGCATCGTACGCACGCCGGGCGTCATGGAAGTCAATCTCTCGGTGCCGGCCAAAACCGTGCCGGAATTCATTGCCTATGCCAAAGCCAATCCCGGCAAGATCAACATGGCTACCCTCGGCCCCGGCAGCGGCCAGCATTTGTTCGGCGAATTGTTCATGATGATGACCGGCACCGAGCTGGTGCCGGTGCATTATCACGGCGCCATGCAGGCGATCACCGATCTGATCGGCGGCCGCGTGCAGGTGATGTTCGACATCGTGGTGTCGTCGCTCGGCTACCTCAAGGACGGCAAGCTCCGTCCGCTCGCCGTCACGACGGCGACGCCGATCGAAGATCTGCCGGGCGTGCCGCCGCTGGCGCAATTCGCGCCCGGCTACGAGGCCTATGGCTTCCAGGGCATCGGCGCACCGGCCAGGACGCCGGCAGCGATCGTTGACGCGATCAATAAAGCGGTGAACGCGTCTCTGGCCGATCCGAAATTGAAAGCGCAACTTGCCACACTTGGCGGCGAGCCGTTTTCGACCTCGCCGTCGGGCTTCGGCCAATTCCTGGTTGAGGAAACCGCCAAATGGGGCAAGGTGGTCAAAGCCGCGAATATCACGGCGGGGTAGGGTCAAAACGGACCGCTTTCCGCCAAAACGAACTTGTGTCAGCGCATAAGCAAAGATGCCGCCAAAGCGAGCACCAGCGCCGGCGGCATGACGATCACTCCCAAGCGCAAAAACGCGAGCGCGCTCACTTTGTGGCCTTCCCGGCGCAGCGCCGTGAGCCAAAGGATGGTGGCGAGCGATCCGGTCACGGACAGATTGGGTCCAAGGTCGACCCCGATCAAAACGGCACGCGTAATCGGATCGGCAGTGTGGTCGCTTTGCACGGCGCTACCGGCAATAAGGCCGACCGGCAAGTTGTTGGCGAGATTGCTGGCGAAGGCGACGATAAGACCGGTCGCCCAGGCCGCGGCCGTCACCGATTGCGCGGCGGCCTCGCGCAAAAGCGTGCCGATCATGGCGATCACGCCGGTCTGGTTCAGTGCTTCGACCAGCACGAACAGACCGGCGACCAGCGGCAAGACGCCCCAGGAAATGTCTTTCAGCACGCCCCAGGTCCGTGATGGCTTCGGGAAGAGAACGATCGCAGCGGTGATGGCCCCGGCAATGCAGCTCGGCAGGCCAAGCTGGATATCCATCGCCGAGGCGACGAGGAGAACCACGGCGGTTGCGGCGATACCCGCTGCGGCGGCTTTGCCGCCGGCCGACAGATCCGGCAGCGGCACATCGGCGGCAATGGTTTGCCGCAGCTCGCGCCGCTGCGCAAAGCGCAACGCGGCGTAGGTGACGACGATGGATACGAGCGACGGCAGCAGATAGCGCGGCAGCCATTGCAGCAGCGGCGGCATGTGGCTGCCGTAAATGACCAGATTGGCGGGATTGGAAATCGGCAGGACAAAGGACGCGGCGTTGGCGATGAAGGCGCAGACCAGGAGATAAGGCAGCGGCTCCTTCGCCTTGGCGGCCTTGACCGCGGCGGCGACCGCCGGCGTCAGCACCACGGCGGTGGCGTCGTTGGAGAGAAACGTCGTGACCAATATTCCGACGCCATAAGTCAAGAGAAACAGCCGGTGCGGCGATCCGGCGGCATGGCCGGTCGCTTGCGCGGCGAGCCAGTCGAACAAGCCCTCGCATCGCGCCACCTCGGCGAGCAGCATCATGCCGGTGAGGAAGAGGTAGACGTCGGTCCCTTTGGCGACGCCGGTCAGGGCCACGGCCGGCGCGATCAAGCCGAACAGCAACAGAAGCGCCGCGCCCGCGACCGCCCATATCGCCTCGGGCAAATTGAACGGCCGCACAATAACGCCGCTTACCGCCAGCGCGGCAATCGCCCAGGTCAGGATATGAGGCGACAGGCCGGCCATTCAGCGCGCAACGGCCGCCGGCGGAGCGGCCATGCCGAGCGCTGTTGGCTGTTCGGCGGAGACGACGGAGGCTTGCTTGATTGCGGCAGCAAACATGACCCAGAGCGCGACCGAGCCGAGGGCGAAGCTTCCGAGTATCAAAAATGCCGCCGGGTAGCCCAGCTCCTGCGAAAGCCAGCCACCGGCCGCCGGGCTGAGCGACGCGCCGATGCCTTGCGCGGTCATCACCGCGCCTTGACCGACATTGATGCGGCCGGTGCCGTTGAGAATGCGCGCGACCAGGGCCGGCACGGCCACGCTTTGCAGTCCGGCGCCGACGCCGTCGAGAAACTGCACGGGATACACTCCCCACCTGCTGATCAAAAGCGCAGCCAATATGCCCCGGATCGGCAGCGCCGCGAACGAGACGAACAGCACGATCCACAACCCGCGCTTTTCGCCGAGACGCATAGCAAATAACGACGTCAGAATCATCACGCCTTGCGCCACGACAATGGTGACGGCGACAAAGCCCGGCCCGTTGGCATGGTCATCGGTGACAACCGCCATGCCGTATAGCGGCAGCATGGCGCCGTTACCGAGGTGAAACATCGCCAGCGCCGCCGCGAGAACCAGGAGCGGCTTGCATTCGAGCAGAACGCGAAAGCCGCTGACTTTATCCTGCTCACCCGACCCGGGCTTGATGCCGCGCGCGATTCGATGGTCAATCGCGTTTGCCGGAATAAGAGCAACCGACACGATGGACAGGATGCCGAACAAAGCGGCCAGCCAGAATACCGCGGCCATGCCGAATACCCAGCCGAGAATGCCGGACAGTCCGGCGCCGACCATGTTGCCGGCGTGGTTGAACGCCTGATTGGCGCCCATCTGCCTGTTGAAGCCGGACTGGCGGACGATGCCGAGCGTGATGGCATTGACCGCCGGGCCGATCGCCGCGCCGGCAATGGCGGTCGCCACCTGAGAGGCGGAGACGAGCCAGAACTGCTGCGAGAGCAGTATCACAGCGGAGGCCAGCACCGTGCAAATTCCCGGCCCAACGACAAACAGGCGTTTATGCGAGGTGTTGTCGATGAGCGCACCGGCCGGCGCGGTCACCGCCATGCCGGCGATACCGCCGATGCTCATCACGGTCCCGATCAGCCCGTTTTGCCAGCCATGCGCCAGAAGGAATACGCCAAGGAAAGGCCCGATCCCGGCCTGCATGTCGGCCATGAAAAAATTGAGCGATTGCAGCGGCCAGATGCCACGTTTGATGCGTGCCTGCGGGCCTGCACTTCCCGGCACTTAAGGACCTCGCGTCTATCCATGACTCGGCGCCGCGACTTCGCGCTATGACTTTGCGCTCTGGCTCCGGGCGATGCGCGGCGGACGTTACCTCCGGCAACGAAGAGGCGCGCCAAACGACTTTGTGAAACCCTGATGCGCGGCCAAAGTTCCCAGCGCTTGAGCGCGACTTGGTGCCCGAGCGTCGAGGTGCTCAAAGCCGCCAATATCGGGGCGAGGCAAGACTTCCGACGGTTCTCCGGCCGGGGAGTGCCACCGACACGCACCACATGCGGCGCGTGTCGATGCCGGCGCGATTGCTAATACCTTTGTAAGGCCAGAACGAGCGACGAGATCGCCGCAATGACATAGAAGACAAGGACCAGGAGGAACCCGGCGGCATAATTGCCATGGGCGGCAATGAGGCTTCCCATCGCAATATTGATAACGCCGGACAAGCCGATTCCAACCGCTGCTGTCGCGCCCACGGTCGACGCAATCGTGCTGCGCTCGGCGACGGAGTGCGCCAGGCTCCAGATGACGACCAATGCGGGCGTCGAACTTGCGCTTGCCAGCGCCAAGGCGATCGCGGCGGCCATCGGGCTCGCCACGAGGAGTTCCGCGGTCAGGAAGATCGCCCCGGCAACGAAAAGCCCGAAGCCGTACCAGGCGCGGCGCTTACGGCGGTCGGAGTCGATAGCAAGCAGGATCGCGCACACTGCGCCGACGAGCGACCCGCCCGAGAGGACATAGCTCATATCAGTCGCGGGAAAGCCACGCATTCGGACAAGATAGACCGGCCCGAACGTAATAAGGCCGTAGAAGCCGGCTGTCGCGCCGAGATCCATCAGCCCGATCAGCCACACGCGGTAGCTCGAGAGCGTCTGGAAGAAGGTATGCACCCGCCGCTCGGGAAGATTGAGCGCGTCGAGCGCATTGGTAAGCGTTCCGCGCTTGATCTTCTCGATCTCCCATGCCGGCATGCCGGACGCCGTCGCGGGATCGTCGGGCAGCCAGAACAATAAAACGAGCGGGATCAGCGGCAGCGCGGCAAAGATGTAGAACGTCGTTTGCCACGGCATCTGCGTGAGCAGCCAGATGACGAAGATCGGCGTGATCACCGTGCCGATGCCAATGCCGGTGGTCCACGGCGCTTGACCGCGCGCGCGCTCGTCGAAGGGCAGCCAATGCGCGGTAAACCAGGCCAGCAGCGGGATGGCGCACGCTTCGACAAAACCAAGCACGATACGCAGTGCCAAGAGCTGCTCGTAGCTGGTGGCGTAGGCATGCAGGATCATGATCGCGGCCCATGCGACGATGCCGACGATCGCCATCCGCCGCCCGCCCCAGCGATGGATTGCCGGTCCCCAGGCAACCGCGCAAAAGCCGTAGGTCACCAAGAAGCCGCCGGTAAGCGCGCCGATCAATGCAGGCTTCCCGACCAGGCCGAAGTGCTCCATGAAGGCGCTGTTGACGAACATGAACGACAAATTGAGCTTGTCGATCTGCATCGTCATCATGAAGAAGAATGCGAAGCTGAAGAGCCTCCACCAGCGCTGCGGCCAAAAGCCTGCCCGAACGCTCTCTTGAGACGTCAATGTCGCCATAGCGATTTCCTCCCGGTGCGGGCTTGTTTTGCGGAACGCGCCCTTGCGCCAAGTCTAGACACCATGGAACGTGGCTGGAAGATCCCATTTTTAAGC
>DATAWA010000136.1:0-2149 GCA_036267435.1 Xanthobacteraceae bacterium | reverse complement strand
GAGTTTTTCCGGGCGGCAGTATGGCGGCGGACGGCAGGACAATGCGCGGCGCGGCATACGTAGGGATATCGTGGTGGCGCATCACAGAGTCGCGACCCGGCGGGTCGCATTTTGGCCGCTGACCTTTGTGCTGTTGGGATTGGGACTTGCCGGCTGCGCGGCGGCCGCAATCCCGCTGACCGTGGCCCAGGTCGGCATTGGCGGCTTCGAGGCCTACAAAATAGTGGGGACCAGCACGGGCGGCTCGGTCGGCATCTCCTTTCCCAAGAAAGACGATAAGGAAATTCCACCGAAGCCATTGCCTTTGGTCCGGCGAGTCGCGGTATGGCCTGACGATCAAGACGAGGTGCATTTCGCCGAAAAACTGATGGCGTCGAAGCGTTTCGATGTGGTGACGCCCGGCCATGTCAGGGTCATCCTCAACGAGGCCAAGATCTCGTCGAACCTGAACGAACTCACGCCGAGGGAGCAGGGCACCGCGCTCGCAACCGTGTGCCGCCGCGCCAAGGCGGATTTGGTGCTGGCGTCCCTCGATGCGGGCTCGGTCAACAAGTCCAACGGTCTGTCGTTCATCAACTCGCAGAAGATCAGCAAGTCGGACCTCTTGGCCTATTCCTGCGCGCAAAAGACTATCGTGTGGCAGGATCGCATGACACTTATTGTCGAGGTCGGCGACAAGACGCCTTCGACCGTCGAAATCGCCAAAGTCGCGGGCGATGCTTGGGCGGACCGCATCATCAAGGCGGAAACGCCACCACCGGCCAAGACGGCGGAAACGCTTCCCACCCGGCAGGTCGGCGCTTTGCCGTCGCCGGATCAGCCGCGGCCGATCTCGCCGGTGCGATAGCTTTCCAGCACCAAGAGCCGTAGCGCGCTGGACAGGTTGCCCGCGCGGTCGCGATCGGCGCTGGCAACGATGCCGGCCAGCGATTGGCCGCGCCGGCGTGCGATCTGCCGCAGCGCCTGCCAGAATTCCTGTTCCAGCGAGACGCTCGTGGCATGACCGGCGATCACGACCGAGCGTTTTTGGATCAAGCGGGACCCAGCATCTTGTCGGGCCGCACCCAGCGGTCGAAATCCGCCGCGGAGACGTAGCCCAATTTGATCGCCGCTTGGCGCAGCGTCGACCCTTCGACATGGGCCTTGTGCGCGATTTCGGCCGCCTTGTCGTAGCCGATATGCGGCGACAGCGCCGTTACCAGCATCAGCGAGCGATGCACGAGGTCGTCGATGCGCTTCCTGTCCGCCGCGATGCCGACGACGCAATTGTCGGTGAAACTGGTCATCGCGTCGGCCAGCAGGCGGATCGAACGCAGCACGTTGGCGGCGATGACCGGCTTGAAGACATTGAGTTCGAGCTGGCCCTGGCTGCCGGCGACGGTGATGGTGACATGATTGCCCATCACCTGGGCCGCGACCATCGTCAGCGCCTCGACCTGCGTCGGGTTGACCTTGCCCGGCATGATCGACGAGCCGGGTTCGTTCTCCGGCAGGCGGATCTCGGCGAGGCCGGCACGCGGGCCCGAACTGAGCAGGCGCAGATCGTTGCCGATCTTCATCAGCGACGCCGCGAGCACATTGAGGGCACCCGACAGCTCCACCATGGCATCGTGGCTGGCGAGGGATTCGAATTTGTCGATGCTGGCAATGAAGGGATGACCGGTATCCTTGGCCAGCATCGCGGCGAATTTTTTGGCAAAGGCGGGCTTGGTGTTAAGGCCGGTACCGACTGCGGTGCCGCCCTGCGCCACCGGATAGAGCCGCGGCAGACAGGCCTCGCATCGCGCGATGCCGAGTTCGATCTGCCGTGCATAGGCGCCGAATTCCTGGCCCAGGGTCAGCGGGATGGCGTCTTGCAAATGAGTGCGGCCGATCTTCACGATGGCGTCGAATTCCTTGGCCTTTTTCTTCAGCGCCGCGTGCAAGCGCTTCAGCGCGGGGAACAGCCGGTCGTGCAATTCCGCGACGGCGGCGACATGCATCGCGGTCGGGAAACTGTCGTTGGAAGATTGGCCGAGATTGACGTGATCGTTGGGGTGGACCGGCTGGCGCGATCCGAGCGGCGACCCCAGCATCTCGTTGGCGCGGTTGGCCAGCACCTCGTTGACGTTCATGTTGGTCTGGGTGCCCGAGCCGGTCTGCCACACGA
>DATAWA010000135.1:0-1647 GCA_036267435.1 Xanthobacteraceae bacterium | reverse complement strand
TGCCGAAATGGCCGGCGTGAAGCTGAATGCAATTCCGTACAAGGGAGTAGCCCCGGCGATCACCGATCTCATGGGCGGACAAGTGCCGCTGATGTTCTGCCCGACGGCAAGTGTGGTCGGGCTGGCGCGGCAAGGCCGTCTACGAGCCCTCGCCGTGACCGGAACAAGGCGGTCGCCGCTGTTTCCCGATCTGCCGACGATCGCGGAAGCTGGCTTGCCCGGCTACTCTGCCGAATTGCATTACGGCCTCGTCGCGCCCGGCGGTACGCCGGCGACGATCGTGGCGAGGCTTAATCGCGCGCTTGATGCCGCGCTGGCCGATCCCGGCGTCAGCGAAAAGCTCGCCGCCGACGGAGAGATAGTCCTGCCCGGCACTCCCGAAGCCTATGCGGCGGATATCGCGAATGAAGAAGCGAAGTGGTCGGCTATCATCAAGAAGGCGGCGCTGCGACCGCAATGAGTTCTGCGCGGCTGACAAGGACCAGTCATGAACTTCGAATTCACGGCTGAGCAGAATCAGTTCGCCGATTCGGTTCGCCGCTTTGCGCGCGATCATCTCACGGCGGGTGCGCTTAAGCGCGCACACGATCCGCGTTTCCCATTCGACGTCGCGCAGCTTATGGCCAAGCAGGGTCTCATGGGCATAACGCTGCCACAGAGCAATGGCGGGCAGGGCGGCAGCCTGTCCGACGCGGTCATCGCCATCGAGCAGATCGCGGCGGTGTGCCCGCGGAGCGCCGACGTGGTGCAATTCGGCAATTTTGGCCCGATTCGGACCTTTGCCGAATATGGTACGCCGCCGCAAAAGGCGCGCTGGCTCGGCGCGCTGCTCGCCGGCCGCATGGTGATGTCGCTGGGCATGACGGAGCCGGACGCCGGATCGGCGCTCACCGACCTGAAAACGGCCGCCCGGGCGGACGGCGCCGACTACATCATCAACGGCAGCAAAGTATTTTCGACCTTCAGTCCCGATGCGCAGATTTTTCTGATCTATCTGCGCTTCGGTCCAGGCGTGTCCGGCATCGGCTCCGTGATCGTGGAGCGCGGCACGCCCGGTTTCGCCATCGGCGCTCCCTCCGCTTTCATGAGCGGCGAGGAATGGTGCGAATTGCACTTCAGCAATTGCCGCGTTCCGGCCGAGAACGTGCTGCTCGGGCCCGGAGGGTTCAAGAAGCAGATGGCCGGTTTCAATGTCGAGCGGCTCGGCAATACCGCGCGCTCGCTGGCCTATGGCCGCTATGCCTTCAACGCGGCGCGCGACTATGCCGCGACGCGCCGGCAGTTCGACCGGCCATTGTGCGAGTTTCAGGGTCTGCAATGGAAATTCGCCGACATGGCGATCAAACTCGACAGTGCCCAGCTTCTCTTGTATCGCGCCGCCGCAAATGCCGATCGCGGCCTGCCTTCGGCTTACGAAACCGCGGTCGCCAAGGCGGCCTGCAACCAGGCGGGTTTCGAAGTCGCGAGCGAAGCGGTGCAAATCATGGGAGCGCTGGGCTACAGCCGCGAGACGCTGGTCGAATATTGTATGCGGCGCACGCGCGGCTGGATGATCGCAGGCGGCTCGACCGAAATGCTGAAGAACCGCATCGCCGAGCATGTGTTCGATCGGCGCTTCGATCAACGCAAGCGGCCGCCGGCCGGCGA
>DATAWA010000134.1:0-4996 GCA_036267435.1 Xanthobacteraceae bacterium | reverse complement strand
CGGTCCCCGGCATCGATCCGAAGGATTTCGCAGGCGCGGTGACGGTTTTGAACGTCTGGGCGTCGTGGTGCGTGCCCTGCCACGACGAAGCGCCGCTATTGGCGCAACTCGGCAAGGACGCCCGGTTCCGCCTGGTCGCCATCAATTACAAGGACGACCCGGATAACGCGCGGCGCTTTCTCGGCCGCTACGGCGATCCGTTCGTCGCCGCCGGCGCCGACCAATCCGGCCGCGCCGCCATCGACTGGGGTGTCTATGGCGTGCCGGAGACTTTTGTCATCGGCCGCGACGGCCGCATCGCCTACAAGCTGGTCGGACCGATCACGCCGGAGAATTACGACGCGGTGCTCAAGCCGCAGATCGACAAGGCGCTGGCGGCGAAGTCGTAACCGTCATTGCAAGCAAACTGAAATAGTCCCGTCAGCCATCACGACTCCGCCGGCTCGATGGCGTATTTCTTCAGCAGCGGCATTTGCAGCGCGCCGAACACGAACGTCAGCGGCATGACGCCGAACACCTTGAAATCGACCCAGACATTGGTCGAGGTGTTGCGCCAGACAATCTCGTTGAGCACCGCCAGCAGGAAGAAGAACAGCGCCCAGCGCAGCGTCAGCTTGCGCCAGCCCTCGTCGGTCAGGTCGAACAGCGAATCGAACACGACGCCCAAGAGCGGCTTGTTGAAAAAAAGTCCGCCGATCAGCACGGCGCCGAACAACGCGTAAATGATGGTCGGCTTGACCTTGATGAAGGTCGCATCATGCAGAAAAAGCGTAAGCCCGCCGAAGATGACGACGATGATCGCCGTGACCACCGGCATGATCGGCAAATGGCGCGTCAGGGCGAATGACACCGCCAGCGCCGCCAAAACCGCGACCATGAACGTCCCGGTGGCGACGAAAATCCCGTAACGCGAATTGGCAAAAAAGAACAGGACGAGCGGCCCGAGATCGAGCGCGAGCTTAAGAAGCGGATTGAGCTGCGGCTTTGTCGGCGTTTGCATGGTTCTCGCTACTTGGCTTCTCTATTCATCGAGGCCGGCGATGGCGCGGGCAAAATCGCGCGCCGAAAACGGCGCCAGATCGTCGATGCCTTCGCCGACGCCGACATAATTCACCGGCAGCTTGAACTTCGCCGCCAGCGCCACCAGGATGCCGCCACGCGCGGTGCCGTCGAGCTTGGTCATGACCAGACCGGTGACGCCGACGATCTTGCCGAAAACCTCGACCTGCGAGAGCGCATTCTGCCCAACGGTAGCATCAAGCACCAAGAGCACGGCATGCGGCGCGCCGGCATCGACTTTCTTGATGACGCGCACGATCTTTTCCAGCTCCCCCATCAACTCGCTGCGGTTCTGCAGGCGGCCGGCGGTATCGATGAGAAGAATTTCGGTGCCGCGCGCCCTCGCCGCGGTGAGCGCATCGAAGGCAAGCCCTGCCGCGTCGGCGCCGGCCCCGTGCGCGATAAAGTCGGTGCCGCTGCGCGTCGCCCAAATTTTAAGCTGCTCGATCGCCGCAGCGCGAAACGTATCGCCGGCCGCCAGCATGACCGAGCGTCCTTCGGCGCGGAATTTCGCCGCCAGCTTGCCGATGGTCGTGGTCTTGCCGGAGCCGTTGACGCCGGCGACGAGAATAACGAAAGGTTTCTTGGTCCTGTCGACGACCAGCGGCAACGCGACATCGGCCAGCGCTTTTTCGACCTCGGCCGCGACCACCGCCTTGACCTCATCCGGCGTGATCGCGGCATTGTGACGGCCCCTGCTCAATGCGTCCACGATATGGGCGGCGGTGCCGCTGCCGAGATCGGCTCTAATCAAGCCGTCGTGGATTTCCTCGAGCGTCGCCTCGTCGAGGAAACGCTTGGTGACGAGATCGGAAATGGCGCCGAGCGCCGACGACGAGCGTTTGAGCCCGCCGGAAAGCCGACGCCACCAGTTTTGGCGCGTTTCCGCCGTTTCGGCGGCGCCCTCGGGCAGACTATCTTGCGGAGTTTCTTGCATCCCGCGCCCGTGATAGCGGTTTCGCCAAGGTAGGCAATATGACCCCCGAAGAGATGGTGTCGCGGCTCCTCTATCGCGACGGGCTGATGCTGGTGATCGACAAGCCGGCCGGGATGGCGGTGCATCGCGGCTCGCCGAACAGCAAGGACCGCAATCGCGAGTCGATCGAAGACCATTTCGATGCGCTGCGCTTCGGGCTGCCGCGCCCGCCGGCGCTGGCGCACCGGCTCGACCGCGACACCTCCGGCTGTCTGATCCTCGGCCGTCACCGCAAAGCTCTCGCCGAGCTCGGCAAGCTGTTTCGCAACGGTGCGGTCGGCAAGACTTATTGGGCCGTCGTCGAGGGCGGGCCGGAGGCCGCGGAAGGCGTGATCGAACTGCCGCTTGGCCGCCTCGACGACAAAATCGGCTGGTGGATGAAGCACGACCCGGCCGGCCAGCCGGCGGTGACCAAGTGGAAGGTCATGGGACGGACCGCCGGCGATTTGGCTTCCGGTCCATTGACGTGGCTCTCGCTTGATCTGTTGACCGGGCGCACGCATCAGATTCGGGTGCACTGCGCCGAAATGGGCTGGCCGGTCGTCGGCGACGGCATCTACGGCCATGCGCCGCGGCACGGCGGCCCGCCGCTCCATTTGCACGCCCGCGAGGTCGCGGTGCCACTGTACAAGAACCGGGATCCGATTGGCGTGACCGCCCCGGTGCCGCCGCATATGCGCGAACTGCTGTCGCGCTGCGGATGGGCAGGTGAAGAGAAATTGATCCTCCCCCGCGAAGCGCCGGCGGAAGCCGATCAGTAAATCGTCTCTTTGATGCGTGCCGGCGCCAGGCGATCATGCTCTGGGCCGCCCATTTTGCCGCCGGTCAATTCAGCGAGGATTGCGCCCGGCGTCGGCAGCGTCTGGCGATCGACAATGCTCGCCGGGTCCCACAGTTTCGAGCGGATGATCGCTTTGGTGCACTGGAAATAGGCCTTCTCCACCGTCACCAACAGCACGCATCTCGGCACTTTGCCGTTCAGCGCGAAGCTTTCGGTCAGCTTCGGATCGGTTGAAATCGCAGCACGGCCGATGATGCGCATGGTCTCGCCGACGCCCGGAATCAGAAACAACAGCGCCAAGCGCGGATCGCGCACCAGATTGCGCAGGCTGTCGATGCGATTGTTGCCGCGGCGGTCGGGAATGACGATCGTGCGCTCGTCGATGACGCGGACGAAACCGGGCGGGTCGCCGCGCGGCGAGCAATCGAGGCCTTCGGGACCGCAGGTCGCCAGCACCACGAACGGCGCGGCTTCGATCAGCTTGCGGTATTGCGGCGTGATGCGATCGGTTTCCTTGAAGACCGCGGCGCCATAGGGCGGCTCCGCGTACAGAGCTTCGAGTTGCTCGGTTGTCGCGATCGTATGATCGACGTCGTTGCTGCTCATGTTGTCTTCCATGGCGCCGTCTCCGCTCTGCGGCGATACTAGCTCAAGCCGCGAGCAATTGCCTGCCATCGTGGCCGGTCATCCGCAGGTCGATCAGGTGGCCGGTCGCCGCCGGCCTCGCCAGCGCGACCTTGGTGAAATGTTCGGTATGGCCGGTAGCGCCGTCCTCCATCAACACGCGGCGGATCGCACCGACCTCGCCGTCGAGATGCCGGGCCAGCGCCAGCGCACCGCGCCCGCGCAGCCGCCGCGCGCGCTCCTTGATCGCGCCGCGGGAAAGCTGCGGCATGCGCGCCGCCGGCGTCCCCGCACGCGGCGAAAATGGAAACACATGCAGATGCGTCAAGCCGCAATCGTCCACGAGATCGACCGTACGGGCGAACATGTGCTCGGTCTCGGTTGGAAAACCGGCGATCAGATCGGCGCCGAACACCATATCCGGACGCAGGCGCCGCACTTGTGCGCAGAAGGCGATAGCGTCGGCGCGGGAATGCCGGCGTTTCATGCGCTTGAGAATGAGATCGTCGCCGGATTGCAGCGACAAATGCAGATGCGGCATCAGTCGCGCATCGCCCGCCACGGCGTCGAGCAAATCGCGGTCGGCCTCCACCGAATCGATCGACGACAGCCGCAGCCGCTTGAGCTCGGGCACATGTTTGAGGATCTGCTTCACCAGCGTGCCGAGCCGCGGCGCGCCCGGCAGATCGGCGCCGTAGCTCGTAACGTCGACGCCGGTCAGCACGATCTCGCAATAGTCGTTGGCGACCAGGCGGCGCACCTCGTCGACCACCGCACCCATCGGCACCGAGCGCGAATTGCCGCGGCCGAACGGAATGATGCAGAACGTGCAGCGGTGATCGCAGCCATTCTGCACCTGCACGAAAGCGCGGGTGCGGCCGGAAAAGGCGTCGACCAGATGCGGCGCCGCTTCCGTAACCGCCATGATGTCATTGACAATGGCCTTGGTCGCGATATTGGGCGCGCCATCAACGCCAAACGCCGCGCGCGCTTGCGTCCAGCCGGCGGCGGAAAGCTTCTCCGTATTGCCGAGCACACCGTCGGCCTCGGCCATGGCGATAAAGCTCTGCGGTTCGGTCTGCGCCGCGCAGCCGGTAACAACGATCTTCGCCCGCGGCCGGTCGCGCCGCAGCGCCCGGATGGTCTGCCGCGCCTGGCGCACGGCTTCCGCCGTCACCGCACAGGTATTGACCACGACGGTATCGGCAAAGCCGGCGCGCTCGGCCTCGCGGCGGATCACTTCGGCTTCCGCGGCATTGAGGCGGCAGCCGAACGTGACAACCTCGACGCTCATGATCGCACGCTCATGGCGTCGCACCTGCGCCGGCGCCGGCGAACAGTCCGGCGTCGAACCGGCCCTTGTGCTCGAATTCGACCGGACCGGTCATGAGCACATGATCGTCGGCCTCACGCCATTCGATCTCGAGATCGCCGCCAGGCAGCGTGACCGTCACTTTGCGGCCGGTGCGATTGAGCCGCACGGCGGCCACCGCGGCGGCGCAGGCCGCCGAGCCGCAAGCCTTGGTCAATCCGGCGCCGCGCTCCCAGGTGCGCAT
>DATAWA010000133.1:0-10869 GCA_036267435.1 Xanthobacteraceae bacterium | reverse complement strand
TCTACCCGAAGGTCGGCACGAACAGCTTCTCGACCGCAATGGGCTCGGGGATCAGGCCCTGCTCGGCCATATAGCCGACCAGCGCTTCGAGCGTCGGCCGGTTCGGCTCGACGCCATAGGGCCAGCAGTCGCCGCCGAACAAGTCGTCGATCTCCTCGATGTCATCCGGCAGCCAGGGCAGCATGTAGCGCAGCGTTCCCGAGAACCGCATTTTTTCCCAGGCGCGGTCCTTGGCGGCGCAAAACGCCTTGTAGAGACTGGTGGCAACGAACGGGTGGCGCTCGTAGACGTCGTTGCGGATGACGATGAGGTGCATGATCGGGAAGATCTGAGTGCGCCGGTAATAGTCCTTTTCGCGCGCCCGGTAGTCTGGAAACAGCCGCACCACGTCGGGGTGCTGCTTGAGCGAGCGCGGCAGGTTCGAGCCGATGATGGCGTGAATTTCGCCGGCGGCAAGGAGATCGCTGAGCGACTTGCCGCTTTGGTTCTGGGTGATGGCAACCGGCTTGAGGAGCGGCATGACCGAAGGATTGCCGTAACCGCCGGGCTCGTTGATCGCGCCCTGCACCCATTCGATGGACGCGAGATCGACGCCGAGGTCGTGCTGCATCAGCCCGCGGATGAAGAGCGCGGCGGTCTGGGTATAGAGCGGCACGCCGATGCGCTTGCCGTTAAGGTCCTTCGGCGAGGTGATGAATTTGCGGTTAACGACGATGAAGCCGTGGCGGAAGACCCGCGAGGCGAACACCGGCAGCGCCACGAAGGGCAGCTTCTTGGCGGCGTAACGGCTGACGAACTCCGAACTCGACATCTCGCAGGCGTCGAATTCGAGATTGTTGGACATCCGGTCGAAGATCTGGCGCGGATTGTCCATGACGAGGAAATTCAAGTCGATGCCGTCCGGCTTGATGTCGCCGGTTTGCAGCGCCAGCATGCGGTCGTAGAGGCCGCAGGCGAATGTGATCGGCAAAGACGGCATCGCGGCACCTTTCAATGAAGCGTTGGAGCGTAGCGCGCACTATCGCACACCATGCGAGCGGCGAAAGCGGCGCGCGCGAATGTCGCCGCGCGGCGTCCGGCGAAAAAAATTCGCCGCGCAAGACGATTTTTCTTGCAATGCGGAGTCGATGCGCCTATTTGCCCCTCGCCCAAATTCGCACGTGCCTGTGGCCGTGTGTCGATCGGTAGGCATCCGGACAAGAGGCCGGACAGTCGCCTGAGGTTCGAAAACTTACGAGCCTCACTACAGTGATCGGCAGCCGGAGGCGAAACCGGCGCACCCCGTGCTCAACGGGGGACGCGGCTTAAAGCAACGACGGAGCGGGCTTTTTTGGTTGGCCGTCCAAAGGTCAGCACGAAGAGGCTTGTCCATCTTTGTCTTGCCGGCCGTGCGGAACGGGTTCTCCCCGCTCCAATCCAAGGCAGCATCTCGGCGGAAGCACCGCGCGCCTGTCCGTGTCCCCAACGCACGGCTGACGCGCCAAGCGCTTTACGCCGCTGACGCCGGTCGTCTGCGCGCAAGCGCGGGCGGCTGAACTTCAACGTTGGCCGTAAGGCCCCTTGAACTGGAAAGGAGCGCGCCAATGACCGAGCGCATCCGCGACTTCCTGCGCCGCCGCCGCGACGAGGGCCTGGACGAAGGTCCCTGCCTTGTCGTCGATCTCGACGTCGTGCGCGACAATTATGCGGCCTTCGCCAAGGCTCTGCCGGACAGCCGGGTGTTCTATGCCGTCAAGGCGAACCCGGCGCCCGAGCTGTTGGCGCTTCTGGTCGCTATGGGCTCCTGCTTCGACACCGCTTCGGTCGCCGAGATCGAGATGGTGCTTGCGGCGGGTGCGGCGGCCGACCGCATCTCCTACGGCAGCACGATTAAGAAGGAGCGGGACATCGCCCGCGCCTTCGCGCTCGGGGTCCGGCTGTTCGCGGTCGACTGCAAGGCCGAGGTGGAGAAGGTCGGCCGCGCCGCGCCCGGCTCACGCGTCTTCTGCCGCATCCTCTCCGACTGCGTCGGGGCGGAGTGGCCGCTGTCGCGCAAGTTCGGCTGCGAGCCGGCGATGGCCGTCGAGGTACTCGAGCATGCGTTCAAGCTCGGGCTGGAGCCGCATGGCGTGTCGTTCCATGTCGGCTCGCAGCAGCGCAACCAGCACGCCTGGGACCGGACGCTCGCTTCGGCGGCGGCCGTGTTCAAGGACTGCGGCGAGCGCGGCATCAATCTGGCGATGGTCAATTTGGGCGGGGGGTTTCCGACCAAATACCTGAGGAACGTGCCGTCGGTGAAGGCCTACGGCTCGGCGATCTTCAAGTCGCTGCGCAAACACTTCGGCAACCGCATCCCGGAGACCATCATCGAGCCGGGCCGCGGCATGGTCGGTAATGCCGGCGTGATCGAAGCCGAAGTCGTCCTCGTCGCCAAGAAGAGCGAGGAGGACGAGGTGCGCTGGGTCTATCTCGACATCGGCAAGTTCGGCGGCCTCGCCGAGACGATGGACGAGTCGATTCGCTACCCGATCCGCACGCCGCGGGACGGTGACACCATGGCGCCTTGCGTGCTCGCCGGTCCGACCTGCGATTCGGCCGACGTGCTGTACGAGAAGGTGCCCTACATGCTTCCGGTCAGCCTCGAAATCGGCGACCGGGTGCTGATCGAGGGCACCGGCGCCTATACCGCGACCTACGCAAGCGTGGCCTTCAACGGTTTCGCGCCGCTGCGGACCTTCCACATCTGAGCACTCTTGCTCCGGCTCCCGCCCTGACCCTCCTCCGCACGCGGGGGCGGAACGGGCGGGCGCCGGAGCACCAAGCCTCACTGGAGCGGATCATGGTGACCATCCGGGAAGAAAAATTCGCCGATAGCGAAGCCCGCAAGGCCTTGCTCGACGAGGCCTATGGGGTGGCGCGCTTCGCTAAAGCCTCACAGCGGCTGCGCGACGGACGGCTGCCGGCCGACGGGCTGTCGCTGCTTGCGACCGACCACGGCCGCTTCGTCGGCACGGTCCGGCTGTGGAATATCAGCGCCGGTCCGGCCTGCACCGCACTTTTGCTCGGCCCGCTCGCGGTTCATCCCGGCCATCGCGATCGCGGCATCGGCACGCGCTTGATGCAGCGTGCCGTCGCGCGGGCGCGGCTCGCCGGCCACGGCGCCATCATTCTGGTCGGCGATGCCGCCTATTACGCGCGGTTCGGCTTTTCCGACGCCAAGACCGGCGGGCTGTGGATGCCCGGCGCGTTCGAGCCGCATCGCTTGCTGGCGCTCGAGCTCAAGCCCGGCGCGCTCGATGGCGCGCGCGGTCTGATCGGGGCCGCCGGGCGAGTAGCGCCTGCGCCGGACCTCGCCGCGCTCGTGGCCGAAGATCGGCGCGCCGAGCGGGCGCGCGTTCGCCGCCTGCGCGCAGCTTAAGAGCGGGGACGCCGGGGACAAATCCGCGGCGTCTCTTCCGTTCTGGATGGTTGCTGGCGCATGATCTTTTCGGAAAACCGGTATCCACTTTTCCGGATCATGCTCTACCCACAGATATCACCGTCCTATTGTTGGAGGCTTCGACGATGGCGCAATGGCTCAAGCACGGCCGTATCACCGGCCCGGTCGTGATGATCGGATTTGGCTCGATCGGCAAAGGCACGCTGCCTTTGATCGAGCGCCATTTCGATTATGACAAATCCCGCTTCGTCGTCATCGATCCCGAGGACAAGGACCGCAAGCTCTTGGACGAGCGCGGCATTCGCTTCATCCACCAGGCCGTCACCCGCGACAATTACCGCAAGCTGTTGGGCCCGTTGCTCACCGAAGGCGGCGGTCAGGGTTTTTGCGTCAATCTCTCGGTCGACACCTCGTCGGTCGAGATCATGGAATTCTGCCGCGAGATCGGCGTGCTTTACATCGACACCGTGGTCGAGCCCTGGGCGGGGTTCTATTTCGACAGCAAGCTCGGCCCCGAACAGCGCTCGAATTACGCCTTGCGCGAGACGGTGCTGGCGGCGCGGCGCAAAAACCCCGGCGGTCCCACTGCGGTGTCGTGCTGCGGCGCCAATCCGGGCATGGTGTCGTGGTTCGTCAAACAGGCGCTCCTCAACATCGCCGGCGATCTCAAGCTGAAATTCAAGGAGCCGAAGACCCGCGAGCAGTGGGGCAGGCTGGCGAAAAAGCTCGGCGTCAAGGGCATCCACATCGCCGAGCGCGACACTCAGCGCGCCATCAAGCCGAAGCCCATCGAGGTCTTCGTCAATACCTGGTCGGTCGAAGGCTTCCTGTCCGAAGGCATGCAGCCGGCCGAGCTCGGCTGGGGCACCCACGAGAAGAAGCTGCCGAAAAACGGCTTCAAGCACAAAATCGGCTGCCAGGCGGCGATCTATCTGACCCAGCCCGGCGCCAATACCCGCGTGCGCTCATGGACGCCGACGGCCAAGGCGCAATACGGCTTTCTGGTCACGCACAACGAATCGATCTCGATTGCCGACTTCTTCACGTTGCGGGCGGGCCGCAAAGTGACCTATCGGCCGACCTGCCACTATGCCTACCATCCGTGCAACGACGCGGTGCTGTCGCTGCACGAGCTGTTCGGCCAGGCCGGTAAACGGCAGCCGGCCATTCACATTCTCGACGAACACGAGATCGCCGACGGCATCGACGAACTCGGCGTTCTCGTCTACGGCCACAAGAAAAATGCCTACTGGTACGGGTCGCAGCTTTCGATCGACGAAACGCGCGAGATCGCGCCCTATCAGAACGCCACCGGGCTGCAGGTCACATCCGCGGTGCTGGCCGGCATGGTGTGGGCGCTCGAAAATCCGCAGGCCGGCATTGTCGAAGCCGACGAGATGGATTTCCGCCGCTGTCTCGAGGTGCAGATGCCGTATCTCGGGCCGGTGATCGGCGCCTATACCGATTGGACGCCGCTCGTGGATCGGCCGGGGCTGTTTGCCGAAGACATCGACAAGCGCGATCCCTGGCAATTCACCAATGTGCTGGTGCGCTAGCTAAAGCCGAAGCCAGACAGCGATCAGCGCTCGGTGAGCTTGAATTCGATCCGCCGATTGCGCCGGAAGGCGTCTTCGGTCGTGGCGGTATCAATCGGCTGGAATTCGCCGAAGCCGGCGGCCACCAGGCGATTGGGTTGCACGCCCTTGGCGACCAGATATTTCACCACGGCAATGGCGCGCGCCGCCGACAGATCCCAGTTGGACTTGAATTGTCCCAGCACCGGCCGCACGTCGGTGTGACCGTCGACCCGGAGCACCCACGGGATGTCGGCGGGAATCTGACTTTCCAGCGCAACGACGGCTGTGGCGACCTTGTCGAGCTCGGCGCTGCCCTCCGGTTTGAGATTGGCGCTGCCGCTGTCGAAGAAGATCTCCGACTGCAGCACAAAGCGGTCGCCGACGATGCGGATGTCGGGCCGGTCGCCGAGAATTTGCCGCAGCTTGCCGAAAAAGTCGGAACGATAGGCCGACAGCTCCTGGACGTCCTTGGCGAGCGCGAGGTTGAGCTTCTGGCCGAGATCGGCGATGCGCTGCTGCGAGTCCTGGTCCTTCTTTTCCGAGACGCCGAGCGCGCTATTGAGCGCCGCGAGCTGCGTGCGCAGCGCGGCGACCTGCTGGTTGAGCGTGTCGACCTCGGCCAGCGCCTTTGCCGAAATATCCTTTTCGCCGGTGAGCTGGCTGGAAAGCGCGCCGAGCTGGCTTTGCGCCGCCGCGGTGGCGGCTTGGGCGTTCTCGTAAAGCCCCTTGAATTTGTCGCGGTCGGTTGCTGCCGTCGCGGCGTCGGCGGCCGCTGCCGCTGCTAGGCCTTTATACTTGTCGCGATCGCTCTGCGTCGTGGCGAGCGCAGTCTGCGCCGTCGTGAGAGCACCCTGCGTGGTCGCAAGCGTCGCCTGCAGCCCGGCAAGCTGCTTCTGCAGATCGGCGTTGCTGCCTTTCTCCATCGACAACAGATCGGACAGCTGGCCGACTTGCGCATCCAATTTCTTCAGCGCCGAGTCCTGACCCTGAACTTCCTGCTGCAGATAGAACTGCACCACGACAAAGATGCTGAGCAGAAAAATGATGCTCAGAATCAGCGTCGACAGGGCGTCGACGAAGCCCGGCCAGTAGTTCATGCCGCTTTCGCCGCGGCGGCGTGTCCGTGCAAGCGCCATTATCTCTACTCGATCCGGCCTCTACTCGGTCGGTCTCTACGCGATCGGCCCTGTTCGCCTAGCCGCGGAAGCGCGCTTAAGATCTGACGTCTTCGCGCGCGATGATCTCCAACAGCCGCTTGATCTCGCTTTGCTGCTCGGCCTGGCCGTCGACCCAACTGCGGATGGTCTGCTGCTCGACCCGCATATGCTGCACCAGGCCCTGGATCGCTTCGGCCAGATTGGCCATGGCGGCGGAGGCGGCTTTGCTGCCGCCGGCTTCGGTGACGGCGGCGCGCAGCCGTTCGATGGCGCCGCGCATTTCGCCGGGATCGCCGCCCGCCCCGGCCGGCTCGGCGCCGTAGTCGTAGACCGTGGTCGAGAGCCAGTCCTCCAGTTCGGTATAGAAGCGGTTCTGCGCCTGGCTCGATTGCAGGTCGAGAAAACCGAGCACCAGCGAGCCGGCTAGACCGAACAGCGACGATGAGAACGAAATCCCCATGCCGGACAGCGGCGCGGCCAGGCCCTGGCGCAGTGAATCGAACATCGAGGCGGCGTCGCCGGTTGCTTTCAGTCCCTGGATCACGCCGCCGACCGAACCCACCGTCGCGATCAGGCCCCAGAACGTACCGAGGAGTCCGAGGAACACCAGCAGCCCGGTCATGTAGCGCGAAATGTCGCGCGCTTCATCGAGACGCATGGCGATCGAATCGAGAATGCCGCGCATCATCTGTGCCGAGATCGCCATGCGGCCCATGCGGCTTCGCAAAATGGCGGCCATCGGCGCCAACAGCACCGGGGTGCGCTGGGCGTGGCGCGGGTCGTTGAGCCGGAACCCGTTCACCCAGGCGATCTCGGGATAGAGCCGCACCACCTGGCGCAGCGTCAAGACGACGCCGACGGCAAGCACCAGGATGATCAAGGCGTTCAGCCACGGGTTGGCCATGAACGCGACCTGGATCTGCTTCTGCAGCACGAACACGATCGCCCCGAACGCCACGAAGAACAGCAGCATCCGGACCAGGAAGACATGCGGCGAGGACAGTTTGAGCGGGTCGACTTCTCTGGCCATCAGGTCAAAATCAAGCGCCGGTCATAGGTCGCCGGTCATAGGTCGCCGGTCATGGGTTACCTGCGCAACTATGGCACAGACCCGTGACAAAGAAAAAGCGCGCCCGGGGCGAAGAGCAACCTGCAAATGGGCCTTTGTTATGGTCGGCGTTTTGCGAACTCGCCGCGCGGTCGGTTTCCACCCGCGCCCGTCAGGCCTCGCTGTCCATATGCGCCATCACCGCCGGCATGTAGCGGGTGCCGGCGACCGCATCGGCCGGCGCCGCCGCCTCGATGCGGGCGAGGTCGTCCGCCGACAGATTCAGGTCGGCGGCGCGCAGCGCCTCGGCCAATTGATCGCGCCGCCGCGCGCCGATCAGCGGAAACACGTCGTCGCCGCGCGACTTGACCCAGGCAAACGCCAGCGCTTGCGTCGAGATGCCCTTGTCGCGGGCGATTTTGCTCAAGGCTTCGACGAGGCCGAAATTCTTGGCGAAATTCTCGGCGAAGAACCGCGGCCGCCGGGTGCGCAGCTCGCTCGGCGCGGTCCGCGCGGCTTGCGCGCGGTCGCTGATCAGTCCGCTGGAGAGCACGCCGTAGGCGACCAGCGCCATGCCGAGCTCGCGCAGCGTGGGCAAAATGTCGCGCTCGATGCCGCGGGAAAACAGCGAATATTCGATCTGCAGCGCCGCGATCGGATGTACCGCCGCCGCCTGCCGGATGGTCTTGGCCGAAGCTTCCGACAGGCCGATATGCCGGACATAGCCGGCCTTGACCATGTCGGCGATGGCGCCAACCGTGTCTTCGATCGGCACATGCGGATCGACCCGCGACGGCTGATAGAGGTCGACGTAATCGGTGTTGAGCCTTCGCAGCGAATAGCTGAGGAAATTCTTGAGCGCTTGCGGCCGGGCATCGTCGCCGATGATCTTGCCGTCGGGGCTGCGCATCGATCCGCATTTGACCATGATGAAGGCGCGCTCGCGCTTGCCGCCCTTGAGCGCGTCGCGGATCAGCATTTCATTGTGGCCCATGCCGTAGAAGTCGCCGGTGTCGATTGCCGTGATGCCGGCCTCGAGCGCGGCATGGATGGTGGCGACGGACTCGGCATCGTCGGCCGGCCCGTAGATGCCCGACATGCCCATGCAGCCGAGCCCAAAGGCGGAGACCTGCGGGCCATTACGGCCGAGGAGAAGAGTTTGCATCGGGTGCGCGTCCGTGAATTCAGAGAGGGCGAGGGTAGCGTCTCAGTTTGCAAACTGAGACGCTAACAGGCGTGGGGTCATACTGGTAATACCAGACTTGTCGGCGCGAACTTGCCGGCTTGAAAACACATCGGCAACGGCCTAATATCTGACCGGACTGACCGGTCAGGATGACGCTATGCGCAAGTGGCAGATGCAGGAGGCGAAGGCGAAATTTGCGGAAGTCGTGAAGCGGGCGGCATCCGAAGGTCCGCAGATCGTGACGTATCGCGGTGCAGATACGGCGGTCGTACTCTCGGTCGAGGAGTATCGAAACCTGAATGCGGCGCGCCCCAGCCTCGTCGAATTTCTATTGGCCGCCCCCAAATGGGACGACGAAACGATCGCTGTGATCAATGACCGTTCAAAGGATACCGGGCGGGACATCGATCTGTGACTTTCCTGCTTGATATCAACGTGATTTCCGAGCTGCGCCGTAAGCGGCCTGACGCACGGGTATTGTCGTGGATCAGACGCACCGACCCGGCGGCACTCCGCATCAGTGTTTTGACCCTCGGCGAAATTGCCAAAGGCGCCGCGCAATGCGCCGCGCGCGATCGCGCGCAGGCGGCGGTCTATTACCGGTGGCTTGATCAGATGCGATTACACTATGCGGACAGGATGATCGCTGTCGATGCCGATATTGCCGAGGCATGGGGGCGTCTCGCCGCAACACGCGTCTTTCCAATCGTCGATGGCCTGCTCGCGGCAACTGCGTTGTTGCGCGGCATGACATTGGTGACGCGCAACGAGCGCGACATTGCCGGCGCCGGCGTTCCCGTTCTCAATCCCTGGAATGCTTGAGCCCGTCACTCCGCCGCGAGCCGTACTTCCGGGGCGGCGGCGCGGACTTCGGCGTCGACGGCGCTTTCGTATTTGGTGAAGTTCTTCTGGAACATGCCGACGAGCTTGCGCGCGGTTTCGTCGAACGCCTTTTTGTCCTGCCAGGTCTTCTGCGGATAGAGAATGTGCGGCTCGATACCCGGCACCGAGGTCGGCACCGCGAAACCGAAATAGGGATCGGTGCGGTAGCTGGCGTTTTTCAGCGAGCCGTCGAGGGCGCCGGTGACGAGCGCGCGCGTGACCTTGATCGGCATGCGGCGGCCAACGCCGTAGATGCCGCCGGTCCAGCCGGAATTGACCAGCCAGCAATCGACATTGTGCTTTTTGATCAAGTCGCGCAGCAGCCGTCCATATTCGGCGGGCGGGCGCGGCAGGAACGGAGCGGCGAAACAGGTGGAGAATTCGGGCTCGACGCCGACCAGGCCTTTTTCGGTGCCGGCGACCTTGGCGGTATAGCCCGACAGGAAGTGATACATCGCCTGCGCCGGCGTGAGCTTGGCGATCGGCGGCATGACGCCGAAAGCGTCGGCGGTGAGGAAGACGATGTTCCTCGGTTGTCCGGCCCGCCCGGTTTTCGACGCCAGCGGCATGAACTCGACCGGATAGGCCGAGCGCGTGTTCTCGGTTTTCTTGTCGCTGTCGTAGTCCGGAACGCGCGTCAGCGGATCGAAGGTGACGTTTTCCAGCACGGCGCCAAAGCGGTTGGTGGCGGCGTAAATTTCAGGCTCGGCTTCGGCCGAGAGCTTGATGGTCTTGGCGTAACAGCCGCCCTCGAAATTGAAGACGCCCTCGGGCGACCAGCCGTGCTCGTCGTCGCCGATCAGCGTGCGCTTCGGATCGGCGGACAGCGTGGTCTTGCCGGTGCCGGACAGGCCGAAGAACAGCGCCACGTCGTCGTCGTCGCCGACATTGGCGGAGCAGTGCATCGGCATCACGCCTTGCGCCGGCAAATAGAAATTCAAGGTCGTGAACACCGACTTCTTCATTTCGCCGGCATAAGAAGACCCGCAGATCAGAACAATCTTGCGGGTGAAATCGATCGCCACCATCGTATCGGAGCCTTCGCGTCCGCCATGACGCTTGGCGTCCGGCTTGAAGGTCGGCATATCGACGATAGTGAGGTCGGGGACGAAGCCGGCGAGTTCCGCGCGCTCTGGGCGCAGCAGCAATTGACGGATGAACAGCGAATGCCAGGCGAGTTCCGTGAACACGCGGGCCTTGATGCGGTATTTCGTATCGGCGCCGCCGTAGAGATCCTGCGCGAACAGTTTCTTGCCCTTGGCGTGCGCGATGAAGTCGGCCAGCAGCGTGTCGAAATTCTCTTTCGACATTTTGCGGTTGCCGTCCCACCACACGCTGTCGCGCGTGAGATCGTCGACGACCGTGTGCTTATCCTTGGGCGAGCGGCCGGTGTGATGACCGGTCTCGGCGCAGAGCGCGCCGCCTTCGACGATGGTGGCCTCGTGGCCCTGGATTGCGTTTTCGTAGAGCGCCGGTTCGGTCAGGTTCCAGCGGACTTCGGCCAGATCTTTGAAACCGAATTTGTCGGCGCCATAGGCGCCGTTGCGAATACCCAATTCTTGCACGCGAATTCCTCCCCAACAGGCGGGCCGCTTTGAACC
>DATAWA010000132.1:0-1985 GCA_036267435.1 Xanthobacteraceae bacterium | reverse complement strand
CTCGGCTCGGGCCGGCCGATGGATCGCCTCATCTGCGGCGATGTCGGCTTCGGCAAGACGGAGGTGGCGCTGCGCGCCGCCTTCATCGCGGCCATGAACGGCAAGCAGGTCGCCGTGGTGGTGCCGACGACGCTGCTGTCGCGCCAGCATTTCAAGACCTTCTCGGAACGGTTGAAGGATTATCCGGTTCATGTCGGGCACGCGTCGCGACTGGTGCCGGCGAAGGAGCTGGCCGCGGTCAAAAAAGGCCTCGCCGATGGCTCGGTCGATATCGTCATCGGCACGCACGCGCTCCTCGGCAAATCGGTTACGTTCAAGGACCTCGGCCTGATCGTGGTCGACGAAGAGCAGCATTTCGGCGTCGGCCATAAAGAAAAGCTCAAGCAGCTCAAGGCCGAAGTCCATGTGCTGACGCTGACCGCGACGCCGATCCCGCGCACGCTGCAACTGGCATTGAGCGGCGTGCGCGAAATGTCGATCATCGCCACGCCGCCGGTCGATCGGCTGGCGGTGCGCACGTTCGTAACACCGTTCGATCCGGTCACGGTGCGCGAGGCGCTGCTGCGCGAGCGCTATCGCGGCGGGCAGGCGTTCTATGTCTGCCCTCGCATCGAGGACCTCGCCGGCGCCAAGGAGTTTCTCGACAAGACCGTGCCCGAGGTGCGCGTCGCCGTCGCCCACGGCCAGATGCCGCCGACCGTGCTTGAAGACATCATGGCGGCGTTCTACGACGGCAAGTTCGATATTCTGTTGTCCACCACCATCATCGAGTCGGGCCTCGACATTCCGACCGCGAACACGCTGATCGTGCATCGCGCCGACATGTTCGGCTTGTCGCAGATCTATCAGCTGCGCGGCCGCGTCGGCCGCTCGAAGCTGCGCGCCTATGCGCTTTTGACGCTGCCGGCCAAACGCAAGATCACGCCGCAGGCCGAGCGCCGGCTCAAAGTGCTGCAATCGCTCGATACGCTCGGCGCCGGCTTCCAGCTCGCCTCCCACGATCTCGACATCCGCGGCGCCGGCAATCTTCTCGGCGACGAGCAGTCCGGCCACATCAAGGAAGTCGGCTACGAGCTTTATCAGCAGATGCTGGAAGAGGCAGTGATCTCGATGAAGGCCGGCATCACCGCGCCCACGGCCGACAAATGGTCGCCGCAAATCACCATCGGCACGCCGGTGCTCATTCCGGAGGAATACGTTACCGACCTGCCGGTGCGGCTCGGACTCTACCGGCGTCTGGCCGAGATCGAGGACGACCGCGATATCGACGGTTTTGCCGCGGAGCTGGTCGACCGCTTCGGTCCATTGCCGGAGGAGGTCGAGTATCTCCTCCAGATCGTCGCCATCAAGACGCTGTGCCGGCGCGCCAATGTCGAGAAGATCGACGTCGGGCCGAAAGGCGCCGTGCTGTCGTTCCGCGACAATATCTTCGCCAATCCGGAGGGGCTGATCTCATACATCGCCAAGCATCCGGTCGGCGCGCGGGTGCGCCCCGACATGAAGGTGGTGTTCTTCGATGAATGGGAGACGCCGAAGGCGCGCATCAAGGGCGCCACGGATATTTTGCGGGCGCTGGCGGGGATTGCGGAGAAGGGCAAGAAGGCGGCGTGAGCCGTCATCGCGAAGCGCCGTGCCCACGCGTTTTGGAAATTTCGCGCATTCGTGCGGGCTTCGCTTTGCAGACGTACAGCGCGGCTTTATATTGCAGTCATGACCATCGAAGACCTCGAAAGCGCCGTCGCCAAGCTACCGCCAGAACAGCTTGCGGAATTTCGCGCCTGGTTCGAGGCGTTCGATGGCGCGCGTTTCGATGAGAGGATCGAGCGCGACGCCAGGGCCGGTAAGCTCGACGAGTTCGCCGATCAGGCGACTGACGATTTCCGCAAGGGCCGCGCCCGGGAGCTATGAAGCATTTTGCCAGCCGCGCGTTTTGGGAAGCTTACGGGAAGCTTCCCGAACCGACGAGAACTATACACTGTTGAAAA
>DATAWA010000131.1:0-3588 GCA_036267435.1 Xanthobacteraceae bacterium | reverse complement strand
GCGAATCGACCAAAGGACAGGTCATCGCCGTGGTGCAGCCGCATCGCTATACGCGGCTGGCGGCCTTGTTCGAGCAGTTCTGCACCTGCTTCAACGATGCCGACGTGGTGATTGTCGCCAATGTCTATGCGGCCGGCGAGGCGCCGATTCCGGGTGTCGACCGCGACGCGCTGGTGGCGGGCCTGCGCACCCATGGCCATCGGCACGTGGTCGCGCTTGAAGGTCCGGAAAAGCTCGCGTCGCTGATCGCAGCCTTGGGTCAGCCAGGCGATTATGTCGCCTGCCTCGGCGCCGGCTCGATTACGCAGTGGGCCTATGCGCTGCCGGGCGAACTGGCGGCGACGTCCGGAGGCGGCTGATGCCGTTCCCCAATCTTGCGGCGGTCGTAAGAGAAGCGGCGCCGGATTTGCGCGGGCGGCTCTTGGCGAACCAACCGCTCGCTGAGCTGACCTGGTTTCGCGTCGGCGGTCCGGCGCAGCTTTTGTTCATGCCTGAGGGCGAAAGCGATCTGTCGTATTTTCTGCAGAATCTCCCGGCCGATATCGCCGTCACGGTCGTCGGGCTGGGCTCCAACCTGATCGTGCGCGACGGCGGCGTGCCCGGCGCCGTCATCAGATTGGGCCGTGGCTTCGGCGATACTGCGATCGAGGAAACGAGGCTCACTGCCGGCGCCGCGGTGCCCGACGTCAAGGTCGCGCGCGCCGCGGCCGAAGCCGGCATCGCCGGACTGTCGTTTCTGCGCGGCATTCCGGGCGGCATCGGCGGCGCGCTGCGCATGAACGGCGGCGCCTATGGCCGGGAAACCAAAGACGCGCTCGTCGACGCGCGCGCCGTCGACCGGCGCGGCCGCATTCATGTCTTGAGCAATGCCGACATGCACTACAGCTACCGGCACTGCGGCGTGCCGGACGATTTCATCTTCACCCAAGCGGCGTTCGCCGGCACCCGCGGCGATCAGGCAGCCATCGCCGCCGAGATGGACAAGATCACCGAGTCCCGCGGGGCGACGCAGCCGATCAAGAGTCGCACCGGCGGCTCGACCTTCAAGAATCCGCCGGAGCGCAAAGCCTGGCAGCTCATCGAAGCCGCCGGCTGCCGCGGCCTGCGCCAGGGCGGTGCGCAGGTGTCGGAAATGCATTGCAATTTTCTGATCAATACCGGCAACGCCAGTGCCGCCGACATCGAGACGCTCGGCGAAACCGTGCGGCAGCGGGTGAAAGACACGTCAGGGATCGAATTGGAATGGGAAATAAAGAGGATTGGAATTGTGGGGGAGGTAAGAGCAAACGCATGAGCCCGGTCCAACGATGAACGATTGGCCAAACTGTCGCTGAAAACAGTATACGTCGTCGCGCTCCAAACCTGATTATGATCAAAAAGATCAGGCTTCGACCTGATTCCAAGCCATAGCGCCACGCTACGTCCCCGCATTTCGCCAAACCCTCATGACCGTGCTCGGATCGTGGTCAAAGGGCCGCCGTGTGAAAAATCACGATCCTGATGCCGCCCGGATGTCGGATTTTGGTCGAATTAGCCACGGAGACTCTCGATTTTTCGCCAATAGTCGATTCTATTGCTGAGCCATGCGAATCAGCGGCACCGGCTGAGCATGGTCAAGCATATCGCCGTCCTCATGGGGGGCTGGTCGGCCGAACGCGAGGTCTCGCTGCGGTCGGGCAACGCCTGCGCCGACGCGCTCACCCGGCGCGGTTACCGGGTCACCCCGATCGATGTCGGCCGCGACATTGCCGCGGTGCTCGCCGCCGCCAAGCCGGACGCCGCCCTCAACGTGCTCCACGGCCGTCCGGGTGAGGACGGCACGCTGCAAGGCCTCCTGGAGATACTGGGCATCCCCTACAGCCATTCCGGGGTGCTCGCCTCGGCCTTGGCAATGCAAAAACACTACGCCAAAGCGCTGTTTCGCGCCGCCGAGGTGCCGGTCGCCGAGGATCGGGTGGTTTCGCGGTTCGAAGCCGCCAAAGCCCATGCCATGGCGCCCCCCTATGTCGTCAAACCGGTGGCCGAAGGCTCCAGCGTCGGGGTCTTCATCGTCACCGAACAGCACCCGCATCCGCCACAGGAGCTTTATCGCGACGATTGGGCCTTCGGCGACATGGTCATGGTCGAGCGCTACATCCCCGGTAAGGAACTGACCTGCGCCGTTGTGGGCGACCGGGCACTCGACGTCATTGAAATCGTCCCCACCACCCGATTTTACGACTACGAGGCCAAATACGTGACCGGCGGCTCTAAACACCTGCTCCCGGCGCCAATTTTACCGAATGTTTACCAGGAAGTCCGCAGATTGAGCCTTGCTGCCCATAGCGCACTCGGCTGTCGCGGCGTGAGCCGGGCAGACTTTCGCTATGACGATCGGGGGACGGGAAAGCTGATCTGTCTTGAGGTCAATACACAACCGGGGATGACCGAGACCTCGCTCGTACCCGAGCTTGCCGCCTACGCGGGCATCACGTTCGATGAGCTGGTCCAATGGATGGTGGAGGACGCCTCGACCAACCGCTGAAGCGGTCGAGGCAATCAGCTGCAAGGCAGGTCGGCGCGCCGCATGACGAGCCGGCCCGCGCGCGCGCGCCTGCCGATCAGCTCAGCCGTAGTGAAGACCGCTTCGCGATCATCTTCCGCTATCGCCGCTTGACCGCGCGCTGGGCCGCCAGGGCCGCGCAGCTGCCGCGCGGCACCGGCATTGCCGGATCGGTCCTACTCATTGCCGGTGCGCTCGCTTACGGCGCCGTAGCCGGCGAGCACGTTCCCGCCGTGATGGATTGGGTCAAGAACGCGCGCGACGTCGCCGCCAGCGCGGTAGGCTTTCGCATCGCCGCGATTTCGCTCAGCGGCGAAAAGGAAGTCAGCCGCGAGGAAATCCTTACCACCGCCGGGGTGACCGGACGCGCCTCGCTGTTGTTCCTGGACGCCGCCGCGGCGCGGGCGCGGCTGGGTACGCAAAGGCTGATTGGAGTTTCGATCCACACCGTGACCGAAGCCGAAGCCATCGATCCGCGCGTCATCGATTATGCGCTGGCGGGACCGGCCTTCGAGACGCCGAGCAAGCCCGGTTACGGGCCCGAGATCGGCCGCAAGGGCCTTGCCGCCATCGCGCGCTCAGCGCGGGTGCCGCTGCTCGCCATCGGCGGTATAAACACCGCTCGCGTTGGCGAAGTGATCGCTGCAGGCTGCGCCGGGGTCGCGGTAATGGGTGGAGTGATGCGCGCGGCCGATCCGGGGCAAGAGGTCAACGCGCTCCTTGCCACCCTGCAAGGCTATCCGCGCGCCTTGTAGGTCCCGACGCCCTGATCCGGCGCCCAGACGCCCGCCGGAAGCTTGCCGGCCTGCCAGAATACGTCGATCGGCATGCCGCCGCGCGGATGGAAATAGCCGCCGATGCGCAGCCATCTCGGCTTGAGGACGCCGACAAGCTTCTTGCCGATCGTTACGGTGCATTCCTCGTGGAACGCGCCGTGATTGCGGAAGCTGTTGAGATAAAGCTTGAGCGATTTGGACTCCACAAGCCAGACCTTCGGCACGTAGTCGATGACCAGCGTGGCGAAGTCGGGTTGGCCGGTGACCGGG
>DATAWA010000130.1:0-6840 GCA_036267435.1 Xanthobacteraceae bacterium | reverse complement strand
GTCCATGACGCGAGCCGAACTCACCGAGAAGCTCCTCGACATCAAGCGCGAGAAGGGCTGGAGCTGGAAACATATCTGCGGCGAGATCGGTGGCATGTCGCCTGTGCTGATCACCGGCGCCATCCTTGGCCAGATGAAGCTGACCAAGCCGCAGGCCGCCAAAGCCGCCGAGCTGTTCGGCCTCGACAAGATCGAGCAGGCGCTGCTTAACGAAGTGCCAAACCGCGGCTCGGCGATGCCACCAACCGACCCGCTGATCTATCGCTTTTACGAGCTGGTGATGGTCAATGGGCCGGCCTTGAAGGTGCTGATCGAGGAAGAATTCGGCGATGGCATCATGTCGGCAATCGACTTCGATCTCGGGCTGGAACGCCAAGCTGACCCGAAAGGCGACCGCGTCAAAATCTCGATGTCGGGAAAGTTTCTGCCCTACAAATATTACGGCGCCACCGGCAATGCGCAGGCTTACGGGTACAAGGAAGAGTAAGTTGTCATTCCGAAGCCGCACGGCCCGCCTTCGCTTGCTGGACGATCTGCGGCGGGTGTCAGTCCGCCAAGGCGCGAAGGCGGATGCGCGGAGTTAAGCCAGGGATTACGGGCCCGCGGGCGGGGCCGGCCCAAAGGCCCGACCCGTCGGCTTGCGTCCCGGAATGACGCGCTTAATGCCCTTAATGCCAATGTCGATCGCAATGACGGTGGAAACTGTTGTCGGTCCAGCAATGACCCCTGCTGATCGAGGGGCCCCAGAACGGCTTGCCCCAAACGGCGCCGACGACGCCACCGACGACCGCGCCGGGCGGCCCGGCGATCAGAAGCCCGGTACCCGCGCCTGCCGCGGCGCCGACCATATCGGCGTGCGCGCTCGGCACCGAGAAAGCCGTGACGGAAACGATCGCTGCAGCCATAAGAATCTTGCGCATAGCTCTCCTCCTGGCGGCCGAACTTCCGGCCGTTTCGGCGAGGATTCCACTGCCGCGCAGGAAAGCGCCCCGCCCCATCCGCTTCAAGAACGCGGCAATCGCCAAATAGTTCGATAAAGCGCGTTCATAAGTTCATAAGGTTGACGGCTGGTCACCAAACACGGTTGACGGCCGGTTAATCCCCTCAAACGGCTCCCGTGCCTCGCATCTGGGCGATCACACGGCGGTCGATCTCGGTAATGCTGTTGATGCCGGTCAGCGCCATGGTGATATCGAGCTCGTTGCGGATGATCTCGATCGCGCGCGCCACACCGGCCTGCCCGCCGGCGCCGAGCCCGTAAATATAGGCGCGGCCGCTCATGCAGGCGCGGGCGCCGAGTGCCAGCGCCCGCATCAGGTCCTGGCCGGAGCGGATGCCGCCGTCGAACATCACTTCGATGTCTGAGCCGACGGCGTCGGCAATCGCCGGCAGCGCCGATATCGACGACGGCGCGCCATCGAGCTGGCGGCCGCCGTGATTGGACACGACCAGAGCCGCCGCGCCGGCCTTCGCGGCGATGCGGGCGTCCTCGACATCGAGGATGCCCTTAAGGATCAACTTGCCCGGCCACAGGCTTTTGACCCACTCGACATCCTTCCAGTTCAGCGACGCATCGAATTGATCGGCGATCCATTTCGACAGCACAGTCACATTCGACATGCCGGGATAGTGTCCGGCGATATTACCGAAGGTCTTGCGCTTGCCGCGGGCGATGCCCAGCGCCCAGGCCGGCTTGGTGGCGATATCGAGCAAATTCTTGATGCGTATCTGGGGCGGCACGCTCATGCCGTTTCTGATATCATTGTGGCGCTGACCGATGACCTGGAGGTCGACGGTGAGAACCAACGCGCTGCACTTCGCCGCCGCCGCGCGCTCGATCAGCGAACGAATATAGTCGCGATCCTTCATCACATAGAGCTGAAACCAGAATGGCTTGTCGACGGCGGCGGCCACGTCCTCGATCGAGCAGATCGACATCGTCGACAGCGTGTATGGAATCCCGGCCTGCTGCGCCGCGCGGCAGGCCAATATCTCGCCGTCGCTGTGCTGCATGCCAGTCAGCCCGACCGGCGCCAGCACCAGCGGCAGTGCCGCCGGCTCACCCAGGATCGTGGTTTTGGTGCTTCGGCCGGCGACGTCGTTCAAGATGCGTTGACGCAGCTTGATGCGTTCGAGATCGGCGCGGTTGGCGCGCAACGTTTCCTCGGCATAGGAACCCGACTCGCAATAATCGACGAAGGCGCGCGGTACTTTGCGGTGATAAGTCCGCCGCAAATCCTCGATGCAGGTCATGGTTTTGGTCAAGTTGGTCATGGCGTTTCCCGGCATTGCAGCCGGAAATTGATAACACAAAGCAGGCCGCCGTCCTTGTCCCGCCAGGAACAGTCCTGGGCCCAACCCGTTGTCACTCAGGCGGCCGGTTTGGCCGCCGTCATCCTGGAGGAGGCGTGGGCCATGGACGAATTGGGCAAGAACCGATCGCTGCACGCGGACGCCAAATCGCGGCCTGGCGGCCTTTCTCGCGACGACAAGCAGAAGCGCGACGAGCAGCGCCGAGAGCATCTCGATGACGCCCTCGATGTAGCTCTGGAAGAGACTTTTCCCGGTTCCGATCCGGTATCGATCGTTCAGCCCCCGGCCAATGTGCACGAAAAAAACGAGCTGCAAAGGCGCTGAGTGGCTTTGTCGATGGCGTATCTGTTTGATTTGGCAGTCACTTATCGTAAATAAGCGGTTCCCCGGATTGGTAAGATTACCCCACATTTTTTGAAGCGGTCGCGACCGGGAACGGGTTAATATCGCCATCCAATGCAGGCGGTGGGGTCTCTCAATATGGTTCGTGAGTATTTCGGTACCGACGGGATTCGCGGCCGCGCCAACGGCGTGATCACGCCGGAATTGGCGCTCAAAGTCGGCCAATCGGCTGGTCTTGTGTTCCGCCGGGGCGAGCATCGCCATCGCGTCGTTATCGGCAAGGACACTCGGCTCTCCGGCTACATGATCGAGACCGCCTTGGTCGCCGGCTTCACCTCCGTCGGCATGGATGTGCTGCTGCTTGGGCCGATGCCCACGCCGGCCGTCGCCATGCTGACGCGCTCGATGCGCGCCGACCTCGGTGTCATGATCTCGGCGTCGCACAATCCATTCGACGACAACGGTATCAAGCTGTTCGGGCCTGACGGCTATAAGCTGTCCGACGACGTCGAGCACAAGATCGAGGAGCTGATCGACGCCGATATGACCAAGCGCCTGGCCAAGAGCGCCGATCTCGGCCGCGCCAAGCGCATCGACGGCGTGCACGACCGCTACATCGAATTTGCCAAGCGCACCATGCCGCGCAACCTGTCGCTCGAAGGCTTGCGCGTCGTCATCGATTGCGCCAACGGCGCCGCTTACCGGGTCGCCCCCGACGCGCTCTGGGAGCTTGGCGCCGACGTCGTCGCGATCGGAGTCGAACCCGACGGTTTTAACATCAACCACGACTGCGGCTCGACCGCGCCTGACGCCCTGTGCCGCAAGGTGCGAGAGATGCGCGCCGACATCGGTGTCGCGCTCGACGGCGACGCGGACCGGGTTGTCATTGCCGACGAGCACGGCCATCTGGTCGACGGCGATCAATTGCTCGCCGTGATCGCCGAGAGCTGGGCGGCAGACAATCTTTTGACCAAGCCGGGCATTGTCGGGACGGTGATGTCCAATCTCGGGCTCGAGCGCTACCTGCAATCGCTAAAGCTGTCACTGGTCCGCACGCCGGTCGGCGACCGCTATGTCCTCGAACACATGCGCCAGCACGGCTACAATGTCGGCGGCGAGCAGTCCGGACATATTATCCTGTCGAACTACACGACCACCGGCGACGGCTTCATCGCCGCACTGCAATTGCTCGCGGTCGTGAAAAAGAAGAACAAGCCGGTCTCCGAGGTCTGCCACCGTTTCGAGCCGTTGCCGCAGATTTTGCGCAACGTGCGCTATCGCGGCGGCAAGCCGCTCGAGCACGCCAAGGTGCGCTCTGCGATCGCGGACGCCGAAAGCCGCCTTAACGGCCACGGCCGCCTGGTGATCCGGCCTTCCGGCACCGAGCCGGTGATCCGCGTCATGGGCGAAGGCGACGACAAAGCCATGGTCGAAGAGGTCGTCGACGGTATTGTCGACGCGCTGACCGAGCAGGTGGCGTAAGCCGAGCGCCGCTCATTTCCGCGAAAGCGGGAATCCAGCTCAATCCAAGCTCTTTGTTAAAAACCCTAGACTCGCGCCTGCTCCGAAGCGAGCGGATGACAAAATCTCACTCCCGTATCTTTAGAAACTGGGCGAAAGCCTTCAGCGTGTTCTCGGAGACGTAATGCTCGATGCCCTCGGCATCGGCCTCCGCGGCTTCGGTGGGCACGCCCAGCGCCAGCAGGACGTCAACGACCAGCCGATGGCGCACGCGGACCCGATTGGCGAGCGCGTGACCCTTTTCCGTCAGGAACACGCCGCGATAGGGCCGCGCCGTGGCGAGGCCGGCGCGCTTTAGCCGGGCAATGGTCTTGATCGCGGTGGCGTGCGAGACGCCGAGGCGGCGGGCGATGTCGGTCGGCCGGGCCTCGCCTTCTCCTTCAAGCAGATCGGCGATCAACTCGGCATAATCCTCCAACAGTGCGGTCGACTGCGCCGATCGCGTCTTGCCGAAACGCCGTGCTTGGGTCCCTTCCGCAGGAAGCTTGCCCATCTGCGATTAAGCCCCGGAATTAGGCCGGCTTGGCCCTGCCCGCGCGGTGGTGCGCTCCAGCGCCAGCCAAGACCACATTTTCATCTCGGTGTCAAAGTGTAGTGTAGGCTACACTTTATAGCCATTGACTACAGCCGGGACATGCTTATACTGTAACCAATGCTACATTTTCGTGTTAGTGCTGCATGAGGCCGGAGACGATAACCGACTCAACGGCAGACTGCTCGACGGTCAATAGCCCGGCGGCAGGTGGCCCGACCGCAAAGGCGGCGGTCGGGCGGCCGCCGTCACTGACCGGGCGGACCGTCGCCGCCGCGCGTGAGGCGCTCAACGGCCGCGGCGGCATCGGCCCGGCGCTCGCGTTCGCCGGCCCCGCGGTCGTCGCCTCGATCGCCTATATGGATCCCGGTAATTTCGCCACCAACATTCAGGCCGGCGCAAAATACGGCTACGAACTTTTGTGGGTGGTGCTCGTTGCCAACGTCGTGGCGATGCTGTTCCAGGGTCTTTCCGCCAAGCTCGGCATCGTCACCGGCAAAAATCTCGCGGAGCTATGCCGCGAACATTTCCCGCGATCGGTCGTCATTCCGATGTGGGTGGTAAGCGAAATCGCCGCCATGGCAACCGACCTGGCCGAGTTCCTCGGCGGCGCTATCGGCTTGTCTTTGCTGCTGCACCTGCCGCTCGCCACCGGAATGGTCATCACCGCGATCGTCACTTACGGCCTGCTGCTGTGCGACCGATTCGGCTTCCGGCCGCTTGAGCTCATCATCGGGTCGATCGTCGGCGTGATCTGTCTCTGCTACCTCGTCGAGATGTTCATTGCCCCGGTCGATTGGGCCTCAGCCGCATTCCACACCGTCACACCGCAAATCCCCGACGCCGAGGCGCTCCTGCTCTGCGTCGGCATCATCGGCGCCACGGTGATGCCGCACGCGATTTATCTGCATTCCGGGCTTACTCAGGCGCGGGTGCCGGGACGTGACGACAACGACCGCCGCGCGATTTTGCGATATTCGAATCGGGAAGTCGTCATCGCGCTGTCGGTCGCCGGCCTGGTCAACTTGGCCATGGTGATGATGGCCTCGGGCGCATTCCATGCCGGCCATCCCGAGGTGGCGGAGATCGAGACTGCCTATCACACTTTGACGCCGCTGCTCGGCCCCGCCGCCGCCGGCGTCTTCCTGGTGTCGCTGATCGCCTCAGGGATTTCCGCCTCGACCGTCGGCACCATGGCCGGCCAGATGATCATGCAGGGCTTCGTCGGCTTTCGTATTCCGGTCTTTGTCCGGCGCCTCGTCACCATGGTGCCGGCGTTTGCCGTCGTCGCGCTTGGTGCCAATGCAACCAACGCGCTGGTCATCAGTCAGGTGGTTTTGAGCTTGGCGCTGCCGTTGCCGATGATCTCTTTGATCCTGTTCACCAGCCGCGCCGACATCATGGGTCCGTTCGCCAACAGCAGGCTGACGCGCGCCGTCGCCGTAGTCGCCGCCGCGATGGTGCTGGGTCTCAATGTCGTGCTGATCGTGCAGACCCTGTCGTAGGGCACGATTCGGAATATGCGTGGCCTCCGAGATGATCCGGAGATGGAGGCCGCCGAAAAAGATCATGCTTCGGCAAAAATTAAACGAGCGCGACCGATTCCATCTGAAACGATTGCGCTTTTGCGCAAAACAAACGGCCCACCACGCGTTTCCTCCGGCATCGCTTCACGCCGGAGGTCGCAGCACAAACAAAAACAAAAATGAAAAACCCGGATTGCAGGCATGCAATCCGGGTTCTTGGTTAGGCGGTCTTGAGATTTTCAGCAGCCGACTTACCGGTCTTGCGGTCCGTCACGACTTCGAAGGATACGCGCTGGCCTTCCCTCAACTCGCGAAGTCCGGCGCGCTCGACTGCGCTGATATGAACGAATACGTCCTTACCGCCGCCTTCGGGTTGAATGAATCCATAACCCTTCTGCGCGTTGAACCACTTCACGGTTCCGTTGTCCACGGGTCTCTCCTCATAGGCATGTCAATATGAGCCGCGCGAATGTGCCCGGCTCGGTTAGCTCGAGATTTTGGTGAAAGATCGTCAGTCAGGCGCGCTTATCAGTGCTGCAAGGCCAAGTCATTCGGCCGAAAACTCGAAGCGACTTATTTAGCGGCAAGGCGGCTTGTTCGCAAGAC
>DATAWA010000129.1:0-10122 GCA_036267435.1 Xanthobacteraceae bacterium | reverse complement strand
GGTGCCGGCGACGACGGCGGCCGCGGATATCCTAGCGCTCAAGCCCGACGGCATTTTCCTCTCCAACGGGCCCGGCGATCCGGCCGCCACCGGCGCCTACGCGGTGCCTGTCATCCGCAGCTTGATCGAACAGAAACCGGTATTCGGCATTTGCCTCGGCCATCAGATGCTGGGACTGGCGGTCGGCGCCAAGACGATGAAGATGCATCAGGGCCACCATGGCGCCAATCACCCGGTGAAGGACCTGACCACGGGCAAGGTCGAAATTACCTCCATGAACCACGGCTTTGCCGTCGATCGGACGACGCTGCCGGCAAACGCCGTCGAAACGCATGTGTCGCTGTTCGACGGTTCCAATTGCGGCTTGGCGCTCAAGGACCGGCCGGTGTTTTCAGTGCAGTACCATCCGGAAGCCTCGCCGGGCCCGTGCGACAGCCATTTTTTGTTTAATCGCTTTGTCGCTATGATGCGGGATGCCAAACGCTGACGCCTGCGCCGGGACCGCGATTCCGACGTTATAAATCGTCAACCTAAACTCGGCTAAAACCGCCGTTGCCGCCGCCGCGGTGAAATCGAACCGCATGCCAGCCGACGCCCCGATCACCCACAAATTCGCCGACGACGGCCGGATTCCGAACAATCCGGATTTGCCGCTTGTGCTTTATCGCGGCGGCATCGACCTCGCCGGTTCGCCCGATCCCGAAGCGGTGATCGAAAAGACCTTTTCGGCCAACGGCTGGGGCCATCTCTGGCGCAACGGCATCTACCCTTACGTCCACTACCATTCCATGATCCACGAGGCGATGGGCGTCGCCCGCGGGCGCGCTACGGTGCGGTTCGGTGGCGAGAAAGGCGAGGACATCGAGATTGCGCCGGGCGACGTCGTCGTTCTTCCGGCCGGCACCGGTCACCAGCGTCTGACGCAAACGCCGGAGCTTGTCGTCATCGGCGCCTATCCGCCGATCGGAAAATACGATCTGTGCCGCGGCAGCAGGCCGGACCACGCCAGAGCGATCGTAACGATCCCGAAGGTGCCGCGGCCGGCGACCGATCCGATATTCGGCAGAAACGGCCCGCTCGTTTCCCTGTGGTCTTCGTGATCGTCTTGGTTCTCCGCGGCGGCTTTGCCGCTATGGTCCTGCCATGAGCGCATCCTGGCTTGCGTTCTGGGACTCCAGCCATTCGATCTACGTCAATGCGCGGCACCGGGACGTTCACTATCGCCTGATTGCGGAGGCAATCGCGCGCCTGGTCCCTGGACCGTCGGCGCGCGTTCTCGATTATGGATCGGGCGAAGCCCTGCACGCCGGAACCGTTGCCGCCGCGGCTGGCGAGCTGTTGCTGTGCGATGGCGCCCCCGGGTTGCGCGCCCAGCTGGCGGCGCGGTTTGCCGGCGATCCGAAAATCCGTGTCGTTGCACCGCTGGATGTCGAGCATTTGCCGGTGGGCTCGCTCGATCTCATCGTGCTGCATTCGGTCGCGCAATATCTCACGCCGGACGAAGCGGAAAAATTGTTCGCTCTGTTTCACCGTCTGTTGCGCGCCGGCGGCCTATTGGTCGTGAGCGACGTCATTCCGCCCGACACCGCCGCGGCGACCGATGCGCTCGAGCTGTTGCGATTTGCCGGCGCCAACGGATTTCTGTTTGCTGCCGTCGGCGGCCTGGTTCGCACGCGGCTGTCGGATTATTGGCAAATCCGCAAACGCTTCGGGCTGACGCGCTACGATGAAGCGGCATTGATCGCAAAGCTTGCGGCGTCGGGCTTTGCCGCGCACCGCGCGCCGGCGAATATCGGGCACAATCAATCGCGCATGACGTTTCTGGCGCACCCGCGTTAGCGCCCGGCCCGTATCAGCCCGGCTTGATGTCGGCGAACTTGATCACCTTGGCCCACTTGTCGACTTCGGCGCCGATATAGGTGACGAATTCGGCGCGCGTCATCGGCGCCGGCTCGGCGCCGAGATTGGCGAATTTCGGTTTCATCGCCGGGTCGGTGAGCACGGCATTGATGGCGGTGTGGAGTTTGTCGACGATGTCGTCGGGCGTGCCTTTGGGTGCGCCGATGCCGTGCCAGATACTCGCCTGATAGCCCGGCACCGTGGCCGCCACCGTCGGCGTATCTGGCAACGCATCCGAAGGCTTCAGGCTCGTCACCGCGATGGCGCGCAATTTTCCGGCTCTGATATTGGCGATGGTCAGCGGAATCGGCGTGAACGCCACTTGCACCTGGCCGCTGAGCAGATCGGGCATGAAGCTCGAACGATAGGGCACGTGCACCAGATTCGTGCCGGTCATCATCTTGAACAGCTCAGCCGACATGTTCGGCGCAGTGCCGGTGCCGAACGAAGCGTAATTGAGCTTGCCGGGATTGGCTTTGGCGTAAGCAATGAACTCCGCAACGGTCTTGACCGGAACGCCGAGATTGACCTCCAGCACGTTGGCCGACTGGATGGTGCTGGCGATCGGCACGATGTCGTGCAGAAAGTCGAAATCGGCGGTCTTTTCATAAAGCGTGGTGTTGACCGCGTTGGTGACGGTCACGGCGAGCAGCGTGTAACCGTCGGGCGCCGCGCGGGCCACCGTCTCGGCGGCGAGATTGCTGGCGGCGCCCGGCTTATTCTCGACGACGCATTGCTGGCCGAGGCGCTCCGACAAGGCCCGCGCCAACAGGCGCGCGACGATGTCGGTTGCGGCGCCGGGCGGAAAACCGACCATGATGCGGACCGGCCGCGTCGGGTAGTCGAGCGCAAAAGCGCTACGCGAGAGGGCCGGAAGCGCGACTGCGCCGGCCGCGAGATGCAGGAATCGTCGGCGCGCAAGTCGCATGGGTCGTCCTCCCTCGGCCTCGATCGTGCGCCGCATGGGCGCGCGCCGAGGTCGATTTTTTGGTGCTTCGCCCGCCGCGGGCAGGATGCCGTCTTTGATCGCGCGAGACCCCGGCATGTCCCGCTGACGGCTTGGCGCAGAGGCTACACCACTCCCAGGGGCTAATGGAGGGGAGCGACAACCTATCGCGGGTGGTATTTCCTTCGGATCGGGTTCGCCGCGCGCTTACAGATCAAGCTGATAGCTGACCGGCAGCCAGCGATAGCCATCCGAGGTCTTCTCGATCATGCCGATGCCGGGAAACGGCATGTGGTAGCCGGTGACAAATAGCTTATCGTCGGCGGCCATAGCGAGCATGCGCCTGCGCGTCGCCGCCGCCTTGTCCTTGTCGTCGTCGACGTCGAGACTCCAATCCGGCCGCTGGATCGCGATGACATAATGCACGCAAGTATCGGCCCAGATCATAAAACGCTTGCCTTTGCTTTCGACGTGATAGGCCAGCATCCCCGGCGAATGGCCGGCGGCGTCGACGGCGCGAACACCGGACGCAACCTCGTCGCCCGGCTTGATGAAGCGAGAGCGATCCTCAAGCGGCAAAGCAAGCTTCTGGAACAGCTGGAGATTGAACTTGCGCGCTTCGCGCACGTTCTCGCCGCGCTTCCAGAAGTCGAACTCGGCGGCGCCGAAGACGTAACGGGCGTTGGGGAAGACCGGCTTGCCGCCGTCCATCAAGCCGCCGATATGGTCGGGATGGCCGTGGGTGACGACCACGACGTCGACGTCGGAGGGCCTATAGCCGGCTTGCGCCATCGCGCCGACCAGGCCGCCTTCCGATATACGGCCGCGCAATTGCGGATAATCACGCGGCAGCGCGCCGTTACCGGTGTCGAACAGAATGAGCTCGTTGCCGGTATTGACCAGCGTCGGGATGAACGGATGCACATAGCGGTTGGCATCGATGGCATTGGCGCGGCAGAGCGCTTGCGCGGCTTCCGCGCTTTGTTCGCGTCCGAAGCTTGGGTGGAGCCCGTCGCGGAACGCCTTGCCGTCGAGGATATTGGTGATTTCGAAATCGCCGAGCTTGAAACGATAGACGCTGGGCTGCAGTTCGCCTTGCATGGACGCCACCACGCGGTCCTCCCTGGATTGCGCACGCACCTGTTCGAGGCCGGCCGATCCGACCGTCACAGCTATATCGCGAAGCCGGACGCGGCGGCCATAGGACCGGTGACCGGCCCGAGCCTTCCCATCCCGTCGAATCTGGTCTAAGACCCCCTCGCGCGGGGCCGAGCCCCGGGCGCCGGCGCGCGAATTGCGCGCTCTTTTTTTGTCCCCCATATGCGGAAGCGATGCCCAAGCGGACCGACATTTCCTCGATCCTGATCATCGGCGCGGGCCCGATCGTCATCGGTCAGGCCTGCGAGTTCGATTATTCCGGCACGCAAGCCTGCAAGGCGCTCAAGGCCGAGGGTTATCGGGTCGTCCTCGTCAACTCCAATCCGGCGACGATCATGACCGACCCGGATCTGGCGGACGCGACCTATATCGAGCCGATCACGCCGGACATCGTCGCCAAGATTATCGAGAAGGAACGCTATGCCGTGCCCGGCGGCTTCGCGCTATTGCCGACCATGGGTGGACAGACCGCGCTCAATACCGCGCTGTCGCTGCGCAAAATGGGCGTGCTGGACAAATTCGACGTCACCATGATCGGCGCCACCGCCGACGCCATCGACAAGGCCGAGGACCGCAAGCTGTTCCGCGAGGCGATGACCAAGATCGGGCTCGCCACCCCGCGCTCGCACCAAATCAAGACGCTGATCCAGGCGCTCGAAGCGCTCGAAGACATTGGCCTGCCGGCCATCATCCGGCCGTCGTTCACGCTCGGCGGCACCGGCGGCGGCATTGCCTACAACAAGGCGGAATTCATCGAGATCGTCGAGGGCGGCATCGACGCGTCGCCGACCTCCGAAGTGCTGATCGAAGAATCGGTGCTCGGCTGGAAAGAATTCGAGATGGAGGTGGTGCGCGACAAGAACGACAATTGCATCATCGTTTGCTCGATCGAGAACATCGATCCGATGGGCGTCCATACCGGCGATTCGATCACCATCGCGCCGGCGCTGACGCTGACCGACAAGGAATATCAGGTGATGCGCGACGCCTCGATCGCGGTGTTGCGCGAGATCGGGGTGGAGACCGGCGGATCGAACGTGCAGTTCGCGGTCAATCCGGCGGATGGGCGGCTGGTCGTGATCGAGATGAAACCGCGCGTGTCGCGGTCGTCGGCTCTGGCCTCGAAGGCGACCGGCTTCCCGATCGCCAAAGTCGCCGCCAAGCTCGCGGTCGGCTACACGCTTGACGAAATCGAAAACGACATCACCGGCGGCGCGACGCCGGCCTCGTTCGAGCCGACCATCGATTACATCGTCACCAAAATTCCGCGCTTTGCCTTTGAGAAATTCCCCGGCGCGGAGCCGGTCTTGACCACGTCGATGAAATCGGTCGGCGAGGCGATGGCGATTGGGCGCACTTTTGCCGAAAGCCTGCAGAAGGCGCTGCGTTCGCTGGAAACCGGGCTCACTGGGCTGGACGAGATCGCCATCCCGGGGCTCGGCGAGGGCGACGACAAGAACGCCATCCGTGCCGCGCTCGGCACGCCGTCCCCGGACGGTCTCCTCAAAGTGGCGCAAGCCATGCGGCTTGGCATGGGCGACGCCGACATTCACAACGCCTGCAAGATCGATCCATGGTTTTTGGCGCAGATCCGCGACATCGTCGATATGGAAGCGCGCATCCGCTCCAACGGCCTGCCGCAGTCGGCGCCGGCTTTGCGCCGGCTCAAGGCTATGGGTTTCTCCGATGCGCGGCTTGCCCGCCTCACCGGACTTGACACCGAAGAGGTGTCGCGCCGCCGCCGCGCGCTGAATGTGCGGCCGGTGTTCAAGCGCATCGATACCTGCGCCGCCGAGTTCGCTTCGCCCACCGCCTATATGTATTCGACCTATGAGACGCCGTTTGACGGCCGCGTCGCTGACGAAGCCGCGCCGTCGGACAAGAAGAAAGTCGTCATCCTCGGCGGCGGTCCAAACCGGATCGGGCAGGGCATCGAATTCGATTATTGCTGCTGCCACGCCTGCTTCGCGCTCAAGGACGCCGGCTACGAAACCATCATGATCAATTGCAATCCGGAGACGGTGTCGACGGATTACGATACCTCGGACCGCCTCTATTTCGAGCCGCTGACCGCTGAGGACGTGATCGAGATCATCGACACCGAGCGGCAGAACGGCACGCTGCACGGCGTCATCGTGCAATTCGGCGGCCAGACGCCGCTCAAGCTCGCCGAGCCATTGGAAAAGGCGAACGTGCCGATCCTCGGCACTTCGCCCGACGCCATCGATCTGGCCGAGGATCGCGACCGGTTCAAGCAATTGCTCGATCGGCTGAAGCTGCGCCAGCCCAAAAGCGGCATTGCCGGATCGCCCGAGCAGGCCAAGGCGATCGCCGAAGCCATCGGCTATCCGATCGTGATCCGCCCGTCTTACGTACTGGGCGGCCGCGCCATGGAGATTGTGCACGACAGTCATCATCTGGCGCGCTATGTCGCGCGGCTGGCCGCCGATCTCGACCGGCCCTCGGAGTTCGCGGTCTCCGAGAAGCGGCCGCTGTTGATCGATCGCTATCTCACTGACGCCGTCGAGGTGGACGTCGATTGCCTTGCTGACGGCACGGACAGCTACATCGCCGGCATCATGGAACATATCGAGGAGGCCGGCATTCATTCCGGCGACTCGGCTTGCTCGCTGCCGCCCTACGATCTGTCGGCCAAGACCATCGCCGAATTGGACCGGCAGACCCGGGCGCTGGCGCTGGCGCTGAAGGTCGGCGGCCTGATGAACGTGCAATATGCCATCAAGGACGGCGACATTTACGTGCTCGAGGTCAATCCGCGCGCTTCGCGCACGGTGCCCTTTGTCGCCAAGGTGACCGGCGTGCCGGCCGCCAAGATCGCGGCGCGCATTATGGCCGGGGAATCGCTCGCGAGTTTCAATCTCGTACCACAGCACTTCGAGCTGGACGGCGCCCACCATGTCGGTGTCAAGGAAGCGGTATTCCCGTTCGCTCGCTTCGGCGACAAGGTCGACACCGTGCTGGGGCCGGAGATGAAATCGACCGGCGAAGTGATGGGCATCGATCGCGACTACAATATCGCGTTCGCCAAAAGCCAGCTCGGCGGCGGCACCCGCGTGCCCAAGAGCGGCACCGTCTTCGTCTCCGTCAGGGACGCCGATAAGCCGCGGATTCTGGAGGCGACCCGGCTCCTGGCTGGGCTGGGCTTCCGGGTTCTGGCAACGTCGGGGACCCAACGTTACCTCTCCGGACAAGGCGTCGCGGCGGTCAAGATCAACAAGGTCGCCGAAGGCCGTCCGCACATCGTGGACGCCATCAAAAACGGCGAAGTCCAACTGGTTTTCAACACCACCGAGGGGGCGACTGCACTGGCCGATAGCCGCTCGCTCCGGCGCGCAGCCCTCTTGCATAAAGTGCCGTACTACACCACTCTTTCAGGGGCCGTCGCCGCAGCGCAGGGCATCCGGGCCTACCTTGGGGGCGACCTCGAAGTGTGTGCGCTGCAAAGTTATTTCGGGGCCGGGTCTGATCGCGCATCGGGGCGGCCCCAGCGACGGTCCGTGTAGAGCCAGTTTTTCTTGTCGCGTGGCCGGGCAATGCTGCGGCCCGCGACTGGATTTTTGTCTCTGCGGCTTAGGTATTTTGGAGGCTCGAGAGTGATGGATAAGATTCCGATGACAGCGGCGGGCTATTCGGCGTTGGAAGTCGAATTGAAGCACTGCCAGCAGGTGGAGCGGCCGCGGATCATCCAGCAAATCACCGACGCGCGCACCCACGGCGACCTTTCCGAAAACGCCGAATATCACGCGGCGAAGGAATCGCAGTCGCTCAATGAGGGCCGCATTGCCGAGCTTGAGGACAAGCTCGCGCGCGCCGAGGTGATCGACGTGTCGAAGCTTTCCGGCGAGACCATCACGTTTGGCGCGACCGTCACGCTGGTCGATGAGGACACCGAGAAGAAAGCCATTTGGCAGATCGTCGGCGAGCCCGAGGCGGACGCCAAGAAGGGCAAGATTTCCATCACCTCACCGCTTGCCCGTGCACTGGTCGGCAAGAAAAAGGGCGCGCAGGTGGAAGTCGTCACCCCGGGCGGCGCCAAGGCCTACGAGGTCATGAAGGTCGAGTGGAAGGAATAGAGGCGCCTCCGCCAGCACCGTCGCGGTTCGCGCCGACGGTCGAGTCTGACCCGCCACGGCGGAAATTCGTGCCCCTGCCGCGTCCCCAAGCCTGCCCTTTGTGCTTGTGGGTATGGTGGGTTGCGTATCTTGCATAGCTCCGGCGAATCCATAAATAGAGGAGCGGCTGAGGGTTCCGGCACGGCAAAAAGGGCCGAAGCTTGGGCGTTTCAGTCAGCGAAGTCCAAAACCGTTGATTTCGCGCGGCATCCCGGCACGGTCGGACACCCCTCTAGACCTGCCCTAACGATCGAGATGGACCGGTGTCCAACACCACCCACGCCAAGGTCGTGATCGTCGGCTCCGGTCCGGCCGGCTATACGGCCGGAATCTATGCCGCGCGCGCCATGCTCGAGCCGATCCTGATCCAAGGCATGGCGCCAGGCGGCCAACTCACCGTCACCACGGACGTCGAGAACTATCCCGGCTATGCCGATGTCATCCAGGGCCCTTGGCTCATGGAGCAGATGCAGAAGCAGGCGGCTCATGTCGGCGCCAAGCTGGTTGCCGATCACGTCGGCAGGGTCGAGCTGGCGCGTCGTCCGTTCCGCATCGAGTGCGATTCCGGCGACGTTTACTTCGCCGAGGCGCTGATTTTGGCGACCGGCGCCCAGGCCCGCTGGCTCGACCTGCCGGGTGAGCAAAAATTTCGCGGTTACGGCGTTTCCGCCTGTGCGACTTGCGACGGGTTTTTCTATCGCGGCAAGGAGGTGCTGGTGATCGGCGGCGGCAACACCGCGGTCGAGGAAGCGCTGTTTCTTACCAATTTCGCCGCCAAGGTCACGCTGGTGCATCGGCGCGACCATCTGCGTGCCGAGAAGATTTTGCAGGACCGGCTGTTCAAGCATCCGAAGATCGACGTGCTGTGGGACACCGCGCTGCACGACGTCGCCGGCACACCCGATCCCTTGAAAGTCACGCACGCGCATCTGCAAAACGTCAAAACCGGCGCGATCAGCGAACGCAGCGTCGACGGTATCTTCATCGCCATCGGCCATTCGCCCGCGACCGAGCTCGTCGTCGGCCAGGTCCGGATGAAGCCATCGGGCTATATCGAGACGGCGCCGCACTCGACCGCGACCTCGGTGCCGGGCTTGTTTGCGGCCGGCGATGTCGCCGACGAGGTTTACCGGCAGGCCGTCACGGCCGCCGGCCTCGGTTGCATGGCGGCGCTGGAAGCCGAACGTTTCATCGCGGCGAACGCGGCGCATCGCGCGGCCGCGGAATGATTTTTTACTCTCCCGCCAGGCGGGAAGAGAAGAAAGTAAATACGATGGATTGGGATAAGCTAAAAGTATTTCACGCCGCCGCCGAGGCTGGCAGCTTCACTCATGCCGGCGAACAGCTCGGACTGTCGCAATCGGCGGTGTCGCGGCAGGTGAGCGCGCTCGAACAGGAGCTGTCGGTATCGCTGTTTCACCGGCACGCCCGCGGCTTGATCCTGACCGAGCAGGGCGAGCTTCTGTATCGCACCGCCCACGACGTGTTCATGAAACTCGAAGCCGCGCGCGCCAAGCTCACCGATTCGCGTGAGCGGCCGAACGGCGATCTGCGGGTGACCACGACGCCGGGGATCGGCGTGCATTGGCTCACGCCGCGGCTCGGCGAATTCCTCGACCTGTATCCCGAGGTGCACATCACGCTAATCACGACGGAGGAGGAACTCGACCTCGCCATGCGCGAGGCCGATGTCGCAATCCGGCTGCGGCAGCCCACCCAACCCGACCTTATTCAGCGCAAACTGTTTTCGGTGCATTTCCACGCTTATGCCTCGCCCGAATATCTGAAGAAATTCGGCACGCCGCGCGCCGTCGAGGATCTCGACACCCATCGCGCTTTGGTGCTGGGCGGCAATGTGCCGTCCTATCTGCAGTCGTCGCGCTGGCTGATCGAAGTGGCGCGCGACGGCAAGGGACCGCGCCAGCCGCATCTCGTCATCAACAATATTCTCGGCATTCTGCGCGCCTGTCAGCGCGGTCTCGGCAT
>DATAWA010000128.1:0-6608 GCA_036267435.1 Xanthobacteraceae bacterium | reverse complement strand
GCGACCACCATGATCTCGACTTTATAGTCGGGCGAAGCGAGGCCCGCTTCGACGGTGGCGCGCGCCGGTGCATGGCCGGGCGATACCCAGGCGTCCCACACCGCATTCATTTCGGCGAAGTTCGCCATGTCGGTAATCCAGATATTGGCCGTCAGCACCTTGCTCTTGTCGGTCCCGGCCTTGGCAAGAAAGCCGTCGATCTGAGAGAGGATGCTCGTGGTCTGCTCGGCCGTGCTTTTGCCCTTGGGCGCATCGGCGACGATGCCGGCGAGATAAACCGTATCGCCGTGGACGACGGCCTTGCTCATGCGCGGCCCGCTGTCGTGTCGTTCGATTGTCATGATGGATCCTTTCGGTGTTTGTTGTTCGATTGATCGGCCGGCAGCGCGTGCGCGACGACCTTGCGCATCAGGCTCGGCAATGCTTCTCCGGCAAGCTCTGCAATCGCAATCCACCGTGCATTTTTGGGCGGGGGAGTGCGCGCCGGCACGTCGGCCGCATAAACGGTGAGCTCGAGCGGGAAGTGGGTGAAGACGTGACGGACAACGCCGACGGTGCGGCGCCACGTCGGCGACTTTCGCGTGCCGAAACGCGGAGCGTTCTCCAGCGCAGCGCTTTCGTCGAAATCCTTGGTCCACTCCGTCGTCGGCACTTCGGTCATGCCACCGAGCAGGCCTTTTTCCGGCCGCGTGCGCACCAGCACGAACCCATCGGCGCGCCGCACAACGAAGGCGGCACCAAGCCGCAGCGTCCCTTCCCGCTTCGGCACGCGCCGCGGAAACGTCTCGGCATCGCCGCGCGCATGCGCCGCGCAGTTCTGCTCGCACGGACATAGCGCGCAGGCCGGCGACTTCGGCGTGCAGAGGGTGGCGCCGAGGTCCATCATCGCCTGGGCAAAATCGCCGGCGCGCTGCCGTGGCGTGAGTGCCTGCGCCAGACGGGAAATCTCAGGCTTGGCCGCCGGCAACGGCGTCTCGATCGCATAGAGGCGGGCAATGACGCGCTCGATATTGCCGTCGACGGGAGAGGCCGGCGCATCGAAGGCAATGGCCGCGATCGCGGCCGCGGTATAGGCACCGATGCCCGGCAGTTCGCGCAAAACCACCTCGCTTGCCGGAAACATGCCGTTGAACTGGGCCACCACGGCGCGGGCGCAGGCATGCAGGTTGCGGGCGCGGGCGTAATAGCCCAGCCCGGCCCAGGCCTTGAGCACGTCGTCGAGCGGCGCCGCGGCCAGCGCGGCAATATCCGGCCAGCGCAACAAAAATCGCGCATAATACGGCGCCACGGCCTTGACGGTCGTCTGCTGCAGCATGATCTCGGACAGCCAGACCCGATACGGGTTGGCGCGTTGCCCGGGCAGCGCCCGCCACGGCAATTTGCGCCGGTGGCGGTCATACCAGGCCAGCAAATCGGTGGGTTGCGGTGATGAAACCGCCGCGGCGCGACGATCGCGCTGTCGCGCCGAAGCCTTCACTGCTAGCTTAATTCCTGCTGCCATCTTGGGCAGGGATGACAGAGCCTTGCGTGATGAACAAGCCCGCGCGCCCGTTCGCCAGACCGCTGCGCGATCTCGTCCCCAAGATCGTCGGCGAGACCTTTGCGCGTCAAGGCTTTGCCTCGGCCGAATTGGTGACGCGCTGGAGCGAAATCGTCGGCGCCGACATCGCCGCCCACAGCGAGCCGATGAAGATTCAATGGGCACGCCCGGCCCAAGGCGACGAACGCGAGCCGGGCACGATGGTGCTGCGGGTCCATGGTCCGGCGGCAATCGAGATTCAGCATCAAGGCGAGGTCATCTGCGAGCGCGTCAATCGCTTTCTCGGCTGGCGGGCCGTGGCGCGGCTTTCTTTCCGGCAGGCGCCGTTGCGCCGCGGCGAGCGAAAGGGCTCTGGCGCCGTCGACGCCGATGCCGCCGCGCGGATTTCCGAGCGTCTGTCCGATGTCCGCGATGATGATCTCAAAGCCGCGCTGGCGCGGCTCGGCGCGGCGATCAAACGCCCGTGATGCCGGTTGCCGCAGCGGCTTTGCAAGGTACTTGGCTCCCAGGCGCGCTAATGCCACATTCTTGCGCCAAGAATTCCTCGAATTACCGCTCGAACCAGGAGCTCCCTGTGACGCTTAATCGTCGTGAATTATTGCTGGCCGGTGCGGCTTTCACCTTTATCGGGGCCGGCGTGTCCGCCGCCCTACTGCCGCTCTCAAGTCCAGCCCGAGCGGACGATGCCGCCCCCTCCCCGGCCGATCTCGCCGATGCCGGTCCAAATGGCGACGCGTGGCTCGGCGCCGACAAGGCCCCGGTGACGATCATCGAATATGCCTCGATGACCTGTCCGCATTGCGCGCATTTCTCGGAAAATACGTTCCCCGAGTTGAAGAAGCGCTACATCGACACCGGCAAGGTCCGCTACACGCTTCGCACTTTCCCACTCGATCAACTCGCGGCCGCGGGATTCATGGTCGCGCTCTGCGGCGGCAAGGACAAATACATGGCGATCGTGGAGACCTTATTCGCCAAGCAGGACCAGTGGATCGTCAAGGATCCGGTTCCGCCGCTCGAGGAGATCGCCAAGCAATTCGGCTTCACCGACGACCAGTTCAAGGCGTGCCTGGCGAATCAAAAGATGCTGGACGACATCCAGGCCGTGCGCGACCATGCCGTTGAGAAGCTCGGGGTCAATTCGACACCCACTTTCTTCATCAACGGCAAGAAACTGATCGGCGATCTTTCCATCGATCAGATGGCCAAGGAAATCGACCCCTATCTCAAGTCAGGATAAGGGTTTTTTCGGAAATCCCGGCGGCGGCGCGGGGTCGTTTGCCCCGCCTTCGCGGCAGCCACTCGGCCGGAATGTCTGGATAATTCGCCGCCGCATGTTGCGCTCCAAGTCCCGACGATTCATTGTCCGCGCCGATGCGGCAGACCCTCGCGCTAGAGTGTGAGTCTTCAAGGCTCAAGCTCTTGGTGCGGAGGTTGAACGATTCCCTGGATCGCCGCCGCAGGGAGAGGGAATTACCAAGCGAATGAAGCTCACGCGGCTGCGCCTGATCGGCTTCAAGTCCTTTGTCGAACCGACAGATTTCGAGATCGAACCGGGCCTGACCGGCGTCGTCGGGCCCAACGGCTGCGGCAAATCCAATCTCGTGGAGGCCGTGCGCTGGGTCATGGGGGAAGCCTCCTACAAGGCGATGCGCGCCGCCGAGATGGACGACGTGATTTTTTCCGGCAACGCCGGACGCCCGGGGCGCAATCATGCCGAAGTAACGGTCTCGGTCGACAACAGCGACCGCAAAGCGCCGGCCTCGTTCAACGAGGACGACACGCTTGAGGTCTCCCGCCGCATCATGCGCGAGCAGGGCTCCACGTTCCGCGTCAACGGCCGCGAAGTGCGGGCGCGCGACGTCGCCATGCTGTTCGCCGACGCCTCGACCGGCTCGCGCTCGCCGGCCTTGGTGCATCAAGGGCGCATCGGCGAGATCATTCAGGCGCGTCCCGAAGCGCGCCGCCGCGTGCTGGAAGAAGCAGCCGGAATTTCCGGACTACACGCGCGACGCCATGAAGCCGAGTTGCGGCTCAAAGCCGCCGAGCAAAATCTGGCGCGGGTCGAGGATGTCATCGGTCAGCTCGCCGGCCAGGTCGCGGCGCTGAAGACGCAGGCGCGCCAGGCGGTCCGGTACCGCAATATTTCCGGCCAAGTCCGCCGCACCGAAGCCCTGCTGTTCCATTTGCGCTGGATTGCGGCGCAGAGCGAAGTCGCCGAGACCGGCCGCACCAAGGACGAAGCGGTTCGGGTGGTCGCTGCCCGTACCGGCGAGCAAGCGGCGGCCTCGACGCGACAAGCCGGCGTCGCCGCGACCCTGCCGGGCTTGCGTGAGGCCGAGGCCGGCGCCGCCGCCGGCCTGCAGCGCCTCATTGTTGCCCGCGAGACGCTTGAGCGCGAGGAAGCCCGCGCCAAGGAACGCATCGTCGAGCTTGACCGCCGCATCCAGCAATTCGCCGCCGACCTCGAGCGCGAGCGAGCGCTGGCCGCCGATGCCGAGGCGGCACTGCAACGACTCGGCGCCGAAGAGATCGCGCTTTCCGCGGTCGCGGAGGAAACCGAACAGCGGCTCGCCGGCGCCAACGAGCGAGTTTTGGCAGCGGACACGACTTTGTCGGCCTCCGAGAAATCTTTCACCGAATTGACCGGCGCGCTTGCCGACCTCACCGCGCGGCGCAATCAGTTGCAGACCGCCCTGCGCGAGCACGAGGAGCGCGCGGCAAGGCTCGACGCTGAGTTCGCCAACATCGAAGCCGGGCTGATTGCGACCGATTCCGGCGCTCCCGATCTCGTCGGGCTGGCCACAGCCGTTACCGAGGCGCAATCGGCACTCACCGCAGCGGAGACTGCCGCGCATGCCGCGGAGGCCGCCCATCGGCAGGCGCGCGAAAACATGGACGCCGCGCGGGCACCGCTTGCCGGCGCCGAGAAAAGCATGCAGCGGCTCGAGACCGAAGCCAAAACTATCAGCAAGCTGCTCGCGGTCGAGAGCAAGAACCTGTGGCCGCCGGTGATGGACGCGATCACCGTCACCAAAGGTTATGAAAAAGCGCTCGGGTCGGCGCTGGGTGACGATCTCGATGCTCCGGTCGGGTCGTCCGCGCCGATGCACTGGGCCGGTGCGACGCTCGATCCGTCCGATCCGGCACTGCCGGACGGCGTCACCGCGCTGTCGCACTATGTCGCCGCGCCGGAGGAACTGGCGCGCCGGCTCGCCCAGGTCGGCGTCGTCGAACGCAACGACGGTCCGCGGCTTGCAGCCATGCTCAAACCCGGCCAGCGGCTGGTGTCGCGCGAGGGCGATTTCTGGCGCTGGGACGGCTTTGCGGTCGCCGCCCATGCGCCGACCGGCGCGGCGCGTCGGCTCGCCGAGCGCGGCCGGCTGGAAGAGATCGAAAGTGAGCTTGCATCGGCCCGCAGCGACGTCGAGACGAAGCGTCTCGCGGCTGAAGCGGCGGAAGCCGCGCTCACCGCGGCAACGGCGGCCGAAACCGAGGCGCGCGCGCACTGGCGCGAGGCGCAGCGGCTCACCGACACGGCCCGTGAGCACCATGCCGCCGCCGAACGCGAAATCAGCCGGAACGCGGCCCGCGTTTCGGCGCTTAAGGAAGCAAGACAGCGCACCGGCGCGGGGCGCGACGAGGCAAAGCTCGCCCGCGACGAGGCGGAGCATGGGCTCGCGGCGCTGCCGGCCGCCGCCGAGATCGAGAGCAAACTTGCCGAGATCAACGCGGTGATCGCGCGTCAGCGCGGCGCCTGTGCCGAGCAGCGGGGCGAGGCGCAGGCGATCGCGCGCGAAGCCGAACTGGCCGATCACCGGCTGCGCGCCATCGCCGATGAGCGCCAGGGCTGGGACGACCGCAAAGCCAACGCGGCGGCGCAGATTGCCACGCTCGAGCAGCGCAGCCACGAGGCGGCGAGCGAACGCGCCGAATTGATCGACGCACCGCAAAAATTCGAGCTGCAGCGCCAATCGCTGATCGGCGAGGTCGAAACCGCGACCGCCGAGCGGCGCGGTGCCGCCGACCGCCTGGCGACGGCCGAAACCGAGCTCGCCGAAGCCGACAAGGCGGCGCGGCTGGCGCTGGAATTAGTCGGTGAAGCGCGCGCCGAGGCCGCTCGCAGCGAAGAACGCTCCGACGCCGCCAAGCGTCGGCTGGCCGATCTCGAGCATGAAATCCGCGAAGTGCTGCAGGTCGAGCCGGTCAGCGCCGCAGAAGTCGCCGAACTCAAGCCCGAGGCGGAGACGCCGTCGATTGCCGAGGTCGAGGCCAAGATCGAGCGCATCAAACAAGAACGTGAGCGGCTCGGCTCGGTCAATTTGCTGGCCGAGGAGGAATTGCGCGAAGTCGAAGGCCAGCATCAAAAGCTCATCGGCGAGCGCGACGATCTGGTCGAGGCGATCCGGCGGCTGCGCCAGGGCATTCACAGCCTCAACCACGAGGCACGCGATCGGCTTTTGACGTCGTTCCAGACCGTCAACGAGAATTTCAAGAAGCTGTTCACCGAATTGTTTGGCGGCGGCACCGCCGAATTGCAGCTGATCGAAAGCGAAGACCCGCTCGAAGCCGGCCTCGAAATCATGGCAAAGCCGCCGGGCAAGAAGCCGGCGACGCTGTCGCTGCTCTCCGGCGGCGAACAGGCGCTTACTGCGCTTGCTTTGATCTTCGCGGTGTTTCTCACCAATCCGGCGCCGATTTGCGTGCTCGACGAGGTCGACGCGCCGCTTGACGATTACAACGTCGAGCGGTTCTGCAACCTGCTCGACGAGATGACGCGCTCGACCGAGACCCGCTTCATCATCATCACCCACAATCCGATCACCATGGCGCGCATGAACCGGCTCTACGGCGTCACCATGGCGGAACGCGGCGTGTCGCAGCTCGTCTCGGTCGATCTGCAAGGCGCGGTGAAGCTAAGAGAAGCGAGCTAGGTGTTTGGTCCCGGACTTTGATGGTGCATCCTTATCGCATGATTCGAGGGAAGCGCTATGGGACAAATTTTACACGGCGGCGCCACCACGACGGCGGCGGTCCGTCGAGCAATACAAAATAGTCAAGCGAGCCT
>DATAWA010000127.1:0-33171 GCA_036267435.1 Xanthobacteraceae bacterium | reverse complement strand
CAATTCGCTCTCGACCCCGAGGCGTCAGACGGGCATTCTTGTGTACGTTCATCCGGTTCTCCCTCGGAATACTGAAGTCTCAGCAACCTCAGTCTCCTCGGTCGGAACCGGATGGACAACCTATTGAAAGCTCACAGCTAGAGCATGATCCGGAAAAGTGGAAACCGGTTTTCCGAAAAGATCACGCTCCATCAAAATGCTAGAGCGGCAATCGATTCAATTTGAAACGATTGTGCTCTAGTGGCCCGATTCTGAGATCCTATCCCGGTTTGCAGCGATGACTCCTTTCATCGAAAGTTTCGAGCCTCTGGCACGCGACTATGACGTGCTGCTGTGCGATGTCTGGGGTGTGATCCATAATGGACTCGCCGCCTTTCCAGCCGCATGCGACGCGCTGTTGCGGTTCCGCGATCGCGGCGGCACCGCGATTTTGGTCACCAACGCGCCGCGCGCGGGAGAAGCGGTAGCACGCATCCTCGACCGGCTGGGCGTGCCGCGCGCCGCCTATGCCGCCATCACCAGCTCCGGCGACGTTACCCGCGGCATCGTCGCTTCGCGGATACCGCAGACCGTCTTTCATCTCGGCCCGCAGCGCGACCTTTCGATCTTTGCCGGTCTCGACGTAAGGTTCGCCGCTCTCGAAGCCGCCGATTACGTTGTCTGCTCTGGGCTGTTCGACGACACCACCGAAACCCCGGACAGTTATCGCGACATGCTGGCGGCGATGCGCGCCCGGTCGCTGTTCATGGTCTGCGGCAATCCCGATATCGTCGTCGAGCGCGGTGATGCGCTGGTCTATTGCGCCGGCGCCTTGGCCGACGCTTACGCGGCGCTGGGCGGCGAGGTGCTTTATTGCGGCAAGCCCCACGCGCCGATCTACGACGTTGCGCTCAAGAAGGCCGCGGAGTTGCGCGGCGGCATCGCGCCGGCACGCCGCCGCGTGCTGGCAATCGGCGATTCGGTGCGAACCGATCTGAAGGGCGCCGCCGCGTTCGGCCTCGATTATATGTTCGTCACCTCCGGCATCCATGCCGAGGAATACGGTTCGCGCGCCGCACCCAACATGACGGCGCTCAATGCCACTTTCGCGGCCGCGGCCGTCGCGCCGAAAGCGGTGATGCGCGCGCTGGTCTGGTAAGTGGAGGTTAGGGCGAACCGGTTGGGCTCTAAACGCCGTGCGGCATCCGCGCGCCGACATAGGTGGCGGCGTTTGTCTGCTCCACGGCCGAGGCGAATTCCTGCTTGGGGGCAAAAACCGCTTCGATCTTGGCCTTAAGCGTTTGCGCGTTGAACGGCTTGACGATGTAATTGTTCACGCCGGCCTTTTTCGCCGCGATGACGTTCTCGGTCTTTGATTCGGCCGTCACCATGATGAAGGGGGTGCCGCCGATTTCCGGCGTCGCGCGCACGCGGCGCAGCAAATCGTAGCCGGTCATCGGTTCCATGTTCCAGTCCGAGATGACGAGGCCATAGCGCTTCGCGGTCATCTTTTCGAGCGCCAAGCTGCCATCCGGAGCGTCGTCGATGTCTTCGAACCCGATTTGCCGCAACAGATTGCGGATGATGCGCACCATGGTGCTGTAGTCGTCGACCACGAGCACTGGCATTTTTGGATCGAGCGCCATCGCTCTGCTCCTTAGCGCGCGACCGGCGCGAATCTAGCGCGTTTGAGCGCGCGAGGACTTGTCGTGCGGGCGAACCGGCTCCGGGCGATACCCGCCCGGCCATTCCCTCCACGGCAGAGGAGGCTACATGGGGTGTTTGAACGTGCGGTTAACCGCTGAGGCCGGGTGGTCCCTTGACTTTACCGCACAGGGGACGGCACCACTCCGGGATCGTTCCGTAACCGCTTGTTAACGATCCGAAGGCGATGGCGACGAAGAATTTCAGCCTCGTGCGCGATTTTGCGTCCGACGGCGGATTGCGCGGCGCGGTGGTCGCCATCGGCAATTTCGATGGCGTGCATCGCGGTCATAAAGCCGTCATCGCCGCCGCCCAGGCGAGGGCCGCAGCGCTTGGCTGCCCGGCGGCGGCGCTGACCTTTGAGCCGCACCCGCGCACCTTTTTCAATCCCAGCGAGCCGTTGTTTAGGCTGACCGATGAAGCCGCCAAACTGCGGCTCCTCGCCGCCGCCGGCCTCGACGGCGCCATCGTGCTGACGTTCGACGAGGCCCTGGCGCAGCTTACCGCGGAAACATTCGTCACCCGCATCCTGGTCGAGCGTTTCGCCGTGCGCGGGGCGGCTATCGGCTTTAACTTTCAATTCGGCGCCAATCGGGCGGGTTCGCCGGAATTTCTGGCGGCCGAGGGTGCCAAGCGCGGCTTTACCGTCGACGTGGTGCCGCCACTGCAAGACCGCGGCCGGCCGGTAGCATCGCAGCCGATCCGGGAAGCGCTGGCCGCCGGGCGCCTCGCCGAGGCGGAAGAACTGTTGGGTTATCCGTGGTTTGTTTCCGGTCCGGTCATCCACGGCGACAAGCGCGGCCGCCAGCTCGGCTTTCCCACGGCCAATGTGCGACCCGATCCGTCGTGCGGCCTGCGTCACGGGGTCTATGCGGTGCGGCTCAACCTACGGGGCCGGCATTATGACGGCGTCGCGAACTTCGGCCGCCGGCCGATGTTCGATGTCGGCACCGTCCTTCTGGAAGTGTTTTTGTTCGATTTCTCGGACGATCTCTACGGTGCTTCGATCGACGTCGCGTTTATCGCTTTTATACGCGACGAGGCGACGTTTGCGTCGGCAGATGCCCTTGTCCGCCAGATGCAAGACGATTCCCGAATGGCCCGCGAAGCCTTGGCGGGCGCCGGCGACGCGTTTCCGCCGATTTGAGGCGGTGGCACTTCAAGGCTTTTGCCGGTCCTGACCTTGATTGCGGTAATCGCGCGCCCACTGCGCCGCCAAAATTCCAAGCAGCGCAGCCGGGATCAACCGCTGCCAGCCGATCGTGCGGCCGGCCTCGACGGCCACGCCGAGGAGCTTCGGATCCAGAAGCCAGGACGGCGAATGGGCCTTGGCGGCGCGGGCTAGAATGGCACGTTCGCGCACCCGGCGGCGGATCAGCGCGCTGATCAGCAAGGACATCAGCGCGATCGCAGCAAAAATGCCCGCCATGATCAGGCCGGCAAAGACGCTGCCGAATTGTACCGCAAACCAGGCGTAGCCGCCGACACAGAGAAACGCGAAGGCGGTGAACGCCGCCAGCGCCACGACGGCGAGCCAAACGACCACGGCGACGCTGGTGCCGCTTCTGGCTTGGATGGCCAGCGTGATCTCGCGTGTGAGGCTATTGAGCATCGGACCGATCCGAGCGGCGCGAGATTACCGCCGCCACGTTGATCCAAACAAAAAGGCGAGCCCGGCGACGACGGCGAGCGTGGCATAGGGCCTGGTCTTGATCGAATCGTCGAGCGCTTCGACGAAATTGTCGGACACCTCGCGCACCGCGCCGACCGCTTCGCGGCCGCGGTCCTGAGCGTCGGCAACCACGTCGTCGACGCTCGATCGGGCGCGTTGCCAGGCCGCGTTGCCCTTGTTGGCGAGGATATCGGTGACCTGCTCCGCCAGCCGGGCCAAGTCGTCTCGCAACGCCTGGAAATCCTTTTGCAAATCCTTTTGCATGTCGGGCGAAGCGTCGGCGGCGGCGTTGCCGATTTCGCGCACGCCTTCGCGCGAGTCGTTGGCGCTCTCGCGCATGTTGGAAGAAACCGTCGAGGCGCTGCTCATGCCGCTACTCCTTGAAATAGATCTGTCGGATTGCCCGGATAATCACCCGCGTTCGGGAAAGTTCCATTGATATAGATTAACGCCGAAATGCGCAATTAGTCGGGAAGCTTGACCTCCTCAGCCGGGACCAGATGATTGAAGATTACGAGGCCGACGATCGACAGCGGCACGGCCAGGATCGAGCCGAATGGTCCCCACATCCAGGTCCAGAATGCCAGCGCCAGGAAAATTAAAAGCGGATTGAGCGTAAGCCGCCGGCCGACGATGGTCGGCGTCACGAGGTGACCTTCCGTGGTGGTGACGGCAATGAGCCCGAGCGGCGCGATAAAGGCATGGCTGAGCGAGGCGAAGCTGACCAGGCCGACGCCGAACAGGACCACCACCATCACCGCCGGCCCGAGATAAGGCACGTAATTCAAAAGCGCCGCCAGCAGCCCGAAGATCAGCGGGTTGGGCAAGCCGATGAGCCAGGCGCCGGCCGCGACAATGGTGCCGACCGCGGCATTGATGATCGTGACGACGGTGAGATAGCCGGCCAGATTGCGTTCGATATCGTGCATGATTTTCAAAAATCGCAGCTTGGAATCGCGGTTGATGAACATATTGACCGCCTGATTGCGCAATTCCATCTGACCGACCAGAAAGAAATAAAGCGTCACGAAGAACAACAGCGCTTCGCCCGCCGCAGGCGTGAGAAAAGCGACCACCGGCAGCACCACGTTGGGGGCGCTGACGCTTGCTTGCGCAGCGCCGTTGCCGAACAGCGAGCCCTCCAGCTGATGCAGCGCCGCGAGCGGCTGATCGAGCACCGAAAGCTTTTGCTGGATGGCGGCGCCGATTTGCGGGGCCTGGGAGATCCAGTTGCTCACGGGGCCGGCCAGCGCCATGCCGAGAAGGCTCATGGCGCCGAATCCGATCAGCAGGATAAACAGCCCGGTGATCCACGGCGAAATGCCGGCCCGCGCCAGCATCTTCACCAGCGGGGCCAACGTGAGCGCGATCACCGCGGCGGCGAGCACCGGCAATAGAATGGCGCGGCCGAGGTAAAGGAAGGCCACGAAGAGCATGAGGAAAATGCCGACGGTCGCCGCTTGGCCCACCGATCCCCACATATTTTGGACGTTACCGACCGGCGTCGGTTCACTAATCACCAGCGCGTGACGGACTTCGTGTTTGGCCCGGATAAATTCCACAATCCCTCCGTCATTCCGCACTCACCCGCTAAATAGCCCTGAATTAACGTCTATTTCGGGACGACGTTCCGTCGGCCGCCTGTTACCCGGACTTAGCACCCGTATCGGCCGCAGACGGGGGCTTTCCGCATGGCGCCCGGCTTGTGTTAGAAGGCGCGGCCATGAACGAGAGCCCCCCCCAAGCGCGCGACTATTCGGAAACGCTGTTTCTGCCGAAAACCGATTTTCCGATGCGTGCCGGCCTGCCGCAGAAGGAGCCGGAGCTTCTGGCCCGCTGGCAGAAGATCGACCTTTATGGCCGGTTGCGTAGCGCGGCGAAGGGCCGGCCGCGCTTTGCGCTGCACGACGGGCCGCCCTACGCCAACGGCAATATTCATATCGGCCACGCGCTCAATAAAATCCTCAAAGACGTGGTGACGCGCAGCCAGCAGATGCTCGGCGCCGATTCGAACTACGTGCCCGGCTGGGACTGTCACGGCCTGCCGATCGAATGGAAGATCGAGGAGGAGAACTACCGCGCCAAGGGCAAGCCGAAGCCGGATTTTTCCGACCCCGCGGCACTCGTCGAATTTCGCCGCGAGTGCCGCGCCTTTGCCGCGCATTGGATCGACGTACAGCGCGCCGAATTTATCCGGCTCGGCGTCACCGGCGACTGGGCGCATCCCTACACGACGATGGACAATTTCGCCGAGGCGCAGATCGCGCGCGAGCTGATGAAGTTCGCCGCCAACGGCACGCTGTATCGCGGCAGCAAGCCGGTGATGTGGTCGGTGGTGGAGAAGACGGCGCTCGCCGAGGCCGAAGTCGAATACGAGGATTACGTCAGCGACACGGTGTGGGTAAAGTTTCCGATAGCGGCAATTAATCAGACGACCGCCGCTGAAAACATCGAGGGAGCGGGCCGGGCGCAGCCAAATTTTGATCGCCTGAAGTCAGCCTCCGTCGTGATCTGGACAACGACGCCGTGGACGATTCCGGGCAATCGCGCGATCAGCTTCTCGCCGAAAATCGAATACGGCCTTTACGAAGTGAGAGACGCACCGGCGGACAACTGGGCGAAAGTTGGTGATCGTCTTATACTGGCAGACAAATTAGCGATCGATGTGTTTCGTCAGGCTCGCGTAACGGCATACACAAAGCTGAATGCGGTTGCAGGTGATACATTGACGCTTTTGATCTGCGCGCATCCGCTTAAGGGCGTTGGCGGAAATTACGACTTTAAAGTACCGCTTCTTGCCGGCGACCACGTTACCGACGACACCGGCACAGGTTTCGTCCACACGGCCCCTGGCCATGGCCGGGAAGACTTCGACGTTTGGACCGCGAATGACGGGAAACTGACCGCGCAAGGGATCAACACGCACATTCCCTACACCGTCGATGCCGACGGCCGCTTCACCGACCAGGCGCCGGGCTTTGCCGGCAAGCGCGTGTTGACCGAGAAAGGCGAGAAGGGCGACGCCAACGAGGCGGTGATCAAGGCTTTGATCGACGCCGGCATGCTGCTCGCGCGCGGAAGGCTCAAGCATCAATATCCGCATTCCTGGCGCTCCAAGAAGCCGGTGATCTTCCGCAATACGCCGCAATGGTTCATTGCGATGGATAAGGATATCGATCGGCATAACGATACGCTCCGGCATCGCGCGCTCGCCGCAATCGAGGGCACCCGCTGGGTGCCGGCCGCGGGCGAAAACCGCATCACCGGCATGATCGAGAGCCGCCCGGACTGGGTGATCTCGCGGCAGCGCGCCTGGGGCGTGCCGATCGCGCTGTTCATCAAAGAAAAGCCGGACGGTTCGGTCGATGTCCTCAACGATCCGCAGGTGAACGTCGCCATCATCGAAGCCTTCGAGGAGGAAGGGGCGGACGCCTGGTACGCGCCCGGCGCGCGCGAGCGCTTTCTCGGCAGGCTTGCCAACGACGGCTGGGTGAAGGTCGACGACATTCTCGACGTCTGGTTCGATTCCGGCTCGACGCATGCTTTCGTGCTGGAGGACGCGCAAGCCTTCCCGGCGCTCGCCCATATCAAGCGCAAGGCGGACGGCGGCAATGAAGCGGTGATGTATCTGGAAGGCTCCGACCAGCATCGCGGCTGGTTTCAGTCCTCGCTCTTGGAAAGCTGCGGCACGCGCGGCCGCGCGCCGTTCGACGTCGTGCTTACCCACGGCTTCGTGCTCGACGAGGGCGGGCGTAAAATGTCGAAGTCGCTCGGCAACGTCACCGCGCCGCAGGACGTGATCAAACAATCAGGCGCCGACATTTTGCGGATGTGGGTGTGCGCCGCCGATTACGCCGACGATCTGCGCATCGGACCGGAAATCCTCAAGACGACGGTCGATACCTATCGAAAGCTGCGCAACACGCTACGCTGGATGCTCGGCAATCTCGCCCATTACGACGATGCCGATCGGGTCGCGTTCGAGAAAATGCCGGAGCTTGAGCGGCTGATGCTGCATCGGCTTGCCGAGCTCGATGTCCTGATCCGGCAGCTTTACGCCGATTTCGACTACAAGCGCATCTTTGCCACGCTCAGCGCTTTCATGACCGTCGATCTGTCGGCGTTTTATTTCGATATCCGAAAAGACGCGCTGTATTGCGACCCGTATTCGTCGGCGACGCGCAAGGCCTGCCTCAGCGTGCTCGATCGGTTGTTCGGCGCCACGGTATGCTGGCTGGCGCCGATGCTGTGCTTCACCGCCGAGGAAGCCTGGCTCGCGCGCGATCCCGCCGCGTTCTCGGTGCACCTCGAGCCGTTCCCCGACATTCCGGCGGCCTGGCGCGACGACGCGCTTGCGGAAAAATGGCGCACATTGCGCAACGTGCGGCGCGTCGTCACCGGAGCGCTCGAGCTCGAACGCGCCGGAAAGCGCATCGGCTCGTCGCTCGAAGCGCATCCGCTCATCTATATTGCCGATGCGGAATTGTTCGCCGCGGTGGCCGACACCGATCTCGCCGAGCTCTGCATTACCTCCGGCGCGGCTTTGGTCGAGGGCGAGGGCCCGGGGGAGGCGTTCCGCCTGCCGGACGTGCCCGGCGTCGCCCTGGTGCCGGAATTGGCGCAAGGTAAGAAATGCGCGCGGTCCTGGAAAATTTCGCCGGCGGTGGGTCTCGATCCGCAATTCCCCGACGTGACGCCGCGCGACGCGCAGGCGTTGCGCGAATGGGAAACCCTGCGCAAGGCTGCCGAATAACAGCGGGGCAGGGAATATGGCGGAGGCAGTGCAGGATAAGTCGGCCGATTCTTATCTGTGGGGACGGCAGAGCGGATTCGGTTTCGCGATCGCTGTCGTGGCCTGCCTTGCCGATCAGGCTACAAAGTTTTGGCTGTTGGACGATTTCGGTCTTGCCGGCCGTGGCTCGGTGGCGGTGAGCCGGTTTTTTGATCTGGTGCTGACCTGGAATACCGGCATCAGCTACGGCCTCCTGCAGCAGCAGGGAACGGCCGGCACTTGGGCGCTGTTCGTGTTCAGGCTGGCGGCCGTGATCTTCCTGTGGGTCTGGCTGACGCGGGCGCCATCGCGGCTTACTGCCGCGGCCTTGGGGCTGATCATCGGCGGCGCAGTCGGCAACGGCCTCGACCGGCTGCATTGGCCCGGTGTGTTGGACTTTGTGCTGTTCCACATCGAGACAACGGGGTTCAGCTTCCGCTGGTACGTCTTTAATTTTGCCGATGTGGCCATTGTTGCCGGGGTCATAGGATTATTGTATGAATCCTTAATGGGCAGGAGCGCCGTAAAAGCGCCCTGATCGGGCCTATAAAACTGCTGCCGGGCGTGGGATTGCCTCGTTTATCGCAGGTTGTGCATCGGCGTATGATGCAGGCACGTCGGGTGAGGGCATGCCGCAAGATCGAACTAGAAGCCGTGTGATGGGTGGCCGTTACGGCCGCCGGTTCATACCGTTGCGCGTCGCTCTGTGCGGCGCGGTCGCGGGGCTTGCGCTATGCGGCAGCCTTTCCGCAGCCTGCGCCGGTGACGACGACGTCGCCTCCCAAGAGTCGTTCACCGACAAGTTTCTGAGTACGCTCGGTCTGCACAATCCTTTCGATCCGCAATACGGCATCAATTACAGCGAACGTTCGCCGCTGGTCGTGCCGCCGACGCGGGATTTGCCGCCGCCGGTCACGTCCAATGGACCCCCGGTGCCGAACTGGCCGGTCGATCCGGAGATCAAGGCGCGGGCCGCGGCGAAGAAAGGCACGGGTGTCGGCCCGCACCCCGACAACGTTATCGAGTCGTCCCGGCCGCTCCGCCCTGGCGAACTCAATGTCAGTGCGATCAATGCACCCGGCACCAACGACCAGAGCAGCGCCTCCGATCGCGGCGAACATAAATCCGGCATTTTGAATTTCGACTGGCTCAAGCAGGAAGACTACGGCACCTTTACCGGCGAGCCGCCGCGCGTCAGCCTGAGCGATCCGCCGCCCGGCTATCAAACGCCTTCGCCGAACCAGCCTTATGGCATCGTGCCGGAGCGAAAGGTCTACAAGCCGCCGTCGCTCGGCGAGCGGATGGAGCCGGTGCGCTAACGGGCGCCACCAAGCGGTCGCTGCGGGGGCGGTCGCATGCAAGTCCGACGATAACAGCATGTGGATCCGCGGCGCGGCGAAGGATCCCGGTCTAAGCGTAGTGTTGGAGCCGGTTCGGCGAGCTTGCTCGCGGAGGTGACTGTTGTCGAAATTTCTGACGCTCGTTCCCGCCTTCATTCTCGCTTTTGTCGGTGCCGCCGGCGCCGCGCCTGCGGCTCCTGCGCCGTCTGTTGCCGATGGGCCCCCCGTTGCCAGTTTCACCTTGTCGAACGGGCTTGAGGTCGTGGTCGTTCCTGATCACCGCGCGCCGGTCGTCACCCACATGGTCTGGTACAAGGTCGGCGCCGCCGACGAGACGCCCGGCAAATCCGGGTTGGCGCATTTCCTCGAACATCTGATGTTCAAAGGCACCGCGAACAATCCCAGCGCCGCATTCGAGCAGGACGTCGCCGAAATTGGCGGTCAGGAGAACGCGTTCACCGGCAGCGACTATACCGGCTTCTATGAGCGCGTGCCGCGCGAGCATCTCAAAGAGATGATGGTGCTCGAAGCCGACCGGATGACGGGCCTGGTGTTAAGCGACGACGTCGTCAAGCCCGAGCTACAGGTGGTGCTGGAAGAGCAATATATGCGCATCGCCAATAATCCGGCGGCGCGCCTGAACGAGCAGATGGACGCGGCGCTGTATCTGAACCATCCCTATGGCCGGCCGGTGATCGGCTGGCGGCACGAGATCGAAAAGCTCGATCGCGACGATGCGCTGGCGTTTTACCGGCGCTTTTATACGCCGAATAATGCCATCGTCGTGGTCGCCGGCGACGTCACGCCGGACGAGGTCAAGGCCGACGCCGAGGCGACTTATGGCAAAGTCGCCGACCGCGCTCCAACCAATCTGCGGCAGCGGCCGATGGAGCCGCAGCAGGACGCACCGCGCACCGTCACGCTCGCCGATCCGCGGGTGGAAGAGCCCAGCGTCAGCCGTGAATATCTCGTGCCGTCGGAAACCACAGCCAAGCCCGGCGACAGCGAGGCTCTCGACGTTCTCGCCAACGTGCTCGGCAGCGGCGAGAATTGCCGGCTGTATCGCACGCTGGTCGCCGACCAAGGCATCGCGCTCAATGCCGGCGCGACCTATTCGGGGACGGCCGTCGATTACGCCGAGTTCGGCGTCTATGGCATGCCGAAGCCGGGTGTATCGCTGCATCAAGTGGAAACGGCCATCGACAATGTCATCAACGCGGTGATCGATCATGGCGTTACCGCCGACGAGCTCGACCGCGCCAAGACCCGGCTGGTCGCCGACGCGGTCTATGCGCAGGACAATCAGGCCACTTTAGCGCGCTGGTACGGTTCGGCGCTGGCGACGGGCCAGACCGTCGATCAAGTTCGCGGCTGGCCGGATCGCATCCGCGCGGTTTCCGCCGACGCGGTGCGACAGGCCGCCCGTGACTGGCTCGATCGCCGCCGTTCGGTCACCGGCTACCTTGTCCAAAGCTTGCAGCCCCAGGAGGGCCACTCGTGAACGCCTTCGCGCCCACAACGAGCGCTCTTGCGCCTCGGCTCGGCCTCGCCACGCGCGCGCTCGCGGCGGCGGCTATTGTTTTGACGTTCGGCGCAACGCTGCCGCCGGCGCGGGCGACGACGATCCAGCGGGTCACCTCGCCGGGCGGCATCGAAGCTTGGCTCGTTCAGGAGCCCGCGGTGCCGTTGATCGCGATCGATTTCGCATTTGAAGGCGGCTCTGTTCAGGACCCGGAGGGCAAAGCCGGCACCGCCAATCTGGTCGCCTCGCTGCTCGATGAAGGCGCCGGCAATCTCGACTCCAAGGCGTTCACCGACCGGCTCGAACGCAACGCCATCGAAATGGACTTTGAGGCCGGCCGCGACAGCCTGGACGGCTCGATGCGCACGCTCACGCAGAACCGGGACGAAGCTTTCGACCTGCTGCGTCTGGCGGTGACGGCGCCGCGCTTCGATGACACCGATGTCGCGCTTAATCGGGCGCAGATCACGGCGATGCTGCGCCGGGCGACGACCAGCCCCGGCGATATCGCTAGCCGGCGCTGGTGGGAAGCAGCCTTTGCCGGCCATCCTTACAGCCGGCCGGTCAGGGGCACGCAGGAGACGCTGGCGAATATCACCGTCGAGGACCTCAAATCCTACAGCCGTCGGATGCTGGCGCGGCAAAATCTCAAAATCGCGGTGGTTGGCGATATCGACGCCGAGACGTTGAAGCCGTTGCTCGACCGCGTATTCGGAGCCTTGCCGGCCAAGCCCGATCTCACTCCGGTGGCCAATGCCGTGCCGCAGGCACTGGGCCGCGAGATCGATGTCCGTCTCGACGTGCCGCAGACGGTCGTCGATTTCGGCGGCCCGGGTATTGCCCGCCAGGATCCCGACTTCATGGCGGCTTATCTGGTCAATCATATCCTCGGCAGTGGCTCGTCTGACTCGCGGCTTTATCAGGAAGTGCGCGAGAAGCGGGGCTTGGTCTATTCGGTGTCCAACAGCCTCGTGTGGCTCGACCATTCGGCGGTGTTCCTCGGCGGCACCGCGACCCGCGCGGACCGCGCCAGCGAAACGGTCGGCCTCATCGAAAAGGAAATCCGCCGTTTTGCCGAAGACGGGCCGACCGCCGCCGAACTCGCCGAGGCCAAGAGCTACATCAATAGCTCGTTTGCGCTGAGCCTCGACACGTCGAGCAAAATCGCGGCGATGCTGGTGCAGTTGCAGCGCGACCATCTTGGTATCGATTATTTCCAGAAGCGTTCGGCGATGATCGGCGCGGTGACGCTCGCCGACGCCCGGCGCGCCGCCCAGCGCCTGCTCGGCAATGGGCTGCTGGTCAGCGTGGTCGGCGAGCCCGAGGGGGTGGCGTCGGCCAATGCCGCAGCCGGACAGCCGGGCCCGACTCGGCCAGTGGTTCCGGCGGTCCCGGTGTCGGCAAATTCGGAATTACGCTGAGACGCAATCCGCGCTACCGTGCCGCGCCATGATCCGCGTCACCGGCCATATCGAGATCGACGAGCGCGAGATCGAAGAACAATTCGTGCGCGCCTCGGGGCCGGGCGGGCAGAACGTCAATAAGCTTTCGACCGCGGTGCAGCTTCGCTTCGACGTGCGGCATTCGCCGTCGTTGCCGGCCGACGTGCGCACCCGGCTGGAGCGTCTCGCCGGATCGCGATTGAGCCGCGATGGCGTTCTGATCATCATCGCGCAGCGTCATCGCACGCAGGGACGCAACCGGCAGGACGCGCTCGATCGGCTCCTCGACTTGATCCGCCGTGCCGCGATCGCACCGATCAAGCGCCGCCCGACCCGGCCGACGGCGGGTTCGCGCGAACGCCGCATCGAGGGCAAGAAGCGCCGGGCTGGCGTCAAGCGGCTGCGGCGGGCCAAGCCGTCGTTCGATTGACGGCTTCTTGGCGGACCTATTTCCACACGCGATTACCGGAACAGCGAGTAGATGCCTCCGGTGAGCGAAAACAAGCCAAGCGTCACCATCGCCAAGCCATAGAGCACCATCTGCCGCGAGCCGGTGTTCTGAATGGGATCGAGCACCGCTTCGGCCGGATCGTTCGGGTCGTAAAACACGCGCACTCTGGCGCCGGCCGGATAGGTCTCGATCACCGACGCCATATGTTTTTCCCGCCCCTCGTTGCCGCCCCAAAAGATACGGCTTGCTTGGTAGTTCTTGCCGCCGGCGCGATAGGCATATTGCACTGCCGCGCGGTAACGCCACTTCTTGTCAGGCAATCGTTCAAGCGCCGAGGACGTGATGGTGCCCGAAGCGGTCGGCCATTTCTTGCTGCCGTCGGCGCGGAGCCCCTGACGGAATTGGACGATGTAGAGAACCGCCCCGATAACGATGGCGATGACGCCGAAGGCGATCAGAATCGCATTGGCCATTTTCAACTCCGATACGCGGCTTGCGAATTTCGCCGGTTTTCTGCCCTGGATTTCGTGGAAACTCAATCCAGGCTACGGTCCCCGCCGAATCAACCGTCTGACCACCATCGCATGCCCATCCGCCAGCTTTCCGAAAGCCTCGTCAACCGCATCGCCGCCGGCGAGGTGGTCGAGCGCCCGGCGAGCGTGGTCAAGGAACTGGCCGAGAACGCGCTCGACGCCGGCGCGGGCCGCATCGAGGTCTTCACCGACGGCGGCGGCAGGCGGCTCATCCGCGTCGCCGACGACGGCGAGGGCATGACGCCCGGCGATCTTTCGCTTGCGGTCGAGCGCCACGCCACCTCAAAGCTAGCCGATGACGATCTTGTCTCCATCCGTACACTGGGGTTCCGCGGCGAAGCGCTGCCCTCGATTGGCGCCGTGGCGCGGCTTTCGATCGCAAGCCGGCATGCCGGCGAACCGCATGCCTGGGCGATCGAGGTCGATGCTGGGGCAAAGTCCGAAGTAAAGCCCGCGGCGCTCTCGCAAGGCACCCGAGTCGAGGTGCGCGATCTGTTCTATGCCACGCCGGCGCGGCTGAAATTCCTAAAACTCGATCGCACCGAAGCTGAAGCGGTGCGCGAAGTCGTGCGCCGGCTCGCCATGAGCCGGCCGGATGTCGCCTTTTCGCTTGCCGGTGAGGAGCGGGCGCCGGTCAGTTACGCCGCGGCACTGCCGGGCGCGGCCGGGCGGCTTGTGCGGCTCGGCGACGTGCTCGGCGCCGAATTCCGCGCCAACGCAGTCGAAATCGCGGCCGAGCGCGACGGCGTCGCGGTTGCAGGGTTCGCTGCGCTGCCGACGCTGACGCGGGCGAACGCGCTCGGACAATATCTGTTCGTCAACGGCAGGCCGGTGCGCGACAAGCTTCTGGTTGGCGCGGTGCGCGCCGCTTATGCCGATTATCTGCCGCGCGACCGCCATCCGTTGGTGGCTTTGTTTGTGACGCTCGATGCGCGCGAGGTCGACGTCAACGTGCATCCGGCCAAGGCCGAAGTGCGGTTCCGTAATGCCGGGCTGGTCCGTGCGCTGATCGTGGGGGCGCTCAAGACGGCGCTGCACCGCGAGGGCACGCGCGCAGCGACGACCGGCGGCGCGGCCACGATCGAAGCCTTGCGGCCGGGTGTGCTGCCGCGGCGAAACTGGGATTGGCGTCGTTCGCCGGCGCGGCCATTTGGGGAAGCCAGGGGCGGAGGAGGGCGCGGCGGCTTCGCCGAAGCGGCGCAGACTGCCTTCGACACCGGCGGACCGCTCGCCGACATGCGCTCCGAGCCCGGCGCCGATTGGCGCTCCGGTCTCGCCGCGGCGGCGGAAGCCCGGGCAGATTTCGTCGACCATCCGCTCGGTGCCGCGCGCACCCAGATCCACGATACCTACATCGTGGCGCAGACCCGCGACGGGCTGGTGATCGTCGATCAGCATGCCGCCCATGAGCGCATCGTCTATGAGCAGATGAAGGCCGCGCTCGACCAAAGCGGCGTTGCCCGGCAGATGCTGCTCATTCCCGAGATCGTCGAGCTTGACGAGGCCGACGTCGAACGGCTTGTCGGGCGTGCCGAGGAACTGGCGCGCTACGGGCTGGTGCTCGAGGCCTTCGGGCCCGGCGCGGTGGCATTGCGCGAAACGCCGTCGCTGCTCGGCGAAATCGACGGCAGCGGGCTGCTGCGGGATCTCGCCGAGCATTTGAGCGAATGGGACGAGACCCTGCCGCTCGAACGCCGGCTCATGGCGGTTGCCTCGTCGATGGCCTGTCACGGCTCGGTCCGCGCCGGCCGGCGGCTCAAGCCGGAAGAGATGAACGCGCTTCTTCGCGACATGGAGCAAACGCCGAATTCCGGCCAGTGCAATCACGGCCGCCCGACGTATGTGGAATTAAAGCTCGGCGATATCGAGCGGTTGTTCGGACGGCGGTAGCGGAGCGGACAATGCGGTGGAGACGATATGTGTTGGCCGCGGCCTTGCTGATCGCGACGGCCGCGCTCGCCCGCGCACAAAACTGGCCGGCGCGGCCCATCACCATGGTCGTACCATTTGCCGCCGGCGGCGGTGTCGATGTCAGTGCGCGGATCCAGGCGCAAGGCATGAGCGAGCGCCTCGGCCAGCCGATCGTCGTCGACAATATGGGCGGAGCGGCCGGCATGACCGGCGCCGAGCACGTCGCCAAGTCCGACCCCGACGGCTACACCATGCTGATCGGCAACAGCGGCACCCAGGCGTTCAGCCAGGCGCTCCGCAAAGCGCCGCTTTATAATTCCGTCACCGATTTCACGCCGGTGGGATTGGCGACGGAATCGCCGCGCATCCTGATCGCGCGCAAGGACTTGCCGGTATCAAACCTGCAACAGTTCATCGCTTATGTGAAAGCCAATCAGGGTAAGATGCAATTCGGTTCGGCCGGCGTCGGCTCGGGTACGCATCTGCCCTGCGTGCTGCTGAACACGGCGATGGGGGTGACGGTGACGCATGTGCCCTATCGCGGTGAAGGACCGGCGCAACAGGATTTGATCGCGGGGCGGCTCGACTACATGTGCTCGACCATCCAGACCGGCGCGGCGCTGGTCAAGCAAGGAGAGGTCAAAGGCATTGCGGTGATGTCGGCGAAGCGGGTGAAAATCATTGCCGATCTGGCGACCACCGGCGAGCAAAGCCTGCCTGGCGTCGAAGCGAGCGTCTGGAACGCGTTCTTTCTGCCGAAGGGCGCACCGGTGCCGATCGTGGCGAAGCTCAACAAAGCGATGAGCGACACGCTCGACGATCCGGCGATCGGCAAACGGTTGGAAGACCTCGGTCTCGAAATCGTTCCGCCGGAACAGCGCACTCCCGACTATCTCGCCAAATTCCAGGCCGACGAAGTCAAGCGCTGGGCCAAAGTCGTCCACGATGCCGGCATCACGCCGAATTAAATCGCAGAAATACGAATTCGGTATCGTCGTAAGCGCGCCGTTCCAGTTCGCCAAAACCGTCGGGCGGCGCAAAGCGCGCCTTCGTTGCTTCTTCAACAATGATCAACGCATCGGGCGAGAGCCAGCCGCCGGCGCGCGCCGAGGCAAGCGCGGTGGCCGCGAGCCCTTGGCCATAGGGCGGGTCGAGGAAGGCAACGCCGAACGGCTCGATCGGGTGCGCGGGTCCGAGCTTGGTCGCATCGCGGCGGAAGATTTTGCAGATGCCGCCGAGACCGAGCGTGGCGGTGGTCTCGCGAAGGAGCGCGCGGGCTTCGGCGCCGTCATCGACGAACAACGCAAAGACGGCGCCGCGCGATAAGGCCTCGATGCCAAGCGCGCCGGTGCCGGCAAACAGATCGAGCACGCGGGCGCCTGAGATCGGATCGCCATAGGCGTGGTGCAGAATGTTGAACAGGGATTCGCGCAGCCGGTCGGCAGTCGGGCGGATCGCGTTGGATTTCGGTCCGGCGAGCGCCCGCCCGCGCAGCCGCCCGCCGACGACGCGCATTATTTGCGGCCTCGCGGCTGGCGCGGCCGCGGTCCGCCGGCGCGATCCGGCGAACCGCGGCGGCCGCGCGGACGTTGCGTGCGCTGCGGCCGTTCCTCACGCTGCTCCAGCGCGGAAACTTTGCCCCAACGCTCGACGGTGACGGCGCGGCCCTTGCGATCTTGCGACAGCTCGGTCCGCATCTTTCCGGCCGGTGCTTCGCGCGGCGCGGCGTTGCCGCGTGCGCCACGATAGGGACGGTGCAGTTTCTTCGCCGGGCCATCCTCGGCGTTCACGCGCCAGGCGTGATCGAGCGATCCAGGCTTTTTTCGTTTGTCGATCTGGCCGGTCGGGCGACCGGTGCGGGGTGCGGATCCCGGCTCTGATGCTGCGGTCGGGGGGCGCCTGGGGCGCCGCGCCTCGGGCGGCTCCGATGCCGCGGCTGGCGGGGATGGCGCTATCGGCGAAGAAAAATCCACCCCGGCTTGCGCGATCAGCTTGTCGCCGAGCTGCTCGCGCAGCGTTCGGGTGCGCACCTCTTCGACCGCGCCTTCGGCGAGTTCGCCCAGCCGGAACGGGCCGAAAGAGACGCGAATGAGCCGTGTCACCGTGAGCCCGAGATGGTTGAGCACGGTGCGCACTTCGCGGTTCTTGCCCTCGCGGATGGCGAATGTCAGCCATAGGTTCGAGCTCTGCACGCGCTCGATCGCGGCTTCGATCTGCCCGTAATGAATGCCGCTGATGGTAACGCCGGCGCGCAAGGCATCGAGCTGCGCCTGAGCGACCGTGCCGTGAGCGCGCACGCGGTAGCGCCGCAGCCAGCCGGTCGAAGGCAACTCCAAAGCGCGCGCCAACGCACCGTCATTGGTGAGAAGAAGGAGCCCCTCGGTGTTGAAATCGAGCCGGCCGACGCTGATCAGCCGCGGCAGATGCGCCGGCAGCTTGGCAAAAATGGTCGGCCGGCCGCGCGGATCGGCATGCGTGGTCAAAAGCCCGCGCGGCTTATGATAAAGGAACAGCCGCGTGCGCTCGGGCTGCCGCAGCGGCTCGCCGTCGACACTGATGCGATCGCCGGCGGTAACGTTGAGAGCCGGCGAGGTGATGACCGCGCCGTTGACCGCGACGCGCCCGGCGGCGACCCATTCCTCGGCCTCGCGGCGCGAAGCGAGCCCGGCGCGGGCGATGACCTTGGCGATGCGCTCGCCGGATTTGTGCTGGTCGCTGTTGCCGTCCATAGTTTGCCTCGCGAGCGCTGATAGCAGAGTGGGTCGGACGCGGCCAGAAGCGACTATGACGTCTTTTATGGAATTGGCCTTGGTTCAAGCCCGCCGCGCCGGCGAACAGGGCGAAGTGCCGGTCGGCTGCGTCATTGTCCGTAGCGGGGCGGTGGTCGCGCAGGCCGGCAATCGCACCGTCGCCGACCGCGATCCGACCGCGCACGCCGAACTCATCGCCATCCGCGCCGCGGCGGCGTCGCTCGGTTCGGAACGGCTCGATGACTGCGACCTCTATGTCACGCTCGAGCCCTGCGCCATGTGCGCCGGCGCGCTGTCGTTTGCGCGCATCCGGCGGCTCTATTATGCCGCCGGCGACGCCAAGGGCGGCGCAGTCGACAATGGGGTGAAGTTTTTTGCTTCGCCGACCTGCCACCACCGGCCGGAGGTTTATGGCGGACTGGCGGAAGCCGAGGCCGGTGCGCTGTTGAAGGAGTTCTTCCAGGACCGGCGTTAATCCGCGCCGCCGATCGCTCCGCGCGCCGCCGATTAATCCGCCAGCAAAGCGCCAAGACTCTCTTTCATCTCGGCTGCCGCCATTTCGGCGGTGCGAATGATCGAACTCGCCTGCGAGAAATCCATGCCGCGAAACAGGCTGACATTGGGCCGGATCACAAGATCGGGCGCGGCGTGGCGCAATTTGGCGGCGAGGATCGCGCTGCCCATGACCAGGATCGTCGTGTAGAGGCTTTCCCATAAGCTCGGCATATCGGCGCGGTCCGCCATCGGCGCGCCGAAGACGTCGACCGCGACAATGACATCGGCCCGCCCGGCCAGCACGTCGTAGGGCACTGGATTGGTGGTGCCGCCGTCGATCAAAACGCGTCCCTCCAGCATGACCGGCTGGAACAGCCCGGGGATGGCGATCGAAGCGGCGAGCGCCGGATGGAGCGGTCCGCCCGACAACGGCGCTTCCTCGCGGCGGTGCAGATCGGTCGCCATCACCGTCAGCGGGATTTTGAGGAGCGCGAAGTCCGCCGGCACAGCTTCGGGCAAGAACTGCACACACGCTTTTTCGGCGTCCATTTGCGTCGCCCGGCTGATGGAGCCTGCAAACAGATCGCTCAGCGTGCCGACGCGCGCCTTCATGAAGCGCCGCCGCATTTCGCCGCGCTCATGCGCGATCGCCAATACGTGACGGCGGATGTCGTGGCCGGACAGGCCTGCCGCATAGGCGGCGCCGATCAGCGCGCCGATCGAGGTGCCGGCGATGGCGACGGGTTGCACACCCATCTGGTCGAGCGCTTCAAGCACCGCGATATGGGCAAGACCGCGCGCGCCGCCGGAGCCGAGTGCGAGCGCGAATGTCTTCATGCGCCGGCCTTTAGCGCAAACTCCCAGCCCTTGGCGGCGAGCGGTCCCACCAATTCGCCTTTGGCGGCGGCGACGGCGCTGGTTGCAGTGCCGTCGCGCACGCGGCCGGCGATGCCTTGCATGATCGCCGCCAGCCGGAAGAAATTATAAGCGAAATAGGTCGGCAAATGCGGCCGCGGATCCAAGCCGGTGCGCGCCACATAGGCATCGACATAAGACGCGAGCGGCGGAATGCCGAGCGCGTTGAGATCGCAGCCAACCAGCGAGCCGGTGCCGGCGTCCGAATGCGGCATATGCCAGGCCATCAGGTGGTAGGAGAAATCGGCGAGCGGATCGCCGAGCGTGGAAAGTTCCCAATCGAGCACCGCCAGAATTTTGGGCGCATCGGGCGCCAGAATTATATTGTCGAGCCGGTAGTCGCCGTGCACCAGGCGCGGCGGCTGCGCCGGTGGCAGATGCGCCGGCAGCCATGCGATCAGGCGCTCCATCGCTTCGATAGCTTGCGTCTGCGAAGCGCGATATTGCTTCGACCAGCGCTCGACCTGCCGCGCCACGTAATTTTCGCCGCGGCCGTAATCACCAAGGCCGATTTCTGCAGGATCGAACGTGTGCAGCCGCGTCAGTGTCGCGTTCATGGCATCATAGACTTGCGCGCGCTCGGCCGCGGAGGCGCCCGGCATGTCCGGTTCCCAGAACACCCGGCCCTCGACATAAGCCATGACAAAAAAAGCCGTGCCGATCACGGCGTCATCGGCGCAGTAAACCATCGGCTCCGGGACCGGGAATCCCTGCGCGTGGAGCGCACGCATCACCCGGCATTCGCGGTCGACGGCATGTGCCGACGGCAGAAGCTTGCCCGGCGGCTTCCTTCGCAGCGCGTAGCGGCGCCGCGGAGTTTCGATGAGATAGGTCGGATTGGACTGACCGCCCTTGAATTGGCGCACCGTGAGCGGGCCGGCGAAGCCTTCGACGTGGCCGCGCAAATAGCCTTCGAGCCGCGCTACGTCGAAGCGCAGCCGCTCGGCGACGTCGCGCGTGCCGGAAAAAGTGTTTTGACGGTCGGTCATGGTTCGGTCTTCGCCAACCGGGACTTTATCCCGCGGCGAAGAACTGCAGCAACGCTTGTGCGGTCGCGTCCGGATTTTCCTCCGCCAGATAGTGCCCGCTGTCGATGGCGAAGCCGCGCAAATCCGGCGCCCAATCGCGCCAGCACGCGAGCGGATCGACGCCGGCATTGGCCGGAAGCCCGCTCGATCCCCACAGCGCCAAAACCGGGCAAGTGATTGTTTTGCCGGCGGCGCGGTCGGCCTCGTCGTCGGCAAGATCGGTGGTGCGGCCGGCGCGATAATCCTCGCACATCGCGTGGATGCGGCCCGGATCGTCGTAGGCGGCATGATAATGCGCCAGCGCCCGCGGATCGAAGATCGAAACGATCTTGTCCTTGCTGCCGGCGCCGGCGCGGGAATCGAAAAAGAACTTCGGATCGTGACCGATCAAGGTTTCGGGAAACGGTTCCGGCAGGCACAGAAACAGCCAGTGCCACGCGCGCGCCGCAAGCCGCGCGTCCATATGCTGCCACATGTCCCAGGTGGTGATGATGTCGAGTACGGCGAGCTGTTCGACGCGCCCGGGATGATCGAGTGCGAGCCGATAGCCGACCCGGCCGCCGCGATCGTGGCCGGCGAGCCGAAAGCGGGCGAAGCCGAGCGCCTCCATGACCTGCACCATGGCGGCGGCCATGGCGCGCTTGGTGTAGGGCGCGTGGTCGGCCTCGGCCCGCGGCGCCGCCGACCAGCCGTAGCCGGGCAGGTCGGCGATAACGAGCGTGAACCGCGCGGCAAGGGCCGGCGCCACGCGATGCCACATGACAGTGCTTTGCGGATGGCCGTGCAACAGCAGAAGCGGCGGCCGGCCGCCGTCACCGACGCGGGCGAAAATGCGTCCGCGCGCGGTCTCGATCCAGCGCGAGGCGTAGCCGGGGTAGAGATCGGCGAGGTCGGGCATTACGTCGTCTCGCATTCGATCGCGCGCCAGCCGATGTCGTGTCGGCAGAAGCCCTCGGGCCAACGGATCAGGCTAATGGCTTCGTAAGCGCGCTTCTGCGCGTCACGCACGGTCTTGCCGACCGCCGAGACGTTGAGCACGCGGCCGCCAGTGGCGAGGATTTTCCCGTCCTGCGCGGCGGTGCCGGCGTGAAATATTTCCACGCCGTCGACCGTGCCGGCTTCATCGAGGCCTTCGATCACGGTGCCGCGCGCGTAAAGCCCCGGATAGCCCTTCGCCGCCATGACGACGGTAAGAGCGGGCTCGGCATACCAGCGCAGGTCGAATGATTTGAGCTGGCCGTCGCGGCTGGCGAGCAGTGCCGGAACGAGATCCGACATCAGCCGCAGCATGAGGACTTGGGTTTCCGGGTCGCCGAAGCGGACATTGTATTCGATGAGCTTCGGTCCCTCGTGCGTGATCATCAGCCCGGCATAGAGCACGCCCTTGTAAGGCGTTCCTGCCGCGCGCATCGCCCGCATGGTCGGCTCGATGATGTCGGCCATGATGCGAGAGCTCATCGCGGCGTCAATATTCGGCGCCGGGGAATAGGCGCCCATGCCGCCGGTGTTCGGTCCCTTGTCGCCGTCATAAGCGCGCTTGTGATCCTGCGCGGTGGCGAACGGGATGGCGGTTTCGCCGTCGCACAGCGCGAAGAAGGAGGCTTCCTCACCGTCAAGAAATTCCTCGACCACGACCTCGCCGCCGGCCTCGCCGAGGCTGCCACCGAACATCATGTCGATCGCCGCTTCGGCCTCGCCGACGGACTGCGCCACCACGACACCCTTGCCGGCGGCGAGTCCGTCCGCCTTCACCACGATTGGCGCACCGCGCGCCTGCACATAGGCCTTTGCGCCCGCGGCGGCCGTGAAGCGCTCATAGTCCGCGGTCGGAATGGCGTTCGCCCGGCACAGGTCTTTGGTGAAGCCCTTGGAGCCTTCCAGGCGCGCCGCCGCCCGGCTCGGGCCGAAGGCCTTGATGCCGGCGGCTTCCAGCTTATCGACGATGCCGTCGCATAGTGGCGTCTCCGGACCCACGACGACGAAGTCGATGCTGGCGCTCTCGCAAAACAGGATGACTGCGGCCGCGTCGGTCGGGTCGAGCGCAACGCACTCGGCCTCGCGGGCGATTCCGGCATTGCCCGGCGCGCAATAAAGCCTATCGGTGAGCGGGCTCGCCGCCATCTTCCAGGCCAGCGCGTGCTCCCGCCCGCCGGAGCCCAGCAATAGGATGTTCATGAGGCGACACGCATTTATCGGAGGCTCTGGTGGACTTGCGAGCGGTCCGGACTATGTAGCAAAACATGGCAGGCGAGCCGACTCGCCAAACCTGATCCTGTGCAGAACCGCATGAACGAACCTCGGCTCAATCTGCCGGAATTGACGGTTTCGGAGCTGTCGACGGCGCTTAAGCGCACTATCGAGGACGCGTATGGCTATGTGCGCGTACGCGGCGAGCTCGGCAAAGTCAGCTATCACAATAACGGGCACGTCTATTTCGATCTCAAGGACGAACGGGCTTGCATCGCCGGCGTGATCTGGCGCTCCACGGCGCCGCGCATCAAATTGCGGCTGGAAGCCGGTCTCGAAGTGGTCATCACCGGCCGGCTCACCACTTATCCCGGCCGCTCGCAATATCAGATTATCGTCGAGACGCTGGAGCCGGCCGGGATCGGCGCGCTTATGGCGCTCTTGGAGGAGCGCAAGCAAAAACTCGCAGCCGAGGGTTTATTCGACGACGCGCGGAAACAGCTCCTGCCGTTCCTGCCGGCGATCATCGGCGTCGTCACGTCACCGACTGGCGCGGTGATCCGGGACATCCTGCATCGGCTCGCCGACCGTTTCCCGCGTCACGTCCTGCTCTGGCCGGTCAAGGTGCAGGGCGAGGCCGCCGCCGCGGAGGTTGCCGCCGCGATCGACGGCTTTAACGCGCTCGAAGTCAGCGGCACGCCGCCGCGTCCGCATCTCATCATTGTGGCGCGCGGCGGCGGCTCGCTCGAGGATCTGTGGTCGTTCAACGAAGAGATCGTGGTGCGCGCCGCCGCTGCCAGTTTCATTCCGTTGATCTCCGCGGTCGGGCATGAAACCGACATCACGCTGATCGATTTCGCCGCCGACCGCCGCGCTCCGACGCCGACGGCCGCGGCCGAAATGGCGGTGCCGGTCCGCGCCGACCTCCTCGTCGATATCGATTCACTGGCGCGCCGCGCGTTGGCCAGTTGGCGGCGCAATCAAGATGCGCGCCGCACCGAATTGCGTGCGGCGGTCCGCGCGCTGCCGAAGCCCGACGGAGTACTGGCCATCCCGCGGCAGCGGCTCGATCACGCCGCGGCGGGATTGCGCCGGGCGTTGCGCGCCAATGCCCACATTCATCGCGTGAGCTATTCGCGGATCGGCGGCCGGCTCGGCGTGCAATTGCTGCGGACCAATGTGGAGCGCCGCCGCGAACGCTTCGGCGCCATCGCGCAGCGGCTGCGCGCCGCGGTCGCCGCGAACATCGCCGTGCACCGCAACCGGCTCGCCCGCGATCGCGATCGGGTCGGCGCATTGGCCGCGCGCGCGCCGCGCGCCTTTGCTCATTTCATCGCGGCGCGGCGGGCGCGCGCCGAGCGCGGCGGCCAGTTGCTCGCCGCGTTTTCTTATCGCGGCGTTCTGGCGCGCGGCTTTACGCTCATCCGCGATGCGGCCGGTCACACTTTACGGAGTGCCGCAGCAGTGACGGCCGGCATGCCGATCGAGATCGAGTTTGCCGATGGCCGGGTCGGCGCACGCGCCGATGATCCTTCGGATGTGAAGCCTGGCGGCGAGCCGGCAAAGCCGCGCGGACGGCGCAGCGGCGGCCCGGGGCAAGGCGATTTGTTTTAAAAAACATCAGAGGGAAACGCGGCAATGCAGGGCAAGATCGCGGTGGAAGAGCATTTCGCCATTGGCAAGACGGCCGCCAAGTTGGTGCGCTTTCCGCAAGATGCTTATTGGGCCGGTATCGAGGGTAAGCTCATCGATCTGTTCGATCGTCGCCTTGCCGAAATGGATGCCTGCGGAATCGGACTCGCCGTGCTGTCGCTCAACGCCAATGGCATCCAGGAAATCCCCGAGGCGGGCAGGGCGGTCGAATTGGCGCGCGAGGCCAACGATGCTCTGGCGGACGCGGTCGCCAAGCGGCCGGATCGCTTCGCCGGGCTCGCCGCGCTGCCGATGCAGGACCCGGACGCCGCCGCCGCGGAGCTGCAGCGCTGCGTTCGCGACCTGAAATTCAGAGGCGCGCTGGTCAACGGCTTTTCCCAGGTCGGCACCGCCGATTCGGCGGTCTATTATGACTTGCCGCAATACCGGCCGTTCTGGGCCGAGGTTGAACGCCTCAATGCGCCATTTTATCTGCACCCGCGCTACTCGCTGCCGAGCCGGCGGCAGCGCTACGAAGGGCATTCCTGGATGGTCGGTTCGCCGTGGGATTTCGCCGAAGAGACGGCAATCCATGCGCTTCGTCTGATGGGCTCCGGACTGTTCGACGAATTTCCAAAATTGAAAATTATTATCGGTCATCTCGGCGAGCGCATTCCATTCGATCTGTGGCGGCTCGACCACCGGTTAAAGAAGCTCCCCGACCGGCCCAACAAGCGGCCGATGGCCGATTATTTCCGGCAGAATTTCTACATCACGACCAGCGGGAATTTCTGCACGCAATCGCTCATTCAGGCCATGCTCACCGTCGGCGCCGACCGCATGCTATTCGCCGTCGACTATCCGTTCGAGGATCATGAGCAAGCCGCAGCGTGGTTCGACGGCGCCGAGATCGCCGAACACGATCGTATCAAGATCGGCCGCGACAATGCGAAGGCGCTGTTTAATCTCGCGTGAGTTTGTAATTCTGACTGTTCGTTCATGTGGTTGCGTGGCGACGGTCGCGGAACTGCCATCATGTTGGCGTGTTATGGAAATCGCGCAGGTTCGCGCCTCAAGGAGAACGACAATGATACGGACTGTTTTTGCGATGGCGGTCGCCGCTTTGCTCTTGGCGGCCGTTTCCGGGACTTCGCAAGCCGCGCCGATAGCGCCGCTTTCGGCCGGCGCCGCGAGCGCACAGGGTAACTTGACTCACGTATACTGGCACCGTGGCTGGCATGGTGGCTGGCATGGCGGCTGGCATCGCGGTTGGCGTCACTGCTGGTGGCACCGCGGCTATCGCGTTTGCGGCTGGTAAGCATTCCACGCTGAAGACCCGTCGAGAAGTCCATCTGACGCCGCACCGAGCGGGCCCGGTGCGGCGTTTTGCTTTTTGGGAAAAAATGACGAAGCCGGTGGCTTCCGGGACGGCAGCGCAGCGATTATGTTGATGGCCGCGCATGGGCCATTGGCGTATGGATTTGGTCCGAAACAGGCGGGCGGCCTTCCCGAGCGTTCGGAGGTTATTTTGCTTAATCGTACCGAACGGCCGGCGCCGATGCCTGGCGAGGCCGATGTCAAATATCTCGACGGCGATTTTCGCGTGCTGCGGCCGGGAGCCTTTGTGCGCTGCGCGGTGACCGGCGTTCCGATCCCGCTCGAAGAGTTGCGCTATTGGAGCGTCGACCTGCAGGAGGCTTATGCCACGCCTGAAGCGGTGCTGCAGCGCGTGGCGTCGGACTACGCGCCGAAAGCCTGATTGCGGCTTGACTGATCGCGGCCTCGTTGCAACGCCTGCAGCAGCATCTGCCTGAAAGCGTCCCGCTCTTCGATGACAAGCCGCACCGGCAGCAGGCTGGTCCGCGCGGCAAGCGCCTCCAAGCCGGGCTCGCCCACAAGCCTCACTTGATCCTTTTCGGTGGTGACGAGCATCAGGTTTTTGGCCTGTGCGCGTGCGATCAGGTCTCTGGCGTCCGCCGCGGTATAACGATGATGATCGGGAAAGCTTGCCCACTCGGCGACGTCGATGCCGCAGGCGGTCAGCGTGGCAAAGAACTTCTCGGGATCGCCGATCCCGGCAAAGGCCAGCGCCTTTCGCCGGCCGATCGCCGCGACAACGCCGGCATCGGGATCGAGGCGGGCGTGGAACAGCGCGATGCCGCGGCGCCGGGCGCGGTCGATCAATCCCGCCACGCCGTCCGATTGACCCACCACCAGCAGCGCCTGCGCGTGCTCGAGCTGCACGCCGAGCGGCGCGCGCAATGGGCCGGCGGGAATCATATGGCCGTTGCCGATGCCGCGGCGGCCGTCGACAACGACGATAGTCAGATCCTTGGTCACCGCAGCGTTTTGCAAGCCGTCGTCCATGACCACGACACTGGCGCCGGCGAAATGCGCAAATTTGGCGCCGGCGAAGCGATCCTTGGCGACGACCGTCGGCGCCAGCCGCGTCAGAAGCAGAGGCTCATCGCCAACGTCGCGGGCGCGATGCGTCGCCGAATTGACGCGAACCGGGCCGCTCAGTTGGCCGCCATAGCCACGGCTCAAGAAGAACGGGCGTTCGTGCGCGGCGAGCAGAAGCTGAGCGACGGCGACCGCCGCCGGGGTTTTGCCGGCGCCGCCGACGGTGAGGTTGCCGAGACAGATGACCGGCACTCCGGGTTTGCGTCCGGAATTCTGCATGCGCAGACCAGCCACCGCGCCATAGATTGCCGCCAGAGGAACGAGCAGGGCGCCGGTTCCGGGACGCCACCAGAAGGCCGGCTCGCGGATCACTGGATCATCCCGAAGAGCGGAAGCCGGCGTCCGGCCAAAATCAGGAAAAAGGTCGCGAACAAGATCGCGCTCATCTACGACGCCCGCTGTTCGAGCCGTAATTGCATCAGGTAGGGATCGAGCGCCACCAGCGTGCGCTTAAGGCCGCCGCCCAGCCGGCCGACGGTTTTCGCAGCGGTGTCGGCTACGGTCTGGCGCGCGGGTGTATCGTTGAGCCAGGCGCCGAGCCGGGCAATGAGCGCCGCCTCGTCGTCGATGCGCTCGGCGCCATGCGCCTCGTCGAGCGTTGCGTAGATTTCGGCGAAATTCCAGACATGCGGGCCATGCACGACGGCGGCGCCGAGCCGCACCGCTTCGATCGGGTTTTGACCGCCGTGGCTTGCCAGCGAGCCACCCATGAACACGATCGGCGCGATCCGGTAAATCAGTCCGAGCTCGCCCAGCGTATCGGCAATATAGACGGCCACGTCCGGCGACGGCTCCGCGCTTTGCGAGCGCAACGCCACGGTCAGCCCACTGGCTTTGGCAAGTTCGGCGATGCTTTCGCCGCGTGCCGGATGCCGCGGCGCAATCACCGTCAACAGTCCGGGCAACGCGCTCTGCAACCGTTTATGCGCCGCGATGATCGTCGCTTCTTCGCCGGGATGGGTCGAGGCGGCGGCGATCACGGGGCGCTTGCCGATGACGTCTTTGAGCCGCCGCAATGCCGCCTGATCGACCGGCGGCGGCGGCGTGTCGAGCTTGAGATTACCGGTCATCAGCACGCGCGGCGCGCCAAGCTGCGCATAGCGTTCGGCGTCGTCGGCCGACTGCGCCAAACACAGATCGAAACGGCTCAGCAAGGCGGCGATCGTGCTCGGCAGGTGGCGCCAGCGCGCGAATGAGCGTTTCGACAGCCGGCCGTTGATCAAGATCATCGGAATTTTGCGCTCGCCGCACGACAAGATGAGATTGGGCCACAGATCGGATTCGACGAACAGCGCCAGTCCCGGCTGCCAGTGGTCGAGGAAGCGGCGGACAAAGCGCGCGGCATCGAGCGGAATGAATTGATGCAGTGTGCCTTCCGGCAGGCGCTGCTCGGCGAGCGCCGCCGACGTGACGGTGCCCGAGGTGACCAGGACGGCAAAATTCTGCGCCCGCAGCCGTTCGATCAGCGGCACCGCCGCGAGCATTTCGCCGACGCTGGCGCCGTGCACCCAGATCAGCGGACCGGCCGGCCGTTGCAGCGTTGCCTCGCCGCGGCGTTCCGCGAGGCGCTGCGGGTGTTCCTTGCCGCGATAAAGCCGCAGCGCCAGCACCTGCGGCGCCATCGGCGCGCCGGCGGCCGACGCCAACTGATAAAGACGCAACGCCAATGGTAGGCGACCGGTCACGCTCCCACCCCACGCTACGCGTTATCGACGAGTTCGTAAGCCCGTCGCGTCGCCGCATTGAGGCGATCCTCCAGGAGAAGGCGGGCCGCTTCAAGGCCGGAATCGTCGGCCTCGGCGGGCACCTTGATCGGCTCGGCGGCGACGCCGGCGCCGCGTCCGAACGGCAGATTGATTGTGGTGCGGTCCCAATTGTCGAGCACGATGCGGCGGCTGGTTGCGATCGCGCTTGGATAGATCGGCCGGCCGGAGGCCTGCGCCAGCTTGATGATGCCGAGACCGGCGACGCGCGCCACCTTGGGAACGTCCGCCGACAGCGCGATCGAACTGCCCGCGGCCAGCGAATCGAGCATGGCCTGAAACGCGGCAACACCGGCCTTGTGCACGAAGCCGCGGCCGTGATTGCCGGAACCGCGAATGGTGCCGACGCCAAGCCGTTGGGCTGCCACCGCGTTGATCTCGCCGTCGCGATGCCGCGATACCAACATGTTGACCTTATGCTCGATCCGCCGTGCGACCGGCGCCAGCAGATGCTGGCCGTGCCAGAACGCCAGGATGATCGGCATGTCGCGTTCGCCGCGCGCGTAAATGTCGGCCGGCTCCAGCGTGAAGCGCGTCGTCATGCCGACAAAGCGCAGATATTCGGCGGCGGCGACCCCGACGGTCACCTTGGCCCAGCGCTGCTCTCCGATCCGCCGCCATACCCCCATGCGTCGCCTTCAGCGCTGCGGCGGCTGGGTACCGGGGTCGAGCAGGCGGTGCAAATGAACGATGAAATAGCGCATCTGTGCGTTGTCGACCGAGCCTTGAGCCTTTGCCTTCCACGCCGCATAGGCGGTGGCGTAGTTCGGATAAACCCCGACGATATCGATCCGGTCGAGATCTTTGAATTCGGCGTTGGCCACGGACTCAAGCTCGCCGCCGAATACGAGATGGAGCAGTTGCTTCGGTCTTTCGGTGGGGACGTCAGACATGGTGTTCAATCCACGCGTTCGCTACGCGATTTATGAAAACGCCAAGCGTCCATCCCCAAGGAGTTCGATCAATGCCGCGTGCCTGTCCCGGCCGGCCGCAACGAGCGTCCCGTGCCGCGGCACCGGACGATTATAGGTCACAGTTCCGCCCGCAACGGACGTCAATGCGCCGCCCGCTTCGTGCACCAAAAGATCAGCCGCCGCAAGGTCCCAATCGTGGCTATTGCCGCCGGCAAAGGCGACGTCGCAGAGGCCGTGCGCGACCTGGGCGAGGCGAAGCGCCAGCGACCGCACGCGCGGCATGGCGGTAAAGGCTGGCGCCACGGCAGAGAGCCGCTCCAACAGGCTGCGCGGCCCGGCGATGCGTGCGCCGTCCATGGTCGTCCCCGTTGTGACGGCGATCGGCGCGCCGTTGCAGGTGGCGCCGGCTTTGACGCGGGCGACGAAAAAATGCTCCGCGACCGGCGCATAGAGGCAGGCGACGATCGGCCGGCCGTCTTCCACCAGCGCCGCCGACACCGCCCAGTCGGGAAAGCCGGCGATGTAGGCGCGGGTGCCGTCGATCGGATCGATCACCCAGACGCGGCGCGCCGCGAGCCGGGCAGGGTCGTCGATGCTCTCCTCCGACAGCCAGGCGATGGCCTCGCCGCCGGCGGTGAGGCGCTCGCGCAGCAAAACGTCGACGGCGATGTCGGCCTCGCTGACCGGCGATTCGGTCGGTCCCTTGGTCCAGTTCTTGAGTGTCGTGCCGAACATCCCGCGCGCCAGCACGCCCGCTTCACGCACCGCGCTCTGCAGCCGTTCGCCGAGACAGGTCAGATCGTCAGGTGCCGGCAACAGTCAGGCCCTCCACGCGCATGGTGGGCGCATTGGTGCCGTAACGGAATACAAGATCGTTCGCCGGCGTCAGGCTGGCGAAAATGTCGTTAAGGTGCCCGGCGATGGTGACCTCGCTCACCGGGTAGGTGCGCACGCCGTGCTCGATCCAGAAGCCGGCGGCGCCGCGGCTATAGTCGCCGGTGACCAGGTTGGTCCCGGAGCCGATGAGGTCGGTGATATAGAAGCCGTCTTCGATATCGGCGATCAATTGGTCCGGGCTCTTGGCGCCCGGTTCGAGATAAAGATTGCTCGGCCCGGGCGAGGGCACTGACGACACGCCGCGCTGGGCGTGGCCGGTGGTCGTCAGACCAAGCTCGCGCGCGGTGCCGCAGTCGAGCAGCCAGGTCGTCAGCACGCCGTCATCGACGAGCCTCGTCAGCCGTGTGGCGACGCCTTCGGCATCGAAGCTGCGCGAGCGCTGCCCGCGGCGCCGCAGCGGATCGTCGACGATGGCGATGCCCGGCGCGAAAATCCGGGTGTTGAGCCTGTCGCGCAGAAAGCTCGTCTTGCGCGCCACCGCGCCGCCATTGGCGGCGCTGGCGAGATGGTTGACCAGCGAATTGGCGATGCGGGCGTCGAACACCACCGGCACCCGCCGCGTCGCCACCTTGCGCGGGTTAAGCCGCGCCACCGCGCGCGCGCCGGCGTTGCGCCCGACCGCGTCGGCGCGATCGAGATCGGCGGCGTGCAGCGTCGAGGTGAAATCGTAGTCCTGCTCCATACCGGTGCCGCTGCCGGCGATCGCCGACATCGAGATCGAATGCCGCGAGCCCAAGGAGACGCCGGAGAAGCCGCCGCTTGTTACCAGGACCATGCCGCCGATGCCGGCCGAGGCCCCGGCACCGCCGGATTTGCTGACCCCGGCGACCGCAAGCGCGGCTTGTTCGGCCACCCTGGCGCGCTCTTCGAGAACCTTGACGCTCGGCATGTCGGGATCGAGCAGATCGAGATTGGGAAACGACCGCGCCAATAGCGCCGGATCGGCGAGCCCGGCGAACTGATCCTCCGGCGCGGCGCGCGCCATGGCGACGGCACGCTCGGCGAGCGCGGCGACGCCCGAGGCGTTGAGATCGTTGGTCGCGACCGAGGCCTGGTGCTTGCCGACCAAGACCCGCAAGCCGACGTCGTCGCTTTCGGAGCGTTGCGATTCCTCGACCTCGCCGTCGCGCACGTCGACCGACAGCGAAACCGAGCGCACCGCGACCGCATCGGCCTGGTCGGCGCCGGCGCGGCGCGCCGCGGCGACGAGCCGGGCGGCGAGATCGGTGAGGGCGGATTGATCGAGCAATGAGGACATCGTGTGCAATCGGTTTATGAGGATGCGGGCGTCAAGACAAGCTGGACGCGGCGATAGAGCGTGTTTGGCGAAGATGTGCGCGTAAAGCCTCCGGTTCAACCGGCGGCCGTTCGAATTCGCGCCTCGTCGGCAACCTCTCGTCAATCATGCGGCGGCGCTACGGCCCCTTAACCAGTCTCCTTAAGCCGATTGCGAGGCCGCCGTGGCATGGTGGGCCTATGACCGGGCGGCAACAGCCCGGCGGGAGTCGAACCCTTTCGGGGCGTCAAATGGAAGCCGGCAGACAATCTGCCGGGACGGGCCGCCATGCGGGGGCGCCTCATCGCACAAGTGCGATGGGCGCCCCATCGCGGCTCGATCCCTTCGCTTTGCCCGTGCGCTTTACGGCCGCCGACGCGGCGGCCGACGGGCAGCAGCGCGTTGTCGATCTCTATCGCGAGCGCGTCGTGATGCGCCGCGCCGTGCGCGGCATGCGCATGGCGCTGAATATGCCGGTCGCGGCGTTCCGCGGGGTGGCCATCCGGCTCCTCGGCGACAACGGTGCGCCGTGCGGGGCCGCCGCCCCGTCCGTTATCGCGGTGGTGCTCGAACACAACGATCCGGCGCTGTCGCTGCCGCTGTTTGCCGCGCCGCAAACCGACGACATCGTTGCCGAGTGGCAAAGCTGGGGCCGCGTGCTGGGCTTGCCTTTGCTGGTCGCCGAATCCGACGGCACGTTGCGCGAGCCGTTTGCGCGGCTGGGCGCCTTGCGTCTGGAAGCGCCGACCTGGCGGCGGCGCCGCCGCACCGCCATCGCCCTTCGCCGGCCGCCGCGGCTTTTGCGCCGCCGCCCCGGCGCCCCGCAATCCGCGCCGTCGGTGCACCGCGACGAGCGCGAGATCATCGCGCGGGATTAGCGCCGCGCCGTTCGGCATCAGAAGCCGCCCCGTAACAAGCCATCCGGATCGTTGCCGTGCGCGGCGAGATGCGCCTCGACGTCGGCTTTTATGATGGCGGCGGCCTCCTTGGCCGAAATGGCGAAACGCGGGGCTTCGTTGGCGGCCGGTGCCGGCGTCTGAGGCGCGGCAGCCGTCTTGCTGGAGGGGGTGTTCTTGCCGGCTGGGGCGTTCTTGCCGCCGCGCTCCTTGGTGCAGCGATAGGGATCGACGGCGCAGGCGCGTTTGCGCCGGCACCGCGCGGCGGGGCAGGAGCGCCACAATTCCTGCCGATCGCTGTCGGCTTTGAACCTCGCATCCTGCAAGGCGATGAGGCGTTTGTTGGTTTCCGCGTAAGGCCGGCGCTTGTCTGCCGGCCGCCAGCCGGATGATTTTTGTTTGTGTTTGGTCATGGCTGCGGTGCTCTCCCTCTGTTCCCGCTATTCTGGTTGCCTTCCGCCCGCGCCACGCCGGGGCGGGCGCGCGCAATCCCGTTCTCGCGATGCGCCTTGGCATCCGAGTTCTGTCCACGCCACGGTAAGAAAGCCCGTCCAACACACCTCCCTCATAAAGAAGGGAGGCAGAGCGCCGAAAGGCGCGTAGTCCAGAGCCGCATCGACGGATGCGGCG
>DATAWA010000126.1:0-47893 GCA_036267435.1 Xanthobacteraceae bacterium | reverse complement strand
TTCTCGTCATAGGCGGCGCCGCGATTGTTGTAGGCGAGATAGAAGCCGGGATTGAGCGCGATGGCGCGGTCGTAATCGGCGATGGCGCGGTCATAGTTGCGCTGGTGATTGTAGGCGTCGCCGCGATTGGTCAGGAAATTCGCCTGCGGTTGCAGCCGGATGGCTTCGTTGAAGTCGATGAGCGCGCGCTCGTAATCGCCGTTCGCGGCATAATCCAGACCGCGATTGTCGAAATATTCCGGCTCGAGCGGATCGAGCCGGATCGCCTCGCTCTCGTCGGCGATGGCCTGGTCGAACCGGCCGAGCTTCTTATAGGCAGCGCCGCGATTGGTATAGGCGCGCGATTTTTTCGGATCGAGCTTGATCGCCTGATCGTAATCCTTGATCGCGGACTGATAGTCCTGTTTGAAGTAATAGGCGACGCCGCGATCCATGAAAGTCTGCGAGTCGTCCGGCTTGAGCCGCAGGGCTTCGTTATAGTCGGCGATGGCGCGATCATATTGGCCATTGTTGTTGAAGACGTTGGCGCGGTTATCGAAAGCGGCCGCGTCGTTGGGGGCGAGTTCGACCGCCTTGTTGGCGTCGATAAGCGCCCGATCGAGATTGCCGATGCTGCGATAAGCATTGGAGCGCTCGCGGAACGCCCGCTCGTTGTTCGGATCGAGCGCGATGGCGCGATTGAAATCGGCGAGCGCGAGGTCGGTCTTGTCGAAATACCAATAGGTGGCGCCACGACTGACCAGAGCGGCGGCTTGCGCCAACGGCTGGTCTTTCAACGCATCGATCAGCGCGCCGCAGGCGGCGATGCGCTGCGGCGGCGTATAGGCGTCATCGTCGGTCGAAGCGCAAATGTCGGCAGTGGTGCCGCTCGGAGCGGTCTCGGCCTGCGCCAAGGGCGCGGCCAACGCGGTCAGAAGGGCGGTAACGGCAAAAATGGCAATGGCGCGGTGCATGGAAGCCCCCGGACGATGGCGACAATGGCGACTGTCTTTATGTCGCACGCAACGTCGAAACGGTTCGCGCCATCCAGCTTTTCCAAGGCCGGTTGCCGGCCCGGTCCGCGCGGCTTTTCGTTGGGGTGACAAGGCCTTGACGCGCCTGCGGATTCAAGTGACATGCCGTGTCTCTGCCAGGAAAGCTGAGAAGCTCATGGTCGCCGACGCGTTGCCCGAAACCGCCATCGCCGAAACGCTCGCGCAAAAAATCTGCGCGCTCGACGCGGCGTCGCTGCCGCCAGCGGTGCGGGACAAATGCGTGGAGCTGTTGACCGACGTCGTCGGGCTCGCGGTCACCGCGCGCAACGAGGACTATGTCAAAGCCGCGCTTGAGGCCTGCGACGATGACGGGCCGTGCACGGCGATTGGCCATGCGCGCACCCTGTCCGCCGCCGCCGCCGCGATCGTCAACGGCACCGCGATCCACGGTGAGGATTTCGACGACACTTTTGAGGGCGGCCCGGTCCATGCCGGCGCGGTGATCGTGCCGGCCGTGCTAGCGGCTTGCGAGCGCCACGGCCTTGACGGACGCGCGGCGCTTCTCGGCATTGCGGTCGGCGTCGAAACCATGTGCCGGCTGTCGCTGGTCGCGCCGACACTCACCCACAAGGCGGGCTTTCATCCGACCGCCGTGTTCGGCGCCATGGGCGCCGCCGCCGGCGTCGGCGCCGCGCTGAAACTGTCGCCGCGCCAGATGGTCGATGCGCTCGGCACCGCCGGCTCTTTCGCCTCGGGTATCATCGAATATCTCGCCGAGGGCACCTGGACCAAACGGCTGCACGCCGGTTGGGCGGCGCAATCGGGCCTGCGCGCCGCGCTGTTTGGCCGCGCCGGTTTTCTCGGCCCACGCACGGTGTTCGAAGGCGTGCACGGTTTTTTCCACGGCTTCGCCACCACCACCAAGGGCGACTACGGCGTCATCTCCGGCGACTTCGGCACGCATTGGGTTACCGAGACATTGGCCTTCAAGCCGTATCCGTGCGGGACCATGACGCATCCGTATATCGACTGCGCCCGGCGGCTCGGCGCCCGGATCAAGCCCGACGACGTCGCCGAAATCGTCTGCGATGTCGGCGAGGGCACCGTGCATCGGCTGTGGGAGCCGCTTGCGGCCAAGCAAACGCCGGCCAACGGTTATGCCGGCAAGTTCTCCACGCCCTATTGCATCGCCGCGGGCTTTATTCGCGGCAACGTCGGCTTGGGCGACTTCTCCGATGCGGCGGTGCGCGATCCCGCGGTGCTGGCGCTCGCCGGAAAGGTCCATTACCGGATCGATCCGCAAAATCCCTATCCGAAGAATTTCACCGGCCATATCCGCGCAACGCTGCGCGACGGCTCGGTCGTCGAGGAGCGCCAGCCCTATATGCGCGGCGGTGCGCAAGAGCCGCTGACCCGCCAAGACATCGAGGACAAGTTTTTGCTCAATGCGCGTCATGGTGGCTGGAGCGATGACCGCGCTACCGCTACGCTCTCCGCGCTCGGGAGCTTTTTTGCAGGCGCGGTCGACCTCGCCCCGTTGCGGGGCTAGCTGGATTGGACAGGACAATGGAAATGCCAAAAGCAAACTTCGGAAAGAAGTCTTTCATCGCGACGATCTCGCTGGCCGTCGCGGCGCTCGCCGCGGTGGCGCTCCACGAGCCGGCGCACGCTCAGGACACCAAGACTTACGTGATGAAGTTGAGCACCGCCACGCTCAACGACACCCAGCATGAATGGATGAAGCGCTTTGCCGCCGCCGTCGAAAAGGATTCCGGCGGCCGCATCAAGGGCGAAGTCTTCCCGGCGAGCCAGCTTGGCTCGATCCCGCGCCAGATCGAAGGCACGCAGTTCGGCGCCATTCAGGCCTGGATCGGGCCGCCCGAATTCCTGGTCGGCGTCGACGAGCGCTACGAGGCTCTCAGCGCGCCGGGCTTGTTTTCCAGCGAGGATCAGGACATCCGCGTGATCGCCGACCCGGCGGTGCGCGGCATGATGCTCGGCCTCGGCGCCAACAAGGGCCTCGTCGGCATCGGCCTGTTTCCGCTGTCGCCGTCGGCCATCGTCACCGTCAAGCCGGTGCATCACCTCGCCGATTTCAAGGGCATGAAGATCCGCGTGCTGGCTTCGCCGTTCCAGCTCGAAATGATCAAGCGCATGGACGCGTCGCCGGTGGCGATGTCGCTCGGCGACGTGCTGCCGGCGCTGCAGCAGGGCGCGATCGACGGCGCGCTCGGCACCGTGCCGGTGTTCGGCCCGCTGCATTACATCGACGCCGCCAAATATGTCAGCGAAATCGGCCAGCCTTACGTCAACACCATCGCAGTGATGAACAAAAAATGGCTGGAAGCTTTGCCGGCGGACCTGCAGAAGGTCGTCCGCGACGACGCCGCGACGCTCGACAAACAAATCGTCCCCTTCGTCAACGACTTCTACGCCGCGCAGCGCAAGGCGTGGGCCGATCATGGCGGCCAGTTGTCGAGCTTGCCGGCCGACGAGCAGGCCGCGTTTCTGCAGAAAATCTCCGACATCGGCGATACATTGTCGAAGGATAAGCCTGATTTGAACAAGGCGGTGCACGTGGTAATCGACGCAGCCGCGCGCGATAAATAATCAGGTTCGCCGTCGTGCGGTCCGCCGCGCATAGCTTCGCACACAGCGGCGCAAGTCGATGAAGTTCTGCCGCAGCTGTTCGAGTGCGAAGCCGAGCGCGAAGACCGGCTCGACCTCGTTGCTGGTCAAGGGCAGCGTCAGCCCTTCGCCTCGCATCATCTCGACTTCCGCGATATAGGCGGCGAGCGCCGCCTCGAAGGCGTCGACCGACGGCGGCCCGTTGCGCGCATCGAGCGCCGCCGCGCTGGCATCGAGAAAATCGCGCGCCGCGACTCCGACGCGCGTAAGAAGCGGGGCGAGCCGCCCGCGCAGCGCGTCCGGCAGCGGTTTGACCCCGGCGCGGCCGATGATCACCAGATCGTGGCGCAGGCGCAGCAGCGTGCGCGACAGCGGTCCGGGATCGGGCTGCGCGGCGAGCGTGATCATGAGTTCATGCTCGGCCTCGGTGGTGATCTGCTGGAAGCCCGTGACCGCCGCGCCGATGTCGTTCTGGATGCGGCTGTTCGCGGCTGGATCGAGGCCCTGCGTAAAGCCGGTCAACAGCTCCGGCACGGCATTGGCAAATTGCCGTAGCAGCCGCGCCGCCGCCTTCAGGCGGACGTTGTGAGCGCGTTCGGGAAACACCACCAGCGAGACGATGACTGCGATGACGCCGCCGAGCGCCACTTCCGACGAGCGGGTAATCGCCGACTCGACCGGCCCCTCGCCAAACTGTCCAGAGATCAGGATCACCAGCACGGCGGAAAACGGCGCGACGCGGAAGTTGGGATTGAAGGCGGCGAGCAGCGCCAAGGGCGCGATCGCCAGTACCAGAATGCCGGCCTGGGACAGCACCGTGTCATGCGGCACGAAGGTGCCGAGAATGGCGGCGTAGATGGCGCCGCCGACGGTGCCGGCGATATATTCGAGCGTCGCCCGCAGCGAACCTCCGGCGCTCATCTGCGTCACCACGATGGCGGTGATGATGACCCACAGCCCCTGCAGCGGAACGTCGAGCGAGCGGGCGACCGCGAAGGACGCGAGCCCCGCCGCCGTCATGCGCACGCAGAAGCGCCAGCGCGGTTTGTAGGCGCTGATCCACCTGCGAATGTATTTCCAGCGGGCGAGATCGTTCATGCCGAGACTCGGGGTTGGCGCCGCAACTCTTACCAGTTTCGCCCCGACAAACCGAGCGCGGCTGAATCTCGCGCCGTTGCGGCGGAGAGCCGGGTTTCAAACCCGCCTCTACCACGGTCCGTCTCATTTATAGCGACACTATCTTGACATTGGTCCTGTCTTTAGTTACCTTGGCCACGAATCAAATCTCGCTCGGAAGGACGCCGCCGGCACACTTAAGCCGACGGTGGAGCGAGTGCGGTTTTTAAGCCGAGGCGGGCCGGCCGCCGGGGCGAAGGAACCGCGGTGTTGCGCCGGGAGGCGCAGCGCGCCCGAAGCAGGCGGTTCTCGTAAGGGAATTGTCCTGTGGCGCGCGCCGCGCCCGAAGCGCCAGCGAGCGGCAACGCTCGCTGGCGTGGCGCGGCCACGGCCCTGGCGCCTCCCGGCGCTGCACCCCCGCTTATGGTGGTTGGGGGGAAGAAGTCTTGAGCCTGGCGTTAAGCAAAGCTCGGGCGCGCAGACGCGCCGCGAGAACGAAGAGGCTCGTCTCACTTCAGGAAATACTGTGGTACGTTACTGGCGCGCGGTCTCAGAGAACTGATGCCTATGGACGAAGGAAGCGCGCGCGATGAAAGAACCGACATCCCCTGAAGAAGTAACGATACTTCACAAACTTCTTCAATCAGACCCGCAAACATACCTTCGCGTCGTCAATCATTGGCTTCAGGAAAATCCAACAAATTCTCACGCCTATTTTGATCGTCACTATGCGTGGATGCATATGGGCGAGCCGCGTAGAGCACTAGACGATCTTGCTAGAGTCATCGCACTCGAAGGCGCACCAAACTCGGTTTCGCTACTTTCGCGCGGCGAGGTGTATCGACACATCGGCGAATACGAAAAGGCTCTCCAGGACTTTAATTGTGCTGAGGCGATGAACCCCGAGAAGTGGAAAAAGGACATCGTGTTCGGCTTGCTTTACCAGGCCGACTGCCACGCGCGATTGGGCGATGAAGACAAGGCGCTTTCTTGTTGCGCTCAGTTGCCTGACGACTTTTGGACGCCAGGCCTTAACGGCGCGCCGGGGGGCAACAAAACGGACATTGCGGATAAGTTGCGCCGAACCGCGGCGGCCGCGAGACGCAAGCAACTATGAATGCGGCAGCGGCCCGTCACGCAAGCGGGAGAGATCGAAACGATCGACCTCATTCAGCAGCTCGATGAAAGCCAGCGCGCCCTGCTGCAGCGCCGCTTCGCCTTTGTCGCGCGTCCCCAGCGTCGCGTCGCCGACCGCGCCGCTGGGGTGCAGATCCTGCGTCATCCAGGCAAAGCCGGCCGGGCGGTAGGCGCCGAGCCACTTGAATTCCTGCGCCATGGCGACGGTCGCAGGCGTGGCCTTCGGCGCTTTATCCATGTGCACCGTGTCCGGCTTGGCGGCGAGCATCAGCGAAGTCTCGATATCGCCGCCGTGGATGCCGTGCTTCTTCTCCTGCGGCGTGAAGGCGCCGTCCGGATAGCCGAAGCGATGCCAGCCGACGGTGACGGCGAGCATCTTGCCCCGCGTGCGCAGATCGCGCGCCACCACTTCCATCGCCGCGACATTGCCGCCATGGCTCGTCACCATGACGAGCTTGCGCAAGCCTGCCCGCGCCAGGCTGTCGCCAAGCTCGGTCCAGGCGGCGATCGCGGTCGCCGCGGAATGGGTCAGCGTGCCGGGATAGGCCAGATGCTCCGCGGACACGCCGATGCGCTGCACCGGCAGGAACGTCACCGGCAGTCCTTCCGGCAACAGGTCGCGGACGCGCGCCAGATAGGCCTCGGCGATGAAGGTGTCGACGCCGAGCGGCAGATGCGGTCCATGCTGCTCGACCGCGGCGAGCGGCAGTACCGCAATCCAGCGTCCGGCATCGGCGCCGGCGCCGGCGACGTCCTGCCAGGTCATCTCCATCCAATCGTGCGCCGGGAGCGTCATCGGGCTTCTCTCGCAAATTTCTTCCACGTCTCCTATTGTCGCGTGCGTCATCGCAAGGAGCAACCGATGCCCTGGACCACCGCTTTTCGTGCCGCGTTGATGGGCATTGCCGTCGTCATCGGTGCGCAGACCGGCCCCGTCTCGGCCCAGGCGCTGACCAAGGTGACGTTCGGCACCAATTGGGTGGCGGAGGCCGAGCACGGCGGTTTCTACCAGGCCCTCGCCGACGGCACCTACCGGAAATACGGCCTCGACGTCACCATCCGGCAGGGCGGGCCGAACGCGAACAACCGCATCCTGCTGCCGGTCGGCAAGATCGACTTCTTCCTGTCCGCCAACAATCTGGAAGGTTTCGACGCGGTCACCCAGAACATCCCGACCGTCGAAGTCGCGGCCTATTTCCAGAAAGACCCCCAGGTTTTGATCGCGCATCCCGGCCAGGGCATCGACAAACTGCAGGACCTGAAAAATCTCACGCTGTTCGTGTCGGCGGAAGGCGTCGCGACCTACTATCAGTGGCTCAAAGCCACCTACGGATTCAAGGATTCGCAGGTCAAGCCTTACACGTTCAATCCGCAACCGTTTCTGGCCGACAAGAACAGCGCGATGCAGGGCTACGTGACCTCGGAGCCGTTCGCCATCGAGAAGGCGGCGCATTTCACCCCGAAGGTTTTCCTGCTCGCCGATGACGGGCTGGCCGGCTATTCGACGCTGATCGAGACGCGCCGCGATCTGGTCGACCAAAAGCCCGACCTGGTGCAGCGCTTCATCGATGCTTCGACCATCGGCTGGTACAATTATCTCTACGGCGACAACCGCGCCGCCAACGCGCTGATCAAGAAACAAAACCCGGAAATGACCGACGATCTGCTCGCCTATTCGGTCAGCGCCATGAAAAAATACGGCATCGTCGATTCCGGCGACGCCTTGACGCTCGGCATCGGCGCGATGACCGACGCGCGCATGAAAAGCTTCTTCGACGAGATGGTGCGCGCCGGCGTCACCAAGCCTAGTCTCGATTACCGCAAGGCCTACACCTTGCAATTCGTCGACAAGAAGGTCGGGATCGATCTGCGGCCGAAGGCGCAATGAGTGCAGGCGCTTCCCTGGTCGCGCTGCGCGGCGTCGATAAGCGCTTTCCCTCCGGCACGCAGGCGCTGCAGGGATTCGATCTGGACGTGCGCGAAGGCGAATTCGTTTCGCTGCTCGGACCGTCCGGGTGCGGCAAGTCGACGGCGTTGCGCATTATCGCCGGCTTAAGCGAGCCCACCGCCGGGGCGGTCGAATGGTCGTCGCCGCAAACGCCGATGCAGGGAGAAAGCCGGATCGGTTTCGTGTTCCAGGAGCCGACGCTGATGCCCTGGACCAATGTGTTCAACAATGTGTTGCTGCCGCTCAAGCTCAAGGGCTTCAATGCCGAGAAAGCGCGGGCGCGGGTCGTGGCCGCGCTCGACCGCGTCGGCCTCAAAGACTTCGGCCGCGCCTATCCGCGCGAATTATCGGGCGGCATGCGCATGCGCGTTTCCATCGCCCGCGCGCTCGTCACCGAACCGGCGCTGCTGTTGATGGACGAACCCTTCGCTGCGCTCGACGAGATCACGCGCTTCAAGCTCAACAACGACTTGTTGCAGGTCTGGCAGGCGCTGCACACGACCGTGGTGTTCGTGACCCATTCGGTGTTCGAGTCGGTCTATCTGTCGAGTCGCATCGTGGTGATGGCGGCCCGGCCCGGCCGCGTCTTCACCGAGCTTGCCATCGACGCGCCCTACCCGCGCGACCAGAATTTCCGCACCTCGGCGGACTATGCCGCGTTCTGCCGCCGCACTTCGGAAGCACTGGCGCAGGCCATGGCTGTTCAAGAGAGAGCGGCGGGAGGTGCGGCATGAATCGCGAGCGCACCTTGCGCATTGCGCTTCCTATCGTCGTGCTCGCACTTGGGCTTTCGCTCTGGCAACTGGTGGTGCGCGTCGGACATATTCCGCCATACGTCCTGCCCGGCCCTTGGCTCATCGCGCAGACGCTGTGGTCCGATTGGGCGCTCTTGTTTCAATCGCTCATCGTCACGCTCGCCACGACGATCGAGGGCTTTCTGCTTGCCGCGGTCGGCGGCGTCGGCCTCGCGGTGCTGTTCAACCAGTCGCGGATCGTCGAATATTCGTTTTATCCCTATGCCGTCGTTCTGCAGGTGACGCCGATCGTCGCCATTGCGCCGTTGCTGTTGATCTATTTGCCGCAGCCGCTCGCGGTCCTGGCTTGCGCCTGGATCGTGGCGTTCTTTCCGGTGCTGGCCAACACCACGCTCGGCCTGCACTCGGTCGATCGCAACCTTGCCGATCTGTTCAGCCTGTACGGCGCGACCCGCGGCCAGATGTTGTGGAACCTGAAACTGCCGTCGGCGCTGCCTTACATCCTCGGCGGCCTGCGCATCGCCGGCGGCCTGGCGCTGATCGGCGCCGTTGTCGCCGAGATCGCCGCCGGCTCGGCCGGCGCCGGCTCCGGTCTCGCCTATCGGATCGCGGAGTCCGGCTATCGGCTCAACATCCCGCGCATGTTCGCGGCGCTTTTGCTGCTGTCGGTCGCCGGCATCGTGATCTTTTATCTGTTATCGCTGATCAATTATCTGGCGCTGCGCCGCTGGCACGAAAGCGCGCTCGAGCAGGATCGCTAACTTTCATCGCGGCAGCGCCATCGCCAAGACGCGCGCCACATGCACGGCCTCGCGGCCGGCGCCATCGTGAATCTGATGGCGGCACGACGTGCCGTCGGCGACGATGAGCGCATCGTCGGGCGCTTTGCGCACGGCCGGCAAGAGCGACAGCTCGCCCATGGCGCGCGAAACGTCGATAGTATCGGCGTGAAAGCCGAAAGCGCCGGCCATGCCGCAGCAGCTCGATTCGATGGCTTCGACGGCGAGCTCGGGGATGAGATGCAGCGCCGCTTGAACGGCGCTCATCGTGTCGAAGGATTTCTGATGGCAATGGCCGTGCAGCAAGGCGCGCTGCTTGATCGGCTTGAGCTTAAGATCGAGTGTGCCGGCTTTGGCCTCGCGCGCCAGAAACTCCTCGAACAACAGCGCCGCGCCGGCAGCGCGGCGCGCGGCATCGGTCTTCATCAGCGCCGGAATTTCGTCGCGAAAAGTGAACAGGCAGCTCGGTTCCAACCCAATGATTGGCATGCCGCGCTCGAGGTAAGGCGCCAGCGCCGCAAGCGTCCGCTCCATTTCGTGGCGCGCTTCGTCGGTCTTGCCGATGGCCAGGAATGTGCGCCCGCAGCACAGCGGGCGTTCACCCCACGGCGGGGTTGCGAAATGCACGCGACAGCCGGCCGCGTTGAGGACGGCGAGCGCGGCATCGATATTCTCGCGCTCGAAGTAGCGGTTAAAGGTGTCGGCGAACAGGACGACGTCTTCACCGTCATGCCCGGCCTTGTGCCGGGCATCCACGTCTTTTTCGCGAAACCAGTCAGCCCGCCACTTCGGCAACGAACGCTGCGCGCTGAAGCCGGCGATCGCCTCTGACAATTTTCGTGCACCGGGAACGACCTCGCGCAAATTCAACAGCCAAGCAAGCCGCGCGGCCTGCGGCGCATAGCGCGGCAGATAGCCGACCAGCCGCTCGTGCAGCGACAGGCCAAACTTATCGGCGCGCGCGCGCAAAACTTCGATCTTCATCCGCGCCATATCGACGCCGGTCGGGCATTCGCGCCGGCACGCCTTGCAGGAGACGCAGAGCTTCAGTGTCTCGGCCATGTCGTCGGAGGTCAGCGCGTCGGGCCCGAGCTGGCCGGTGATGGCGAGGCGCAGCGAATTGGCGCGCCCGCGCGTCACGTCGCGCTCGTCCTTCGTGACACGATAGCTCGGGCACATGACGCCGCCGGCGAGCGCGCGGCAGGCGCCGTTGTTGTTGCACATTTCGACCGCGCCCTGGAATCCGCCGCCGGCGCCGGGATAGGCCGACCAGTCGAGCGCGGTTGCCATGTCGGCGGCCCGGTAATCCGGCCCGTAGCGAAATTTGCCGCGATCGTCGAACTTCGGCGCCCGCACGATTTTGCCGGGGTTGAACAAGGCTTGCGGGTCGAACCGGTCCTTGACCTCCTCGAAGGCCTGCACCAATTCGCGGCCGAACATGAATTCATGGAATTCCGAGCGTACGATGCCGTCGCCATGCTCGCCGGAATGCGAGCCTTTGTAATCGCGCACCATGGCGAAGGCTTCCTCGGCGATCGCGCGCATCGCGCGCACGTCCTTGTCGAGGCGCAAATTGAGCACTGGACGCACATGCAGGCAGCCGACCGCGGCATGGGCATACCAGGTGCCGCGCGTGCCGTTTCTTTCGAAAACCTCGGTCAGCCGCGCCGTGTAATCGGCGAGATGTTCGAGCGGCACGGCGCAATCCTCGACGAAGGAGATCGGCTTGCCGGCCTCCTTCATCGACATCATGATGTTGAGTCCCGCGGTGCGCACCTCGGTGATGCCGGCCTGCAGCTTGGGATCGAGCACCTCGACGACGCCGCCCCATTTGGCGCCGCTGTTGTCCCAGGCGATGCCGAGATCGCCGATCAGCGCGCCGAGTTGTTTCAGCCGGCGGGCATTTTCGTCGTCGTCCTCGGCGAATTCGACGAACAGGATCGCCTCCGGATCGCCGCGCAGGAACGCTTCCACGGTCGGCTTGAACATCGCGATGTCCGCGGCCAAACCGAGCATGGTGCGATCGATCAGCTCGACCGCGATCGGATTGAGTTTGACGATGTGTTGCGTCGCCAGCATCGCCTCATGGAAGCTGCCGAAGTGGCAGGCGCCCACCGCGCGGCGGCCAAGCAGCGGCGCAAGTTTCAGCTCGATGGCGGTCGAGAACGCCAGCGTGCCCTCCGAGCCGACGAGCAGGTGCGCAAGATTGATGTCGTTACGCCCTGGCACCAGCGCATCGAGATTGTAACCGCCGACGCGGCGTTGCACCTTGGGATATCGCCGCTCGATCTCGGACGCTTCGCGCGCGGCAATAGCGAGAAGATCGCGAACGAGTGCCTGCGGCGCATCGGTCCCGCCCTCACCGATCCGGCCGAAATGGGCCGCCGTGCCGTCGGCAAGCATGGCGTCGATCGACAGCACGTTCTCGCGCGTATTGCCGTAGCGCAGCGAGCGGGCGCCGCAGGAATTATTACCGACCATGCCGCCGATGGTGGCGCGCGACGCGGTCGAGATATCGACCGGGAACCACAGGCCTGAGGATTTGAGCCGGCGATTGAGTTCGTCGAGCACGATGCCGGGCTCGACCACGCAGCGCCGGTTGGCGACGTCGAGCGCGACGATCTTATTGAGATGCGGCGAGCAGTCGACGATCAGCGATTCGTTGATTGTCTGTCCGGCCTGCGAGGTGCCGCCGCCGCGCGCCGTCACCGCTACGCCCTCGGCGCGGCAAATCTCGATCGCGCGATTTAATTCCTCGATCGAGCGCGGCGCCACCACGCCGAGCGGCATGATCTGATAATGCGATGCGTCGGTCGAATAGCGCCCACGCGAAAACGCGTCGAAACGCACGCCGTCCACCTGCGCCGCGTTGAGGCGGCGTTCGAGCCCCGGCACCAGCCGTGCTGCCACGGTCTTCTCCTCACGCCCAAAAAGCGAAGCGATAACAACGACGTATAGTTTACGTCAATTGGACTTGACCAGCATGTTGCATTCGCTATTCAACGCCGCAAGCCGCGAGCGCTTTCGGACACGCGCCGCCGGGGCCAATGATGCGTCCGAAGGAGTGCCGAAAATGCCGCAGAATACGTCGCGCGCCGCCGGGCGTCACTTCCTCCAGATTCCGGGACCGACGCCGCTGCCCGACCGGGTGCTCCGCGCGATGGACACCCCGATCATCGACCATCGCGGTCCGGAATTCGCCAAGCTCGCCAAGCGCTGCCTGGACGGCATCAAGACGATTTTCAAGACCGCCAACCCGGTCATCATCTACACCGCGACCGGCACCGGCGCCTGGGAAGCGGCATTGGTCAATACGCTGTCGCCGGGCGACCGGGTGCTGATGGTCGAGACCGGGCAATTCGCGACGCAATGGAAGACCATGGCGGAAAAGCTCGGCTTAAAGCCCGAGTTCATTCCCGGCGACTGGCGCACCGGCGCCGACTCGGCGAAAATCGAGGACCATCTGCGCAAGGACAAAGCGCACGCCATCAAGGCGGTGTGCGTCTTGCACAATGAGACCGCGACCGGCTGCCTGTCGCCGATCGAGCCGATCCGCAAGGCCATCGATGCGGCCGGTCATCCGGCGCTGCTGATGGTCGATACCATCTCGTCGCTGGCCTCGGCCGACTACCGGCACGACGAGTGGGGCGTCGACGTCACCGTCGGCGGCGCGCAGAAGGGCCTGATGCTGCCGCCCGGCATGTCGTTCAACGCCGTGAGCGACAAGGCGCTCGACGCGGCCAAGAGCTCGAAAATGACGAAGTCGTTCTGGGCGTGGGAAGACATGCTGACCATGAACAAGGTCGGCTTCTTTCCCTACACGCCGGCGACGCAAATGCTGCAGGGCCTCGCGGTGTCGATCGACATGCTGCATGAAGAAGGCCTCGACAATGTATTTGCCCGGCACAATCGCCTCGCCGAGGCGACCCGCCGTGCGGTGCGCGGCTGGGGCCTCGAAATCCTGTGCCGCGAGCCGAAATATTATTCGCCGACCATCACCGCGGTTCTGTTGCCGGACGGTCACGATGCCGACGCCTTCCGGGCGCTGGCGCTCGACACGTTCAACATTTCCTACGGCGCGAGCTTCGGCCCTTTTACCAAGAAATATTTCCGCATCGGCCATCTCGGCGACATCAACGACGGCTGGATGATGGGCGTGTTGGCGACGACCGAAATGGCGCTGTCGCTGGCCGGCGTTCCGCACAAGAAAGGCGGCGTCCAGGCGGCGATGGATTACATCGTGTCGGCACAGTCGACCGGCACGCGGGCGGCGGCGGAGTAAAACCACCCCCGCTCATTCCCGCGAACGCGGGAATCCAGTCGAGGGTAAGAGCTGGGTCCCCGCTTTCGCGGGGACGAGCGGACGCTCATTACGACAACGGCACCGCGCCGACCTGGTCCTTGAACGCCTTGCGTTCGGAAATCGCCGCGTACCAGCGCTCGAAATTCGGCAAGGGCGGCCGATCCGGCACGAGCTGCCGATAGCGATAGGCCATGATGCCGGCGGGAATATCGCCGTAGGAAAAACCGTCGCCGGAAAGATAGGCGGTTTTGCCGAGTTGCGCGTCCATCATCTGCATCGCCGCCGTCGTATTCTTTTTGCCGGCTTCGATCGCCGCGTGATCGCGCTTGTCCGGCGGCGTGCGGATCAGTCCCCAAAACACCGGCGTAATCGCGGGCCCGCAAACCGAGAGCTGCCAGTCCATCCATTTTTGCGCCAGCGCGCGTGTCTTGAGATCGGCCGGTTCGAGGATGGTCGACTTATACTTGGCCGCCAGATAGCGAACGATTGAGTTCGACTCCCACAGCAAAAAGCCGTCTTCCTCTTGCAGTGTCGGTACGAGCCCGTTCGGGTTCATCGCCAGATAGGCCGCCTCGCGGTTTTTGCCGAACGAACCGCCGACATCGATGCGCTCATGCGGCAGCCCGATCTCGCCGACGGCCCACATCACTTTCTGCACGTTCGAGGAGGTGTTGCGGCCCCAGATTTTGATCACGATTGCTTCCCCCTACACTTGTCGTTGCCGGACTTGATCCGGCAATCCATACGACCTTTCACGCGGCATGGCCCCCCGGGTCAAGCCCAAGGGTGACGTGCGGAAACGGTAGATTAATTTTTCAATCGATTCGGCGGGCTTCCTCGGGCAGCATGATCGGAATGCCGTCGCGGATCGGATAGGCGAGCTTCGCGGCACGCGAAATGAGCTCCTGCTTCTCCGCGTCGTATTCGAGCGGGCATTTGGTCAGCGGGCAGACCAAAATTTCCAGGAGCTTCGGATCGACACCCTCGGTGGGGCGGTCGGGGACGGACATGGCTTGGTGCTCCACGCGGTTTTCGAGATTTATTGCAGCGGGGTTTCGCCCGGCGTGTTGCTCTTGGCAAGCTCGATCTCGGTGACCGCCACCAGAATCTCGGCGCGGGTTTTCAGATCGGGTGCTTCCAGCATGGCCTGCTTTTCGGCCGCGTCGTAGGGTGACATCATCGCCAAGGCGTTCACCAAAGCTTCGTTGGGAGCGTTTTCGATGCCCTCCCAGTCGGCCTTGAGCTTGTTGGCCTTGAGGAAAGCGGTCAGCGCGCGCAGGAGCGCCTTGCGGTCGACCTCGTCCTCGCCTTTGCGCGCGACGAAGTCGTCGGCAAATGGCTGATAGCTGACCCGGCACTGCCGATAGGGCGTCGAGACCGGCATTTCCTCGTCGATGCGAAAGCGCGCAATGCCGGTCAACTCGATCAGGTAACGGCCGTCGCCGCTCTCGGCAAATTGGGTAATGCGGCCGACGCAGCCGACGCGAAACAGATGCGGCTTGTTCTGGTCGGGGCCGGGATGCGTCGGATCGGGCTGGATCATGCCGATAACACGATGCGTCCCGCGCAGGGCATCGTCGATCATCGCCAAATAGCGCGGCTCGAATATGTTGAGCGGCATCTGCCCGCGCGGCAACAGCAAAGCGCCCGGCAAGGGAAATACCGGGATCACCTCGGGAAGCGCCTCCGGGCCCTTGTAGGTCGCATTCATCGGCATGTCGCACTCCCGCTCCGCGACGGCACCGAGGCTTTCTGCAGCAAGGTCTTATCCGAAAGCGGGCGGCCGCTTGTCGCGATCATGCTGTCACGCAAATAAAATTGACGATAATCTTTTGCGGCCTTCGATTGTCGCCTCGTCGGTGGGACCCCAAGCATCGAAGAACTGAACGAGCTGCTTGCGGGCTCCGTCGTCGTTCCATTTGCGGTCGCTTTTGACGATGGCGATCAGGTGTTCCAGCGCGTCGCGCCGCTGGCCCTTGCCGTTGAGCGCCAAAGCGAGATCGAAACGCGCCTGGTGGTCGCGCGGATCGGCGGCGACTTTTTGTTCCAGTTCGGCAACGGGCCCGAGCGTCTTGGCCTGCTCGGCAAGCTCGAGCGCTGCCCGCGCGGCGGCCACGGCGGCGTCGCCACTCTTGGCTTCCGGCACCATCGCCAGCGTCTGCCGCGCTTGATCGAGCGCGCCGGTCGCGACGTAACAGCGCGCCAGCCCGGCGAGCGCAGGGATATTGGCGCCGTCCTCGGCAAGAATCTGCGAGTACATCTCCGCCGCGGCGGCGGCATCGCCCTCGGCGAAAGCGGCGTCGGCCGCCTTCTGCAAATCCTGAGCCTCACCGCCGATACGGTCCTTGGTCAGCCGTTCGAGGAAAGCCACGACCTGACTTTCCGGCAAAGCGCCCATGAAGCCGTCGGCCGGCTGGCCGTTGACGAAGGCGATGACGGCGGGAATCGACTGGATGCCCATCTGACCGGGAATGGCCGGATGCTCGTCGATGTTCATCTTGACCAGCTTGACCTTGCCCTTGGCCGCTTTCACGGCCTTCTCCAGGACGGGGGTCAACTGCTTGCAGGGGCCGCACCACGGCGCCCAGAAGTCGACCAGCACCGGCTGGCGCTTCGATTCCTCGATGACGTCTTTGACGAAACTCTGCGTCGTCGTGTCCTTGACGACTATGTCCGCGGTCGCGGTTGAAGCTTCTTGCAACATTGTCCTTGCCCAAGATCCGGCACAAACCCAGCCGGATACTGCCCTGTTTCCCTGCCCTAAATGGGAACAAACCGGACAAAATGCAATCGGCCGGTCTCAGACGGCCGAGCCGGAAACCGGCTCGATCCGCGGCGGATGACCGGTGGCTTCCAGGAACTTCAAAAGGCCCTCGCGGGAAACGGTCGTGGTTCCGGTATTCACCAGGGGGTGAAAGTTCAGAACGGGATGCTCCATCATCGCGGTATCGAGCACCACGGTGACGCGGCGATGCGTGTCGTTGATCGCGGCGAACGGCGTCACCGAGCCCGGCTCGACGCCAAGCAGCTCCCGCATCAGTTCCGCGGAACCGAACGAAAACCGGCCGGATGCCCCCAAAAGCCGGTGCAGCGCGCGCAATTCGATGGCCGCGTCTTCGCTCGCCACGACCAGGTAGGGCACACCCTTTTTGTCGCGCAGGAACAGGTTCTTGGTATGGCCACCGGGGATGGCGCCGCGCAACTCGCGGCCCTCCTCGACGGTGAAGACGGCCGGATGCGTCACGGTCTGGTGCGGGATGCCGAGGCTAGCGAGATAGGCGAATAGCTCGGCCGGCGAGGCAGGCATGGACTTTTTCTATGCCCGGTTTCCCGCGGTTGCAAAGCGGTAAGCTCTTTGGCATAGCTTGGCCATGGCTCGAGCCATCGCGCTCGGCTATCTTACCCTTCTCGGATGCGGGTGTAGCTCAGGGGTAGAGCACAACCTTGCCAAGGTTGGGGTCGAGGGTTCGAATCCCTTCGCCCGCTCCAATTTACTTTCCCGTCAGAAAGCCGTGTCTGGAACGCCCATCAGGGGCGCCCGGTGGGACGGTTGCGTCGCGTCGGCAATGGGCGCTTGTAGCGGGACGTTTTCACCGCCCGGCCAAACCTAAGCGCATAGAGACGCGGCCCATGGACGACGAGGAGAGGCATTGGCGGAGCAATCTTGCGGTCTGCCTCGTCGGCTCGTTTACGACCATCGTGGCGATGACGCTGTTGCTGCCGTTTTTGCCGATCTATGTCGAGCAGCTCGGCGTCTCGGATCGCGCCGCGATCGCGCAATGGTCCGGCGTCGCCTACGGCGCGACCTTCTTCGCCGCCGCGCTGGTGGCGCCGCTGTGGGGGCGGCTGGCCGATCAATACGGCCGCAAGCTGATGCTGATCCGCGCCAGCCTCGGCATGGCGGTCGCCATGTCGCTGATCGGCATGGCCCATAATGTGTGGGAGCTGGTCGGGCTTCGCCTGCTCGCCGGCTTTGCCGGCGGCTATGCGTCCGGCTCGACCATCCTGGTGGCGACGCAGACGCCGAAGGCGCGCTCCGGCTGGGCGCTCGGCACCCTGTCGTCGGGAATCATGGCGGGCAATCTGGTCGGTCCGCTGATCGGCGGCGCGCTGCCGCCGCTGATCGGCATCCGCGCGACCTTCTGGGCCGCCGGCGGCGTGATCTTTCTGACCTTCATCGCCACCACCGTTCTCATCAAAGAGCAGAAGCGGTCGCCGCTTGCCAAGAAAAATGCGGCGGCGGCCGGCTGGTCGCAAATTCCGGACAAGCGGCCCGTCGTCGCCATGCTGACCATGGGCCTGCTGTTGATGCTCGCCAATATGTCGATCGAGCCGATCATCACCATCTATGTCGCGCAAATCGTGAAAAATGCCGCGCAGGTGACAATGGTGTCCGGCGTGGTCATGTCTGCGGCGGCGCTCGGCAGCATTCTGTCGGCGTCGCGGCTGGGCAAGCTCGCCGACCGCGTCGGGCATTGGCGCGTTCTCATCGCCGCGCTCGCAGTCTCGGCCCTGGTTTTGATCCCGCAGGCTTTCGTCACCGCCGGCTGGCAGCTCGTGGGCTTGCGCTTTCTGATGGGGCTTTCGCTCGGCGGCTTATTGCCGTGCATCACCAGCATCATTCGCCACAACGTTCCCGACGTCCTCACCGGCCGCGTGCTCGGCTATTCGACGTCGTCGCAATATGTCGGCCAGGTCGTCGGCCCGCTGCTCGGCGGCTTTGTCGGCGGCCATATCGGCATGCGCGCGGTGTTTCTCGGCACGTCGGTCTTGATGGGGCTGGGCGTGGTTTACGCGGCGGCGGCAAGACCCGATAAGACCTGATAAGACCGTCGCCTCTTCCTAACATCCAGCCTCGTCGGAACTGCCGGGAATGCCGTCCACAGAGAGTAACCTTCCCTCCACGCGCGAGCGGGTCACCGCATTGGCGCTGTTGTGGCTGTGCGGAGCGTGCCTGCGTCTCACCGTGCTCGCCGTTCCGCCGGTCGTGCCGTTGTTGCATGCGGACCTGCATCTGACCGAGACCGGTGTCGGCTGGCTGTCGAGCCTGCCGCCGATGCTGTTTGCGATCGCGGCGGTCCCTGGAGCGGTGCTGATCGCGCGCTTCGGCCTCATTCCGGCTCTGATCTTTGGCCTCTTGCTCAATGCGCTCGGCTCCGCTGCCCGTGCGCTATTCGCCGAGCCGGCGATGCTCTACGCGTCGACGATCGTGATGGCGGCCGGCGTATCGATCATGCAGCCGTCGCTGCCGCCGCTGGTGCGCAACTGGTTTCCGCAGCGCATCGGCTTTGCCACCGCGGTTTACACCACCGGACTGCTGATCGGCGAAATTCTCGCCGCTGCGCTCACCATTCCTCTCATCCTTCCGCTGACGAATAACAGCTGGCGGGTGAATTTTGTCTTTTGGTCGATCCCCGTGCTCGTCACCGCGCTCTTGGTCGCGGTCTACGCACCGCGGCTCGGCGGCGCCAAATTGGGAAGCAAGACGGCCGCACGGTCCGCAAACCGCCGCTGGTGGCCCGATTGGCGGCGTCCGCTGATCTGGAAGCTCGGCCTCATCCTCGGCAGCGTTAATGCAACCTATTTCGTGACCAACGCTTTCCTGCCCGATTACATGACTGCCGACGGCCGTCCCGATCTGATCAGCACGGCGCTGACCGCGATCAATGTCGGCCAGTTGCCGGCCGCATTCTTGATGCTCGGCGTTGCCGGACGCCTGGTGACGCGGCCCGCGGCCTATGTCGCGACCGGATCGCTGGCGCTGATTTGCCTGATCGGAATGCTGACGATGCACGGCGGCTGGATCGTATTTTGGGTCACCATACTGGGCTTCACCGGCGCGACGACGCTGATCCTGGCACTGGCGCTGCCGTCGGTGCTGAGCGCACCCGACGACGTGCACCGCACCTCCGCCGGCATGTTCACCATCAGCTACAGTGTCGCGATGCTGCTCTCGATCCTGGGAGGATGGCTGTGGGACTTCACACACTCGCCAATCGCGGGCTTTGCGCCGGTGGCAGTGTGCGCGCTCATCGTCATTGCGCTGGCGGGAACGGTGCGGCAAGCCGACCCGCAATTTCGGAACAAATAAAAGCATATTGCTGCCGCTAATATCCCGCCGCCAAGCCGACCGGCGTTCGCGGATCGGCGACGCCGACAAAACCTTCCGGCGTCGCCACGATCGACTCGGCCGACGTGAAAGGCCGCTGCGGGACGACCTTGTCGCCGCGGGCTTGCAAGGTAGCGATCACATCGCCGGGCACGCCGGGCTCGGCGAAGACCTGGTCCGGCAGCCATTGATTGTGCACCCGCGGTGCGGCGATCGCCTGCGCAAGGCTCATGCCGCGATCGATCACATTGACGATCACTTGCAGCACCGTGGTGGTGATGCGGCTGCCGCCCGGCGATCCGGTGACCAGGAACGGCTTGCCGTTTCTCAACACGATCGTCGGCGTCATCGACGACAGCGGGCGCTTGCCCGGCCCCGGCTCGTTAGCCTCGAAACCAACCAGCCCGTAGGCGTTCGGTGCGTCAGGCTTGGCGGCAAAATCGTCAAGCTCGTTGTTGAGCAGGACACCGGTGCCGCCGGCGACGAGCCCGACGCCATAGGCGAAATTGAGCGTGTAAGTATTGGAGACCGCATTGCCGAACCGATCGACAATGGAAAAATGCGTGGTGTTGTGGCCTTCGGGATCGCTGCCATTGCCGGCGCGAATGGCGCTTGCCGGCGTGGCGTGTGCCGGATCAATGGTGGCGCGCCAGTGCGCCGCGTATTCCTTGGAAATGAGCCGCGCCACCGGATTTTGCACCCGGTCGGGATCGCCAAGAAACAAGGCGCGGTCGGCATAAGCGCGCTTCATCGCCTCGATCAGCAAATAAAGCGTCTGCGTCTGGTCGTCATGGGCAAGGTCGTAGCCTTCCAGAATGTTGAGCATCTCGATCAGTTCGACGCCGCCCGAGGACGGCGGCGGCATCGAAATCACGTCATAGCCCCGATAGCTGCCGCGCACCGGCTTGCGCGCAATGGCGCGGTAGTTCTTCAGATCGTCGGCGGTCATCACGCCGCCCGCAGCCTGTACGGCGGCGGCGAGCTTTTGCGCGATCGGCCCGTCATAGAACGCATCCGGCCCGTCGCGGGCGATCGTCGCAAGCGTGTCGGCAAGATCGTTTTGAACCAGGCGATCGCCGGCCGAGAGGGCACTGCCGTCTGCCTTTAGGAATATCTTTGCCGACGACGGCCAGTGTGCAAGCCGGGCCAGGATGTTGGGCGGCCCTTCGGTGATGTCTTCGCTCAGCGTGACGCCGCCACGCGCCATGGCGAGGGCGGGCGCTATCAGATCCGCCAGCGTGAACCGCCCGGAGCCGTATGTCCGTTCGGCCAGCGCAAGACCTGCGACGGTGCCGGGAACTCCGATGGCGAGCGCCGAATCCCGCGACTTCTGCGGATCGGCATTGCCGTTGGCATCGAGAAAGCTGCGGGCGTTGATCGCCGCAGGCGCGGTTTCGCGATAATCAATGGCGGCATTGTCGCCGTTGGCCAAATGGATCACCATGAAGCCGCCGCCGCCGATATTGCCGGCCCGCGGATAGGCGACGGCAAGCGCAAAACCCACTGCGACCGCGGCATCCACCGCATTGCCGCCCTTTTGCAGAATATCGACGCCGATGCGCGCCGCGGGCGCATCCTGCGCCACCACCATGCCGTTTTTGGCGATGACCCCGGCATCGCCGGCCGGCGCGACAACGGGATTGCGGTCGTCGGCGCTGGCAGCCGGCGTGACCGCGAGCGTACCGATCAGCGCGGCGCATGCCAGGCGGCCTAACTTGCCAATGCGAATGTTCAGCATCGCCGAGACGACCGTGGGTCCATCACAGCATCGACGGCAGAACACGATCCGGCGGACGATGTCCGTCGAGGAAAGTCTTGATGTTGACGATGACTTTCTCGCCCATGTCGAAACGGCCTTCGAGCGTAGCCGACGCCAGATGCGGCAGCAGCACGACTTTGCCGGCGCGTGCCAGCTTCAAGAGCTTGGGATTGACCGCCGGCTCATGCTCGAAAACGTCGAGACCGGCAGCGGCGATATCGCCCGCCTCGATCAGCCGGGCGAGCGCATTCTCGTCGATCACCTCGCCGCGCGCGGTGTTGACGATATAGGCCTCGGGACGAATGAGCTTGAGCCGGCGTGCCGACAGCAAGTGATAGGTCGCCGGCGTGTGCGGGCAGTTGATCGAAATGATATCCATGCGGGCGAGCATCTGATCGAGACTCTCCCAGTACGTCGCGTGCAGTTCTTCCTCGATCTGCGGGGTGACGCGGCGGCGGTCGTGGTAGTGGATTTTCAGCCCGAAGGCGTGGGCGCGGCGCGCCACCGCCTGGCCGATCCGGCCAAGGCCGACAATGCCGAGGCGCTTACCGCCGATGCGGTGACCGAGCATCCAGGTCGGGCTCCAGCCGTTCCACTCCCCGTCGCCGGTCAGCACTTGCGCGCCCTCGGCGAGCCGCCTCGGCACCGCAAGGATCAGCGCCATCGTCATGTCGGCGGTGTCCTCAGTCAGCACGCCCGGCGTATTGGTCACTGTGACGCCGCGCTGCACGGCCGTCGCGACGTCGATATTGTCGACGCCGTTGCCGAAATTGGCGATGAGTTTCAGCCTGTCGCCGGATTGGCTCAACACCGATTTGTCGATGTGGTCGGTCACCGTCGGGACGAGAACATCGGCGGCCTTCACCGCTTCGATGAGTTGCGCCTGCGTCATGGGCCGATCGTCGGCATTGAGACGGGCGTCGAATAATTCGCGCATGCGCATTTCGACGCCGTCAGGCAGCCGGCGGGTGACCACGACCAGCGGCTTTTTGCCCGTCGCCATGCGCTGCCCCTGTGACGCTCTTGCGGGAACCCGACTGCAGCAATTCAGCCTGAAATTTCAGCCCGTTGCAACGTCCCTTTGCCGCATTCGCCGTTCAGGTCTCGTTAACCTCGCTCGCCGACACTCGCGGCGCAACGCGGCTGATTGAAATCTCTAGCAGATGGCCTCGTTGTCAAAAAGGGATGCCGGCGCGCGAGAGTTCCGTTCGCGCAGCTCATGGGTTCGGGTCTGTCGCGAATGATCGTCGGAAAGCCGTTCGCTGCGGTGGCGGTCCTGGTGCTGCTGGTCAGCGCCGGCGGTCTGGCATGCGCGGCGGATTCCCCACCGAGCGGACTGCCGGTGCCGCGCTTTGTCAGCGTCAAGGCCGATCGGGTCGCGGTTCGCGATGGACCGGACAAGGACCACGATATCTCCTGGATCTATACCCGCGTGGGCTGGCCGGTCGAAATCACGGCCGAGTTCGAAGACTGGCGCCGCATCCGCGATTCTGACGGCTCGCAAGGCTGGGTCTATCACTCGCTGCTCTCGGGCAAGCGCATGGCAGCCGTGCAGCTCAAATCGAAAACCGACCTGGCGCCGCTCTACGAAAAGCCGGACGCGGCGAGCGGGGTTGTCGCACGGCTGCAAGTCGGCGTCCTCGGCACGGTCAAACAGTGCACCGGCACTTGGTGCGAAATCAGCGGCAAGGGCTTTGAAGGCTGGATCCAGCAGATCGACCTGTGGGGCGTGTATCCGGACGAAAAGATCGATTAACCGCGGCTGACGGTTCTGCCGCCGCATTGACCCATATCAATGCGCAGAAGCGCCGGGCTTTCCAAAAATCAATTTCATTGATGCGGTTCACGCGCCCCAGGAGCGCACAGGAATGCTTGCTCCCTATCGCTCGCCGAGCTTCGTGGAGCTTTACACCCCGAAGCTGCACACAGTTCTCAGCGAGCACTACGGATTTAAGGATCTCCGGGCCGATATCCTTGCCGGGCTGACGGTCGCGATCGTCGCGCTACCGCTCTCCATGGCGATCGCGATTGCTTCGGGAGTGTCGCCCGAGCGGGGGCTTTACACGTCCATCTTCGGCGGCTTTCTGGTCTCGGCGCTGGGCGGCAGCCGATTTCAGATCGGCGGCCCGGCCGGCGCGTTCATCGTTCTGGTCGCAGCCACCGTCGGCCGCCACGGTGTCGATGGACTGATCCTCGCCACCATCATGTCGGGCGCCATGATGATGGCGATCGGGTTTCTGCGGCTCGGCACCTATATCAAGTACATCCCCTATCCGGTCACGGTGGGTTTCACCGCGGGAATCGCCGTCATTATTTTCTCCGGCGAGCTGGCGGACCTGTTCGGCCTGACTTTAAGCGGCAAGGAACCTGGACCGATCATTCCCAAGCTCGTGGCGCTGTATGACGCCGCGCCGACCGTCAACGGCGCCGCCGCCGCCATCGCGGCGCTTGCCATCGCCGCCATCATCGCCACGCGGCGCTGGCGGCCGCATTGGCCGAGCTATCTGATTGCCGTCGGGGTCGCGAGTCTGGCCGGCTTTGCTTTTCACCTCCACGTCGAAACCATCGGCAGCCGTTTTGGCGGAATTCCCAGCACACTGCCGATGCCGCATCTGCCGGCCTGGTCGCCGCAGAAAATCGCGGAAATGCTGCCGGCCGCGCTGTCTTTCACTCTCCTCGGCAGCATCGAGAGCCTGCTTTCGGCGGTTGTCGCCGACAGCATGACCGGCCGCCGTCACCGCTCGAACGCCGAACTGGTGGCACAGGGTATCGCCAATATCGTCTCGGGCCTGTTCGGCGGTATCTGCGTCACCGGCACCATCGCGCGCACGGCGACGAATGTTCGAGCGGGCGCCCGTGGACCCATTTCGGGCATGGCGCACGCCTTGTTCCTGCTCCTGTTCATTGTCGTGGCGGCGCCGCTTGCGGCCTATATCCCGCTCGCGGCGTTGGCGGCGGTGCTGGCTGCCGTTGCCTGGAACATGGCGGAAAAGCACCAGTTCGCCACGCTGCTCCGTGCCTCGCGCGGCGATGCCGTAATCCTGCTGGTGACATTCCTCCTGGTCGTGTTCCGTGATCTGACCGAAGGCATCCTGGCGGGGTTCGGGCTCGGCACGCTCTTGTTCATGCATCGCATGGCCCAGGCGGTCGAAGTCGAAGGCGGCAGGCCGATCAGCGACGAAGACGTGGCGGACTCAGCCAATGGACACAATCCCTATGACGCGACGCTGGCGACCGATCCCGACATCATCGTCTACCGGATATCCGGTGCGTTCTTCTTTGGCGCCGCCGCTTCGGTCGCGGCCGCGCTCGATCGCATCGGCGAACACCCCAAAGCCTATGTGATCGACTTTTCGGCGGTTTCGGTGATCGATTCGACAGCCGCGGCCACTATTGAGGGCTTCGCCCGCAAGGCGCGCCGTCATCATGCGCTGGTCTATATCGCGGGCGCTCTACCCGCGGTGCGGCGCGCACTGCTGACGCATGGCGTGCGCCGGCCGGAGGTGCGCTTCGCGGCGAATGTCGATGACGCAAGGGCTGCAGCGCAAGCGGAGATGCAAAGCGACGAAGCTCGCAAGCGCGCGGAACCGACAGCCCTGATATGAATGATCAGCTTTTGCGCCGCAGGCGCACGACGACGTCGATACGGGCGATCTCATAGCCCTCGGGCGCCACTGGCGCCTTGCCGACCACCACATCGTTCGACGGAATGTCCATGAGATCGTTGTTGTCTTCGATGAAGAAATGATGGTGTTCGCTGTTGTTGGTATCGAAATAGGCCTTCGAACCGTCCACGGCGACCTGTCGCAACAACCCGACCTCGGTGAACTGGTGCAGCGTGTTGTAGACGGTCGCGAGCGACACCGGCACCTTGGCGCGGCTCGCCTCCTCGTAGAGCATTTCCGCTGTCACGTGGCGGTCGCCTTTGGCAAACAAAATCCAGCCGAGCGCCATGCGCTGCCGGGTCGGGCGCAGGCCGACGTCGCGCAGCTTGCTCTTGACGTCATGCCAGGGACAGCCGGTCAGATCGGCACGAGCCGGCTCGGTTTGCCCGGTGGCGACGGCGGGCGTGAAGGTGAATGAACTCGACTGTGACATAGAGGCACCAAGCGGCCGCTGCGGCCGAAAATATCGTTGCACTTGAAATTATTATACGACTCCGGGTGCCTCCCGCAACACCCCCGGCAGCCGCACGCAGACCGATTTTTCCCATTATCGACCGGCTCCGGGGGATGCGCTTTGCCGCATTGCCCCAATATGTTAGGAATTAAACGATCGGCCGGAAGCGGCGGAATTGGATAGAAAATGCAGGAACGCCGTTCGAATTTCGACTACGAGGACCTGCTGGCCTGCGGGCGGGGGGAACTATTTGGCGAGGGGCCACAACTGCCATTGCCGCCGATGCTGATGTTCGACCGCATTTCCGAGATCGCGGAAGTGGGCGGCGAATACGGCAAGGGTCTGGTTCGCGCGGTGCTCGAGCTCAAGCCCGACCTCTGGTTCTTTCCCTGTCATTTCAAGGGGGATCCGGTCATGCCCGGCTGCCTCGGGCTCGATGCGCTGTGGCAGATGCTCGGCTTCTTTCTCGGCTGGCTCGGCTCGCCGGGCAAAGGCCGTGCGCTGGGCATGGGCGAGATCAAATTTTCCGGCCAGGTGCTGCCGACGATGAAGAACATCGTCTACGGTATCGACATCAAGCGCGTAATGCGTTCGAAACTGGTTCTCGGCATCGCCGACGGCTGGCTTTCGGCGGATGGCTCGATCATCTATCGTGCGCTCGACATCAAGGTCGGCCTGTTCCGCAACGCAGAGCCGGAACCGAACGGCGCCTAGAGCCAGATCCCGAAAAGTGGCTACCGGTTTTCGGAAAAGATCATGCTCCGACAAAAATCTTGGACGACCGGACGAGGGAAAACATGAAACGCGTGGTCGTCACCGGAATGGGCATCGTCTCGTCCATCGGCAACAACACGCAGGAAGTGTTGGCGTCGCTGCGCGAAGCAAAATCGGGCATCGTGCGCGCCGACAAATATGCCGAGCTCGGTTTCCGCTGTCAGGTGCACGGCGCGCCCACGCTCGATCCGAGCGAGTCCGTCGACCGCCGCGCGATGCGCTTTCTCGGCGGCGGCGCGGCCTGGAATCACGTCGCCATGGAACAGGCGATCCGCGATGCCGGCCTCGACGAGAGCGAAGTGTCGAACGAGCGCACCGGCATCATCATGGGCTCGGGCGGCCCGTCGACGCGGACCGTCGTCGAAAGCGCCGACATCACCCGCAGCAAGGGTCCCAAGCGCGTCGGCCCGTTCGCGGTGCCGAAGGCCATGTCGTCGACCGCCTCGGCGACGCTCGCCACCTGGTTCAAGATCAAGGGCGTCAACTACTCGATTTCGTCGGCGTGTGCGACGTCGAACCATTGCATCGGCAATGCCTACGAGACCATCCAGGTCGGCAAGCAGGATATGATCTTCGCCGGCGGCTGCGAGGAGCTGGATTGGACGCTGTCGGTGCTGTTCGACGCCATGGGAGCAATGTCGTCGAGTTTCAATCAGACCCCGGACAAGGCCTCGCGCGCCTATGACGCCAACCGCGACGGTTTCGTCATCGCCGGCGGCGCCGGCGTGCTGGTGCTGGAAGAGCTCGACCACGCCACAGCGCGCGGCGCCAAGATTTATGCCGAGGTCGCCGGCTATGGCGCGACCTCCGACGGTGCCGACATGGTGGCGCCGTCCGGAGAAGGCGCGATGCGCTGCATGAAGATGGCGCTGGCGACGGTTGCGCCGCCGGTCGATTACATCAACCCGCATGCCACTTCGACGCCGATCGGGGACTTGAAGGAAATCGAGGCGATCCGCGACGTGTTCGGCGCCAAATGTCCGCCGATCTCTGCGACCAAATCGCTGACCGGCCATTCGCTCGGCGCCGCCGGCGCGCAGGAAGCGATCTATTCGCTGTTGATGATGAATTCGGGCTTCATCTGCGAGAGCGCCAATATCGAGACGCTCGATCCGGCCTTTGCCGACATGCCGATCGTTCGTGCCCGTCAGGACGATGTCAAACTCGGCTGCGTGCTGTCGAACTCTTTCGGTTTCGGCGGCACCAATGCCTCCGTCGTGTTCAAGCATCCGGACGCCTGACGCATGGCGGGGCTGATGCACGGCAAGCGCGGCCTGATCATGGGGGTCGCCAACGATCACTCCATCGCCTGGGGCATCGCGCGGACGCTTGCCGCGCATGACGCCAAGCTTGCCTTCACCTATCAGGGCGACGCGCTCGGAAAGCGCGTCAAGCCGCTGGCGGCCTCGGTTGGCGCCGATGCCGTCCTGCCATGCGACGTCGAGGATCCGGCCTCCGCCGACGCCGTGTTCGCCGAGCTTGGCCGCATGTGGGGTACGCTCGATTTTCTGGTCCACGCCATCGCATTTTCCGACAAGAGCCAATTGACCGGCCGCTATGCCGACACCACGCGCGAGAATTTCGTGCGCACCATGCTGATCTCGTGCTTTTCGTTCACCGAAGTTGCCAGGCGGGCGGCCGCGATGATGCCGAACGGGGGCGCCATGCTGACGCTCACCTATAACGGCGGCGAGCGCGCGATGCCCAACTACAACGCCATGGGCGTCGCCAAGGCGGCGCTGGAAGCCTCGGTGCGTTATCTCGCGGTCGATTTCGGCGGCAGCGCCATCCGCGTCAACGCCATCTCCGCCGGCCCGATCCGCACGCTCGCCGGCGCCGGAATCGGCGATGCGCGCGCGATGTTCGCCTTCCAGCAGCGGCACTCGCCCTTGCATCGCGGCGTAACGCTCGATGACCTTGGCGGCGCCGGGCTTTATCTAGTGTCCGACCTGTCGACCGGCGTCACCGGCGAAATCCACTTCGTCGATTCCGGGTACAACGTCATCGCCATGCCGCACCCGGACGCATTGCGCGCCGATCATCGTGCGGCGGCGGACGACGCGGAACGATAATCCGACAACCGCTCGTCCCCGCGCGGGCGGGGACCCAGTCAGTGGTCAGGCTGGATTCCCGCTTTCGCGGGAATGAGCGGGAGTATCGCGATTAAAGTTTCGCCAGATGCGGCATGACCTCATCGCGGAATAATTCGAGCGACCGTATCGCGTCGGCGTACGCCATGTCGCCGAGGAAGAGGTAGGTCAGCAGGTAATTGATGCCCAATTCCTTGACCTGCTTCTCGAGCTCGGCGCGTACGGTCGCCGGCGAGCCGGCGATAGCGGTGCCGTCGGCGAGACACGCTTCGAAGTCCGCTCCCCGCTCCACATTCAGGCGGCTCGTCAATCCGGTCTGACCGTGCTTGTTGCGCAGCCAGTTGATGTGATCGAGGTGCCGATCCATGGCCGGCTTGCCGAAGCGGCGGGCCTCGGCGTCGGTATCGGCGACGAAAATGTGCCGCTGCACGCCGATCGCCGCACCGCCGGGAAATTCCGGCTTCGGCTGCACCGGCGCTCCGCGTTTTGCCAGCGCCTTTTTGTAGGCGGCGATATTGGTCTTGGCGAACGGCGTCGGTCCCAGCGTGACGTAATGCAGGCCCTGTTCGCCGCTCCAGGCCGAGCCGGTCTCGTTCGACGAAGCATACCAGAACGGCGGCTGCGGCTGTTGCAAAGGACGAAGCGCGATCGGCACGTTCTCGTAGGTGTAATGCTCGCCTTTGTAGCTGAGCGAATCGGTGGTCAAGGCGGCGCTGAGGCAGTCGAACGCGTCGAAGAAGATTTCGCGCGACTGGCCGTGATCGACCTTGTGGTATTTCAATTCGTAAGGCGACACGCCGCGGCCGACGCCGACGTCGAGCCGGCCGTGGCTCAAATGGTCGAGCATGCAGATTTCTTCGGCAAGCCGCAGCGGCGAATAAAGCGTCAAGAGATAAACCAGCGGACCGAGCCGCATGCGCTTGGTGGCCTGCGCCAACGCGCCGAGATAGACGCCAGGCACCGGCACCATGTTGAGCGGCGTGGCGTGGTGCTCGGCGATTTGCAGGCAATAGAAGCCGGCCACATCGGCGGCTTGCGCGAAGCGCAATCGCTCGTCGAACAGTTGCGTCAGCGGCCGATCGCCGTATTCGACGTGGTCGAAAAGTCCGATTTTCATGTTTCCTCTTCGGCTAGCGTGATCCGCGCTTACGCGGATTTTTTCTGATCAGCCCGATTTTGCGGCCCATCTTGGCGCAATCGTCGTCGGTCTTCAGCCCCGCGGCGTGAATGCCGTGGACGGCCAGCTCCTCGTCGCGGTCCTCGGTATCGCCGGTCACGCCGACGGCGCCGATGACGTCGCCGTCAGCGTCGCGGATCAGCATGCCACCGCCTTCCGGGAAAATCTGCTCGCCGCTGGCGGCGATGAGATAGCGCATGAAAATCGGGCGCTCAACGGCCCGCTCGCGCACCAGCTTGGAGCTGCGGCCGAGCGACAAGGCGGCATAGGCTTTGCCGAAGGCCATTTCGAAGCGGATCATCGACGCGCCGTCTTCTTTCTTGAACGCCTTCACCTTGCAGCCTGGCTCGACCACGATGACGCTGATCGGCCGGCAGTCGAGCGCCGCGCCGCGCGCAATGATGGCGTCGATGATACGCTCGGCCTGCGCCAGCGAAATGCTGCTCACAACCACCCTCCCTAGCCTTCAAATCGCAGTCCTTGTGGCATCTTCCAGTGCTTTCGGCCACCCGCCGAGCCGCATAACAGAACCTCTTGCCTCGGATCGCGGCGCGCGCCACATCTGCGCGATGCCGCCCTCCCCGCCCATCGCTGTCGACCGGCTGGTCAAAATCTACAAAACCGTTCCGGCCGTCGACGGCATTTCCTTTTCGCTGGCGCCGGGCTCGATCACGGGGCTGCTCGGCGGCAACGGCGCCGGCAAGACGACGACGATCGCGACCATCATGGGCCTGATCACGCCGACCTCCGGCCGCGCGACGGTGCTAGGCGCGGAAATGCCGAAACAGCGCTACCGCGTGCTGCATCGCATGAATTTCGAAAGCCCCTATGTCGAAGTGCCGATGCGGCTGACCGTGCGGCAGAACATGACGGTGTTCGGCAAGCTCTACGGCGTCGCGGATCTGCGCGGGCGGATCGCCGAGCTCGGGCGGCAGCTCGATCTCACCGACCTGTTGGACCGGCCGACAGGCCGGCTGTCCGCCGGCCAGAAGACGCGGGTGTCGCTCGCCAAAGCGCTGATCAATAATCCGGACGTGCTGTTGCTCGATGAACCCACGGCTTCGCTCGATCCCGATACCGCCGACTGGGTGCGCGCGCATCTCGAGCGCTATTGCCGCGAGCGGCAGGCCACGATGCTCATCGCCTCGCACAACATGGCCGAAGTCGAGCGCCTGTGCGAACGCGTCATCATCATGAAGCGGGGCCGCATCGAGGATGACGATACGCCGGCAAAGCTTTTGGCACGTTACGGCCGGCGCACGCTGGAAGAGGTTTTTCTCGATGTCGTGCGCGGCAGCGAGGTGAGCGAGGCGGCGCAATGAGCGGACCCGCCGAAGGCGCGTACTCGATTTCGGCGCAACGCGTCGGCGCGATGATGCTGCGCTACTGGTATCTGCTGCGCTCGTCGTGGCCGCGACTGCTCGATCTTGTCTATTGGCCGACGGTGCAAATGATCACCTGGGGCTTCCTGCAATATTATATCGCCAATAATGCCGGGTTCTTCGCCCGCGCCGGCGGCACGTTCATTGGCGCGGTGCTGCTGTGGGATATTTTGTTTCGCGGCCAGCTCGGATTTTCGATCTCGTTTCTTGAGGAGATGTGGTCGCGCAATATCGGCAACCTGATGATGAGCCCGCTGCGGCCGATCGAGCTTATCATCGCCTTGATGGCGATGAGCGTGGTGCGGCTGGCGGTCGGCGCAGTGCCGGTGACTTTTCTCGCCATCGCTTTTTTCGGCTTCAATCTGTACGGACTGGGATTCGCGCTCGTTGCTTTCTTCTTCAATCTGATGCTGACGAGCTGGGCGATCGGTATTTTCGTATCCGGCCTGATACTCCGCAACGGCATGGGCGCGGAGAATCTCGCTTGGTCGATCATGTTCCTGTTCATGCCGCTGACCTGCGTTTACTATCCGGTCACGACGTTGCCGGTGTGGCTGCAGCCGGTGGCATGGGCACTACCCCCTACGTATGTGTTCGAGGGCATGCGCGAGCTTTTGATCCATCACAATTTTCGCGGCGATCTGATGCTCGATGCGCTGGGGCTCAATGTCGTGCTGTTTGCCGCCGGCCTGTTCGGCTTTCTCAAGCTCTTGGAAAGCGCGCGCCGGCACGGCTCGCTGATGCAGACCGGTGAATGAGCTTGATTGTCGATCCCGTGACGTATGGTCGCCATGTGCACTGCGAATAGCTTCGCCGGGCCGACCCTCTCCATATACGCCGATGCGCTCCGTCTAATCGAAGGAAGAGTGAAAGAAATTGCATTTATGTTGGTAGTATGACATATCACAAACGCGATGCTGCACTGCAGCAAGAAGCCGGACAAGGTTCATCCATGGCCATCGGAGAGTTTGGCGGCGCGCCTGCAGTGCCAGGCGACAGCGGTATTCTTCTGTCGACGCCGCTCTATTGGTTTTATGAGATGAGCCATGCGGCGCTCAATCCGTCGCGGGCCATGGCGGACGCGACGCGGCTGTTTTTCAAGAATCCGATCAATCCTTTGTCGTTCACCACCTATGGCAAATCGGTGGCTGCGGCTTGCGAATTATTCGAGCGCTCGACGCGCCGCTATAGCCGGCCGGAGTGGCATGTCGATTCGACGCTGGTTGGCGGTGAGCGCGTTCCGATCCATATTTCGACGGTTTGGGAACGGCCGTTCTGCAAGCTTATTCATTTCGAGCGTCTGTTCGAGCGGCTGCCGAAGCGACCGCAGCCGCGGCTATTGATCGTCGCGCCGATGTCGGGCCATTTTGCCACGCTGCTGCGCGGCACCGTCGAGGCCTTTCTGCCCAACCACGACGTCTACCTGACGGACTGGAACGATGCGCGCATGGTTCCGCTGTCCGAGGGCCGCTTCGATCTCGACGATTACATCGACTACGTCATTTCGATCCTGCACGCGCTCGGCGGCGACACGCACGTGATCGCCGTATGCCAGCCGTCGGTGCCGGTAATCGCCGCCGCCGCGCTTATGGACGCGGATGACGATCCCTACGTGCCGACCTCCATGGTGCTGATGGGAGGGCCGATCGATACGCGCGTAAACCCGACCGGGGTGAACGACCTTGCCCAGCACCGCGGTATCGATTGGTTTCGCACTCACGTCATCACCAAGGTGCCGTTTCCCAATCCCGGCTTCATGCGCGACGTCTATCCGGGCTTTCTGCAGCTCAACGGCTTCGTTACCATGAATCTCGAGCGCCATATCGAGGCGCACAAGCAGTTGTTCCTCAATCTGGTGCGGGGCGACGGCGACTCGGCGCATAAACACAAAGAGTTCTACGACGAATACCTGGCAGTGATGGATCTCGCGGCGGAGTTCTATCTGCAGACGGTCGATACCGTTTTCGTCCGTCATGCCCTGCCCAAAGGCGAGATGACGCATCGCGGCCGTCCCATCGATCTCGGCCGCATCAAGCGCGTCGCGCTGCTCACGGTCGAGGGCGAGCACGACGATATTTCCGGCGTCGGCCAGACCGAAGCGGCGCACGCGCTGTGCGTCAACATTCCGCCCGACCGCAAGGCGCATTGGCTGCAGCCCGGTGTCGGACATTACGGCGTGTTCAATGGTTCGCGCTTCCGCGCGGAGATCGCACCCCGTATTTCAGATTTCGTGTTGTCGATGAGCCAGGCGAACGCCGCCATGCGCAGCAGCGCGCGGCGTTCCGGCAATGGCCTCGCCGTCCACGCCTGATCCCGTCCGGCGCCGGCAACGCAATCTCGCCATAGGCATCGGCGATGTGGCATTATCCAGCCTGCGATTGGATTCGGGGTACTTCGCCATGCCGTTGCATGCGCTGCTCTATCGTCGCACCAGCGAGCCGAAAACGATCGACGTCACGATCGACGGCGCAAGCCATGCCGTACGGCTGCGCCGGCATCGGCAGGCGCGCCGCTATACGCTGCGAATCCAAGCCTCGACGCGCGACGTCATCCTGACGCTTCCGCTCCGCGGGTCGCTGAAGGAAGCGCACGCTTTCGCGCAGAAGCACGCCGCCTGGATCGCGGCCCGGCTTGGCCGGCTGCCGGTAGCGGCGCCGTTCGCTGCCGGTGTGGTGATGCCGCTGCGCGGCGAACCGCACCGCATCACCCACCGTCATGGCACCCGCGGCACGGTCTGGACGGAAATTGCCGCGAATGGCGAGCGGCTTTTGTGCGTGGCCGGCCAAGCCGCGCATGTCAGCCGCCGCGTCGGCGATTTTCTGCGCCGCGAGGCCAAGCGCGATCTCGAGGCGGCAAGCCTGCGCTACGCGCGCGCATTGAGCCTCGCCATACGGCGGGTGACCGTGCGCGATCAGTCGAGCCGCTGGGGCTCCTGTTCGACCACGGGGATGCTGTCGTTTTCCTGGCGGCTGGTTTTGGCCCCGGGCTACGTGCTGGATTACCTGGCCGCGCACGAGGTGGCCCACCTCATCGAGATGAACCACTCGGCAAAGTTCTGGCGCGTGGTGAAGCGGATTTGCCCACACCATGGGGAGGCCAAAGCCTGGCTCGACGCCCATGGAGCCGACTTGCACCGTTATGGCTTGCCTGACGCCCCGGACGCCCCGGAGCCTTAAAGCAGGATGAGCATTTTGGAACCTGTGGTGAACTGCGGATCGGCTGCGCGGGCAGGGATATCCGGATCATGCTCTGGAAACCGGCATGCGAATTGGCAGGGGGCTGATCTGCGGAAAAGCAGGCCTTGGCTGGATATCGGCCTGCGCATATTGCCGCACCACAATCACACTAAAGCGTGATCTGTGTTGCATCCGCTTTTCGCCGGCCTATTTGTTGAGTCATCAAGGCCGGCCGGGCGTCTCCCCCATCCCCCGACACCCCGTCGCCCGGTCAGATAAGCCTAAGTTGAGGCAACAACCTGAGAACCCCAAGCGGCGTATCTGCTTGGGGTTCTTTTTTTAGGCGGGCGTTCCACCAAGCCTAATCCTTCACCTAATCCTTCACCAGATCGCCAAGCAGGCTCGCGGCCACCGAGAGCTTCGACAGCGTCAGCCCGGAACTGGCAATCTCGTGGATCGCCCCGCGCACCCGCTCCACCTCGGCCTTGCGCGACGATACCCAGGCCTCGACCGACGCGGCGCCGTCCGCGGCCGCGCCGTTGCCGACCATAGCGGCCGCAAGCCGGCGCTCGGCGTCGCCGATTAAATCCCGCGATCGGTCGAGCGCGAGCCGGTCGAAATAATCGGCAATCGGAATTGCATTGGCCGCGCTGACGATGCGATCGAGACGGAAGAACGAGCCGGCGGCAAAATAAGTCGCCGCAACGTCGCCGACCGGCTTGCCGGTGCGATCGGCGACCAGAACGATGTCGGGAGCCGACGCCAAAATCCGCAGATCGGCGAGCTGGCGGGCCAGCAGGTCAGGCAGACCGGCGGCTTTGAGCTCCCGTTGGCGCGCCGCCTGCGCCTCGCGGAACTCCTGCGGCAGCACATCGTCGAGCGCGGCGGCGATGGCGCCGATGCCGTCCCGGTAGTGCGACACCACGCTGGCGAGGCCCTTGCCGAGATCGACTTTGCGCAGGAACCAGACGATGCGATCGAGCAGCAGGTCCTGCACCACGCCGTAAAGCTCGAGCTGAAGCTTACCGGGGATTTTATTGTCGAGACCGTCGATCGCGCCGTTGAGGGCGGTCATGCCGTAGCTGTCGCGCACCGCGGCAAAGGCTGCGGCAATGGCCGCCGGCGGCGCGCCGGTCTGATCGGCGATACGCACGACCAGCGACGGGCCGCCGCGATTGATCATCGAATTGGACAGATGCGTGGCGATAATTTCGCGGCGCAGCCGGTGATGTTGGAGGGCGTCCGGAAAGCGCGCATCGATCGGCTGGGGAAAATACCGCGAAAGCTCGCGCGCCAGATACGGATCGTCCGGCACCGCGGATTCCAAAAGCTCGTCGTACAGCGTCAGTTTGGCGTAGGCAAGCAGCACCGAAAGCTCCGGCCGAGTGAACGGCTCCGAGCGCCGCCGGCGCTCGGCGAGTTGCATGTCGTCGGGCAAATATTCGACCGCGCGGTCGAGCTGGCCTCGTGTCTCCAGCGTTTGAATCAAGCGCTGCAGGAAGCCAAAGTCCTCCATGCCGCGCTGCTGCGCGAGCGACAGCGCCAGCGTCTGCAAATAGTTGTTGCGCAACACCAGCGCCGCGACCTCATCGGTCATTTCGCCCAAAAAAGTATTACGCGCCGCCATATCGAGGCGTCCGTCGCGCACCGGGATGCTGAGCGCGATCTTGATGTTGACTTCCATATCGGAGGTATTGACGCCGGCGGAATTATCGATCGCGTCGGTATTGAGCCGGATGCCGCGAAGCGCCGCCTCGATGCGGCCGCGCTGCGTCATGCCGAGATTGGCGCCCTCGCCGATCACCTTGCAGCGCAGCTCCTTGCCGGCGACGCGAACCGGATCGTTGGCGCGGTCGCCGGCCGCGTCGTCGGTTTCGTCGCCAGCGCGGACGTAAGTGCCGATCCCGCCGAAAAACAACAGATCGACCGGCGCCTTGAGGAGCGCGCGGACAAGGTCTTGCGGCGTCACATGCTCGCCGACCCCGAACAGCGTCCGCGCTTCGGGAGAGAGCCTGATCTCCTTGGCGGCGCGCGCGTAGACGCCGCCGCCTTTCGAGAGCACCGCCTTGTCGAAATCCTGCCAGCTCGAACGCGGCAGATCGAACAGCCGCCGGCGTTCGGCGAAGCTTTTTTCCGGATCGGGATGCGGGTCGATGAAAATATCCCGATGATCGAACGCGGCGATGAGCTTGATGGTTTTTTCGCGCAGCATGCCGTTGCCAAAGACGTCGCCCGACATGTCGCCGACACCGACGACATTGAACGGCACGGCGGCGATGTTGACATCCATCTCGCGGAAATGCCGCTTCACCGATTCCCAGGCGCCGCGCGCGGTGATGCCGATTTTCTTATGGTCGTAACCGGCCGAGCCGCCGGACGCGAAAGCGTCGCCGAGCCAGAAGTCGTGGGCCAGCGCCAGCTCATTGGCGATGTCGGAAAAGGTTGCCGTGCCCTTATCGGCGGCGACAACGAGATACGGATCGTCGCCGTCATGGCGCACCACGTCCGCCGGCGGGATCACGCCCCTCGTCCCGGCGCCGATATTGTCGGTGATGTCGAGCAGCGCCGAAATGAACATTTTATACGTGGCGATGCCTTCCGCCTGGATGGCCTCTCGCGATCCGCCGGGAGGCAGGAATTTCGGCACGAAGCCGCCTTTCGCGCCGACCGGCACGATCACCGCGTTCTTGACGTTTTGTGCCTTGACCAGGCCGAGGATCTCGGTGCGGAAGTCCTGAGGCCGGTCGGACCAGCGAATGCCGCCACGCGCCACCTTGCCGAAGCGAAGATGCGCGGCTTCCAGCCTTGGCGAATAGACGAAGACCTCGAACAGCGGCCGCGGCAGCGGCATGTCGTCGACTTTGCGGCTGGCGAACTTGATCGCAATCAGGTCCTTGGGGCTGCCATCGCGGTCGAGCTGAAAATAATTGGTGCGGATCGCCGCAGTAACGGCGCTGACGAAATGACGAAGGATGCGGTCCTCGTCGAGACTGCCGACCGATTGCAGCGCGGTTTCGATGTCGGCCGCTATTTTGGCCTGATGGGAAGCTCGCTCATCCGGCGACTGTTGCGCGTGGGGATCGAAGCGGGCCTCGAATAGAGCGACGATCTGGGCGGCAAGCGCCGGATATTTGCACAGCGTCGCCCACATGTAATCTTGCGAATAAGGCACGCGGATCTGCCGCAAGAACCGCGAAATGGTTCGGATCAGCGCGACCTCGCGCCAGCCCAATCCTGCCGCCAGCACCAGCGCATTATAGCCGTCGCTCTCCGCCCGCTTCCCCATAACGACGAGGAAGCAAGCTTCCAGGCGTGCTTCGAGCGCGCCGAGGTCGATGGGCTGGCCGGATGCACTTTCGAGCTCCATGTCATGGAACCACACCTCGGCGGCATCCGCGGGCCTTAAATGATAAGTCCGCTCGTCGACGACGCGAAAGCCCATGTTTTCCAGAACCGGCACGCGCTCGGACAGCGAAATCGCCCGGCTGTGACTAAAAACTTTCAGACCGGCACGCGAAGCGGCAATACCGCCCTGACGATAAAAATCGACACCCAGCGGATGCTCGAGCGTAAGCAACTCGATGACGCGAATATCGCCGACCGCGATCGCCGGCGGATAGACCTCGCGGTAATCGATCGGAAAGGCGGCGCGATAGCGGGTAAACAGCGCATGGCTGCGGACCGGATCGGTTCCAGCCGCCAGCGCCTCGCGCAGACTATCGGTCCAGCTTCGCACGATTGCGCCGACGCCGCGGTCGAGTGCAGCGCGGTCGGGGGACGCCAGGTCGCCCTCGCCGCGTCCAATAATGAATTGCACCCGTACCAGCGGGCTTTCTGGAAAAAACGGGTAATAGGCTGTCAGGCGCCCTTTGAACGCGTCGGCCAGATAAGCGCCGATCGCCGCCCTGGTCTGACCGCCATAGCGGTCGCGTGGGATGAAAACCAGCACCGACACGAAGCGGTCGAAGCGGTCGCGCCGCGGCAGCACCCGTACCCGCGGGCGTTCGTCGAGCTGCAGCACCGCAAGCGCGAACTGATAAAGCGTATCGTCGTCGAGCTGAAACAGCTCGTCGCGCGGATAGGTTTCGAGCACATTGACCAGAGCCTTGCCGGAATGACTCGACGGATCGAAGCCGGCGCGGCGAATGACGCTGTCGATCTTGCGGCGCAGATAGGGAATGGATCGCGCCGGGCGCGTATAGGCCGTCGAGGTGAACAGCCCGCAGAAGCGATATTCCCCGACGAGCTTGCCGGCCGCAGTAAAGCGCTTGACGCCCAAGTAATCGAGCTGGACCGGCCGGTGCACGGGGGAACGGACCGTCGATTTCGTGACGATGAGGAGTCTCGGCTCCTTCAGGAAAGCGCGAATCTCCGATGTCATCGTCAGCGGCTCGTTCCAGCGCTGCAACAGCTGCGTTCCCCGCGAGCGCAGCAGGCCGAGCCCGGTGTCGAAAGCCGGTTCAAGCACCTCGTCGTTTTCGCGAAACACAAAATCGCGCGCGCCGAGCAGGGTGAAATTGTCGTCGGCGATCCATTCCAGGAATTGGATCGCTTCGGCAATCTCGTCGACCGCGAGCGGCGGCGGGTTCTCCCGCAGTTCGGCGGTGATGGCGCGAATTCGCGCCAGCATCGGCTGCCAGTCCTGCACGGCGGCGCGGACGTCGGCGAGAATGTCTTCGAGCGCGCGGACAAGCTCATGCCTCTGGTTCGCATTCCCGAACGCTTCGACGTGAAGATAGATGAAGCTTTCGCGAACGCCGCCGACGGCACGCCCACCGTCGAAGTTGACGAGCTTGCCAGAGGGATCGCGCTCGATCGTAAGCACCGGATGCACGAACAAGCGAATGTCGAGGCCGCGCTGATTGAGCGCGGCGGCGACCGAATCCACCAGGAACGGCATATCGTCATTGAGGATTTCAAGCACGGCGATGCCGCGCAGCGCCGAGATGTCATCGAAGCGAATCTTCGGCGCCCCAGGCTTGCGCTCGGCGAGGAATGCCCATGACCGTTCGGCCAACGCCGCGAGCTCATCGGCGGCGTAGCGCGCGAGATCCTCGGGCACGGCAAGGCTGAACAGCTTGACGATGAAGCCGTTCGGAATGTCCGGCCTGCGTTTGGCCAGCAACGCCGCAGCCGCAGCGAGCAGCGCAACGCTCGCATCGTCGGCGTCGCCGCGGGGACTGTCCGAAACCTTCATGTTCCCCTATCTCGCTCGTTTCCTTGGGATATTAGCCGCTCGCCGGGCGTATCCGCCAGCGCTCTGGGGACCTAATGCGTTGACCTGATATAATCGCTCTTGCCGCGATTGCCGCGGCACAATGGAAGCAATCACATGGTCAAGCGCAGCAAGGCAAAAACAAAAAGCACAGTAGCAGACAAGGCGTCGCATCCAAGCGCCGCGGCCGGCGACGACACGAAAATAACAGCGCTGAAATTACCGCCGGCGCCGCTCAGTCCTGAAATGGCAGCTTACTTCGCCAAGTGCGAGGAGAAGCTCGGCTTCGTGCCGAATGTGCTCAAGGCCTACGCCTTCGACATGACCAAGCTTGCGGCCTTCGTCGCCATGTACAACGACCTGATGCTGGCGCCGTCGGGGCTGAGCAAGCTCGAGCGCGAGATGATAGCGGTTGCGGTCTCCTCGCATAACCGCTGCTATTACTGCCTGGTCGCGCACGGCGCGGCCGTGCGCCAGCTATCGGGCGATCCGCCGCTCGGCGAGCTCATGGCGATGAATTATCGCGCGGCGCGCTTGTCGAAGCGCCATCGCGCCATGCTCGATTTTGCCGTCAAGCTCACCGCCGAGCCGTGGCTGATCGAGGAGGACGATCGCGAACGCCTGCGCCGCAGCGGCTTTTCCGAAGGCGATATTTGGGACATTGCCGCCGTTGCCGGCTTCTTCAACATGACCAATCGGGTGGCCTCGGCCACGGATATGCGGCCGAACAGCGTGTATCACGGGCAGGCGCGATAGTTTTTTTAGCATGTCCTTTTCGCAAAACCGGTTCCAACTTTTGCGGGACATGCCAACGATCAAGCGTGAACCGACAGGTCGCGGATGGTCGGATGCTCGCCTGACAGCGGGTTGGCCGGATCCCAGGCATAGCGCAGCGTCTCGAAACGCATTGCCCGCGCATCGACCATGACCAGGCGGCCGACCAAACCCTCGCCGAAGCCGACGATCTCGCGGATCACTTCAAGTGCCATCATCGAACCGATGACGCCGGCGAGCGCGCCAAGGACGCCGGCCTCGGCGCAAGCCGGTACAGTGCCCGGTGGCGGCGGCTCCGGAAACAGGCAGCGGTAGGTCGGATAAGGTTTGCCGTCGGCGCCGCGCTCGTGTGCCCGGATCGTGGTCAGCGTGCCGTCAAAGATGCCGAGCGCCGCCGACACCAACGGCTTTTTAGCAAAGTAGCAGGCATCCGCGACCAGGTAGCGTGTGGCGAAATTGTCCGAGCCGTCGGCGACGATGTCGTAGTCGCCTATCAGTTCGAACGCATTTTCGGCGGTCAGCCGGGTGTTGTACGGCTTTACTGCCACATGCGGATTGAGCCGGGCGATCACCGCGCCGGCGCTGTCGACCTTCGGCGCACCGATATCGGGGGTGGCGTGGATCACCTGCCGCTGCAGATTGGACAGCGACACCACGTCATCATCGATGATGCCGAGCGTGCCGACCCCTGCGGCGGCGAGATAAAGCAACACTGGTGCGCCAAGTCCGCCGGCGCCGATCACCAGCACCCGGGCGCGGCCCAGCGCCGCCTGACCCGGGCCGCCGACCTCGTGCAGCACGATGTGGCGGGCGTAACGCTCAAGCTCGTCGGCGGTCAGCATGCCGGCAATATAATAGCTCCTGATGGCGCGCGCCGGGGCTACTTGTTTTCAAACTTGGCCGGGCGCTTGGCGATGAAGGCCGCCATGCCTTCCTTCTGATCGGCGGTCGCAAACAGCGAATGAAACACCCGCCGCTCGAAGCGGACGCCTTCGGCGAGCGAGGTTTCAAAGGCGCGGTTGACGGCCTCTTTCGCCGCCAGCACCGCGGGCAGTGACATGCCGGCAATGGTATCGGCCAGCTTCAGCGTCTCATCGAGGAGGCTCGCCAGCGGCACGATGCGCGCGACCAGGCCGCAGCGTTCGGCCTCCTGCGCGTCCATCATGCGCCCGGTGAGAATGAGGTCCATGGCCTTGGCCTTGCCGACGGCGCGGGGCAACCGTTGGGTGCCGCCAATACCGGGAATGATGCCGAGCTTGATTTCCGGCTGACCGAACTTGGCATTATCGGCGGCGATGACAATGTCGCATTCGAGAGCGAGTTCGCAGCCGCCGCCGAGCGCAAATCCGGCAACCGCAGCGATCACCGGCTTGCGGACATGCGCCACCCGATCCCAGGTCGCCGCCAAGTTGCCGAGGAAAGCCTCGATGAACGTTTTGTCGGCCATCTCTTTGATGTCGGCACCGGCGGCAAAAGCCTTGTCCGACCCGGTGATGACCATGCAGCCGATATCGGCATCGGCGTCGAACCGCTCGACGGCTTCTCCGAGTTCGGCCAACAGCGCGCTGTTCAGCGCGTTGAGCGCCTGCGAGCGATTGAGTTTGATGAGACCGACCCGACCGTGCATTTCGACAAGGATGTTCTGGTAAGCCATGGCGCTTCCCCGACATGAGGCGAGTTTAAATTCACTTCTGACACACCGGACAATAGAACGTCGAGCGGCCGTTCTGCACGAGGCGCTTGACGGTGCCGCGGCAGTTCGGCGTCCGGCACGGCTCGCCCTCGCGATCGTAGACGCGGAAGTTATGCTGAAACATGCCGAGATCGCCGTCGGTAAGCCGGTGATCGCGCAATGACGAGCCGCCGACCTCGATGGCCTCGTTCAGCACCGCCTTGATGGCCTCGACCAGCCGCCGGGCACGCTCGTTCGGTGCGCCTTTTCTGTCGGCGATAGTGGAGGCCAAGCGTCTGGGCGACAGCCGCGCACGGTACAACGCCTCGCACACGTAGATATTGCCCAAGCCGGCAACGACTTGCTGATCGAGCAGCGCCGCCTTCAGGCTCGTCTTCTTGCCCCGACAGGCGCGCGCCAGCATGGCGGCGTCGAAGGCGTTGCCCAGCGGCTCGGGACCGAGATTTTTCAACAACGGCTCGTCGTCGAGTTTTGCCCGCGGCACGAGTTTCATCGAACCGAAGCGGCGCGGGTCGTTGAAAGTGACGCTGGCGCCGGAAGACAGGTGGAAAACGACATGATCGTGAGCGACGCGCTTCGTCTGCTCGTGATGATAGCGGCCGAGGCGGCTGTGCTTCTCCTGCAAGACATGAAACGAGCCGGACATGCCGAGATGCATCACCAGGACGTCACCGGAGGACAGATCGGCGAGCAGATATTTGGCGCGCCGGCCAATGCCGGTCACCGTTCGCCCTTTGAGCCGCTCCGCAAAATCCTTCGGCAACGGCCAGCGCAGATCGCCGCGGCGGACATCGACCTTGACCAGGCGTTTGCCCTCCATCGCCTTAGCAAGGCCGCGGCGCACGGTTTCGACTTCGGGCAATTCGGGCATCGGTCTGTGACCTTAGTGGAGCACGATCCCTCGGTCGCCCAAGGGCATGCGTTTCGGAAAACCGGTAACCACCCTCGGATCAAGTCCGAGGGCAGGCATTTTCCGCATCATGCGCCAAGCGCGGCATCAATGGTTAATTTCAAAGACATAGCGCCAGTGCGGGCGGCGCGCTATGTTGTTCGTTGAAGGATTGATGATGACGGACACCACTCATTTTGGCGCCCGCCAGGTTCCGCTTGAGGACAAGCAGGACCTGGTTGACGGCGTATTCCATAGCGTGGCGCGGCGCTACGACCTGATGAACGATTTGATGTCGTTGGGGCTGCATCGCGCCTGGAAGGATGCACTGGTTACGGCGATCAACCCGCCAAAAAATCGGCCGTTTGCGCTTCTCGATATCGCCGGCGGTACCGGCGACGTCGCCATGCGCGTGATCGCGCGCGGCGGCGAGCAGACGCTGGCGACAGTATGCGACATCAATGCCGACATGCTCGACGTCGGCCGCGAGCGCGCGCTCGAACGCGGCCTCGGCGGCGCCGTGACCTTTACCGAGGCCAATGCCGAGGCGCTGCCGTTTGGCGACCGCAGCTTCGATGCCGTGACCATTGCTTTTGGTATCCGCAATGTACCGCGCATCGAGCGGGCGCTGGCCGAAGCCCACCGCGTGCTCAAAATCGGCGGCAAGTTCGCCTGCCTCGAATTCTCCAGCGTCGACGTCCCAGGTCTCGATCGTCTGTATGATCTCTATTCGTTCAATGTCATTTCGGCGCTGGGCCGCATGGTGACCGGCGATGGCGAATCCTATCGCTATCTGGTGGAATCGATCCGGCGCTTTCCACGACCGCCGGATTTTGCCGCGATGCTGCGGGCGGCCGGTTTTGCGCGGGTTTCATTCCAAGTGTTGAGCGGCGGCATCGTGGCGTTGCATTCCGGCTGGCGTTTGTGATTTCCGGTCCGGCGCATTTGATCCGTCTCGGCCGGGCAGGCTTTATCTTCGCCCGCGAAGGCGTGTTCGGCATCGTCGAACCCGCCGCCGTGCCGGTGCCGATGCGGCCGCTTATTCGCATGGCCCGGTTGTTCGAGCGGAGATCGACCGGCACCGCGGAATCCCGTTTGTCGGCGGCGCTGAGCCGTCTCGGTCCGAGCTACGTAAAACTCGGCCAGTTCCTGGCGACGCGCCCGGATGTCGTCGGCGCCGTGTTGGCGCGGGATCTCGAGCGGCTGCAGGATCGAATGCCGCCGTTCCCGCAAGCTGAAGCCGAAGCGGTCATTGCCGCTTCATTCGGCCGCCCGGTCGCCGCGGTGTTTGAAAGTTTTGGCCCGGCGGTCGCCGCGGCCTCGATTGCCCAGGTGCATCGCGGCACGACTGCGGGGGCCGGCGGGTCGCGCGCGGTCGCGGTCAAACTGTTGCGGCCCGGCATCGAGGCGCGCTTTCATGCCGATCTGTCCGCGTTCACGTTTGCCGCCCGACACGCCGAAGATATTTCCGCCGAGGCGCGGCGGCTGCGGCTGATCGAAGTCGTCGATACTTTGCGCCGCTCAGTCATGGTCGAGATGGACTTCCGGCTCGAAGCCGCCGCGCTTTCGGAAATGGCCGAAAACACCAAAGACGATCCGAATTTCCGCGTCCCCACGGTCGACTGGGACCGCACCACCAAGGAGGTGCTGACGCAAGAGTGGATCGACGGAACGCCCCTTTCCGACCGCGTCCAGTTGCAGGCCAAGGGCTTCGATCTGCCGCAACTGGCGCGCGGCCTGGTCCAGACGTTCTTGCGGCATGCGCTGCGCGACGGCTTTTTTCATGCCGATATGCATCCCGGCAATCTTTTCGTCGACGACCAAGGGCGGCTGGTCGCGGTCGACTTTGGCATCATGGGCCGGCTCGGCGCCAAGGAACGCTTGTTTCTGGCGGAGATCCTATACGGCTTCATCACCCGCGATTACCACCGCGTCGCCCGGGTTCATTTCGCGGCGGGTTACGTGCCGCCGCAGCATTCGGTCGAGGAATTTGCCCAGGCGATCCGCGCCATCGGCGAGCCCATCCACAACCGCACCGCCGAAGACATCTCGATGGCGAAGCTTCTCACATTGTTGTTTGAGGTCACGGGCCTGTTCGACATGCGCACGCGGCCGGAATTGCTGCTGCTGCAAAAAACCATGGTCGTGGTCGAAGGCGTGGCGCGCTCGCTGGATCCCAAGCTCGATATCTGGAGCACGGCCGAGCCGGTCGTCGGCGAATGGATGACGCGCAATCTCGGCCCCGCCGGTAAGCTCGAAGGCGCCGCCGAGGGCATCGGCGAAATCGGCCGCTTCCTCGGCAATATCCCCGAGCTGTTGACGCAGGGCGCCAGGGTGCTCGAACGGTTTGACGAGATCACCCGCGAAGGCCTCCTGCTGCTATCGCCGCAAACCCTTGCCGAGATCAAAAAGGACGAAACGCGTCTCACGCGGTGGACGGTTGGCGCGCTCTGGATCATCGCCGCGCTGCTGGCGTGGCTGGTCATAAGGCACGTTTGATTGCATTGATTGCAACGCAATCATGGTGGTGTTATCCTCTGATCTTTATAGGGGAAATCCCGGTGGCCAGCCTCACCGTCCGTCAGCTCGACGACAAGCTCAAGACGTTGTTGCGCCTGCGCGCGGCGCGCCACGGCCGCTCGATGGAAGACGAGATCCGCGTCATCCTGCGCCAGGCAGCCGACGAAGCGGGCGGCGATATCGGCGAGCGTTTCGAACCGCCGGGAGACGCCACAGCCGACACAGCGGCCGCTGCGCCGAAGGGCGCGCCGCATGTTCTTCTGATTATTGGCGGCGGCATCGCCGCCTATAAAGCGCTCGATCTGATCCGCCGCTTGCAGGAACGCGCGCTGCGCGTGCGCTGCATCCTCACCGCGGCCGCACAACACTTTGTCACCCCGCTGGCCGTGGGCGCGCTCGCCGGCGAGCGCGCTTATACCGATCTGTTCGATCCGCAAAGCGAGTTCGACGTCGGCCATATCCGGCTCGCGCGCGACGCCAATCTCATCGTGGTCGCGCCGGCGACGGCGGACTTGATCGCGAAAATGGCCGGCGGTCATGCCGACGATCTCGCCACCGCGGTGCTGCTGGCGACCGACAAGCCTGTCCTCATTGCGCCGGCGATGAATCCGCGCATGTGGGCGGCAAAGGCTACACAACGCAATTTGGCGGCGCTGACCGCCGACGGCATTCGCGTTATCGGACCGAACTCCGGTGAGATGGCAGAGCGCGGCGAAGCTGGCATCGGCCGCATGGCCGAGCCGCCCGAAATCGCCGCGGCGGCGCAGGCGCTGGTGCGCCGTGGCGGAGCACTATCCGGCCGGCGGGTGCTGGTCACTTCGGGTCCCACGGCAGAGCCAATCGACCCGGTGCGGTTTATCGCCAATCGCTCCTCGGGCAAGCAGGGTCATGCCATAGCGGCCGCCGCCGCCGCCGCGGGGGCCGAGGTCATTCTGGTCAGCGGGCCGGTCAACGTCCCGGATCCGCCGGGCGTGACCGTCGTCAAGGTCGAGACGGCGCGGCAGATGCTCGATGCGGTCGAGCAAAACTTGCCGGTCGACATCGCCGTTTTCGCCGCGGCGGTCGCCGACTGGCGCAGCGCCGAACCGAGCGCGAGCAAGATCAAGAAACAGCAGGGCCGCACGCCCACACTCAAGCTGATCGAGAATCCCGATATCCTGTCGACCATCGCTCACCGCAAAACCGCCCGGCCGCAGCTCGTCATCGGCTTTGCCGCGGAAACCGACAACGTCGTCGCCAACGCCAAAGCCAAACTTGCCAAGAAAGGCTGCGACTGGATTCTAGCCAACGACGTCTCGCCGGCGACCGGCATCATGGGTGGTGACACCAATACGATTCATTTGATCACGCCGACAAATGTGGAATCCTGGCCGCCGCAAACCAAGGACGACGCAGCGCGCATGCTGATCGGGCGGATCGCCGCGGCGCTGGCAAAGGAATCCCCGTGACCGTGGAACTGCGCATCACACGTTTGCCGCACGCCATGGACCTGCCATTGCCGGCTTATCAAAGCGCGCTTGCCGCCGGCCTCGATCTTGTGGCGGCGGTGGCGGCCGATGCGCCTGTCGCGATTCCCCGCGGCGGTCGCGCCTTGATTCCGACCGGCATCGCCATCGCCTTGCCGCCGGGCCATGAAGGCCAGATCAGGCCGCGCTCGGGCTTGGCCGCGCACCACGGGGTGACGGTGCTCAACGCACCGGGAACGATCGACGCCGATTATCGCGGAGAATTACAGGTCATTCTTGTAAATCATGGCGACGAATCTGTAGTAATAAAGCGAGGAATGCGCATTGCCCAACTAATAATAGCACCAATACAACGTGTAGTTCTTGTTGAATCGAGCGGCTTGGACATGACCGAACGTCAGTCCGGCGGCTTCGGATCCACGGGATTGGCAGCGGATACTGTGAAAAATGGAAACTAAATTTCGTAAAAACTAGACCGCATGGAGCGTGTGAGATATTAGCGGATCGAAGCGAACTAATGTCCTCGCGCAACGTTTTTCTGTTTCAATGCCGCTGCTTCCCCGCAAAGGAGTACTCGCCGTCGCAGCAGTGATCGATGTTGCAATGCAAGAGCATGGGCAACCGATTTCCGCGAAGATTCTTGCAGCACGTCACGGTCTGCCGCCGCGGCATCTGGAACCCGTTTTGCAGGCCCTGGTGCGTTGCGGCATTTTGCGCGGCATCCGCGGTCCGCGCGGCGGTTATGAACTCGCGCGCGATCGCCGGCGCGTTACAGCAAATGACATATTGCGCGCCGCTGGAACCGCCGAAGAGAGCGAGCAGCAAGCGCATCACGGCTCCGATCTTCTGGTCAAGATCGTGCTGCCAGCCGTGGCCAACGCCGAGCACGAATTCGGCATTGCGCTGTCCCGGATCAATCTCGAAGACATGGCGCGCGAGGCGCAGGCGCTGGGCAAGCCGGTGCGCGGAGCGGCCCGGGCGCAAGCCGAATAGCGTTCACGATCTGGACTCTTTCGGCGCGATTCCGGTTGAGAGTAAAGTCGTCCGATTCGCGGGCTCAACCGCGACCGATCCGCTGGCGAGATGGCGGCAGCCAGCAGAGGCGAAGGG